>CAZMNK010000107.1:2248-11691 GCA_964567625.1 uncultured Enterobacterales bacterium | reverse complement strand
CTCGATTCGTCGCCACCGTCACCGGCGATGTCGAGAGGGGTGAGGCCGTCTCCTGGGAGGCGGGGCTCTCTCCGGACCGCGAACCCTGTCTCTTCAAGGACTCGGTCTACCGGGACGTCAGTGGGGTCTGGTTGTTGAACCGGGCTCCTGAGGACCCGTTGGGAATCCTTGGCAAGGCCTATGCGAATCCCTTTGCCAGGGTTCCATTGACCCCGGGCGATTGCCCGTTGCCCACGCTTCACGGGCACCGCCAGCAGGATGGCTTACCAGTGGTCTCCTGGGTCGACGGGTCAAGCGATTCCTTTCGACTGGGGGAGAGGCACTGATGGACCCCTTGCCCAGAGATGTTGGCTGGATCGAGGTCGTCACCGGTTGCATGTTCTCCGGCAAGACCGAGGAACTCATTCGGCGGGTAAGGCGTGCCATGTATGCCCGGCAGTCGGTGGTCGTCTTCAAGCCTCGGATTGACGCCCGGTACACCGACGACGCGGTGGGCAGTCACTCGGGGCTGTCCCTTCGTTCCATCCAGATCGACCATGCGGGTCAGATCCCGGGGTTGGTGGCGGAGGCCCAGGTCGTGGCGGTCGATGAAGCCCAGTTCCTGGGAATGGAACTCCTGGCCATCGTGGAAAACCTGGCCAATGAAGGTCGCAGGGTCATTGTGGCCGGGCTGGACATGGACTACCGGGGCATCCCGTTCGAGCCCATTCCACAGCTCCTGGCGGTCTCCGAGTACATCACCAAGAACCTGGCAATCTGCATGGTGTGTGGGAACCCGGCGGACCGCTCCCAGCGGATGGTGGACCGCGATGGACGCTTCCTGGTGGGTGCGTCGGAGAGCTACGAGGCCCGCTGCCGTGGCCACTGGTCGCCCGAGGTGAGCTCGGATCTCCAGGCGACCCTTCCCCTGGGCAGGAACCTGGCCGAGGAGATCTGAACGCCTCGGCTACTCCGAGGTAGTCGGCTCCCCGATCTCGTACTGGACCAGCGCGTCCCAGACGTCGACGTGCATGTAGGTCAGCACGACCTTGTTCCCATCGACGACCGCCGCGGTACCCAGCAGGCGAGAATCCGGTGCTCGCAAGACCTTCCAGACCCCGATCTCCAACACCGGGTCGACGGGACAACCGCTCAAGTCTGTGTCCTCGACTTCGCCAGGAACCGCGCCCCCCTTGGTGGTGATGCGTCCCCCGGCGTGGCCGGTGATCCACAGGTTTCCGTTGTCCCTGGGGAGCAGGGTGCCTTCCTGGAGCCAGTCCTCTTCGGGCAGGTCCTCCGAGGTGTCGCCATCGACCGTGATGTTCACGAGTTCCAGGCGCAGTTCGGATGTCGCCGGGCATTCCGACGCTGTTGTCGTGCACCCCATCCAGAACACCCAGGGCAGGACCATGTCCACGCCTCCAGGTCTCCAGGGTATCTCATTTCCAGGCCAAGCTCGGCCTGGAGGCGTGGACCGCGCAAGCTGCTCGCAGTAGTGGGGGTTGTCTCAGGCACCTTGCCCAGGAGGGTTCATGCTCACCGCCATCGTCGGTCTCAGCCTGCTCGTTCCGGATGTTCATGCTGCAGTGAACGGTCGCGTCAGTGCTTCTTCGTCCCTGACTGACGAGGAGGGAGTGCGCCATGTGGCCAACCGGTTGGTCGATGGGCTGCTGGGGGATGGCTGGGCCGAAGGCGCAGATGGCAACGGTGAAGGGGCCTGGTTCGAAGTCGATCTGGGCCGGACAACCGAGGTGGAGAGCGTGTCCATCTGGCCGGGCAACCTGGTGAAGGGCAAGCAGTCCTTCAAGCAGTACTCCCGGCCTCGTACCATCAAGGTCTCCCTGTCCGGCGGAGGGGGTGAGCCGGTGGAACTGGAGTACCTCCTCGAGGACCGGATGACTCGACTGGACCTGGTGCTCGAGGCGCCCAGCAAGGCCCGCAAGCTCCGGGTCGAGGTCGTCGACGTCTACGAAGGAATCATCTTCTCGCAGATGCACGTGGCTGAAGTGGCAGTGAACTTCGGTCGCTCCGGCGATCGCATGGAAGGCCTCATCAAGTGGCTGGACAGCAGTGCCGGACTCAAGGCGGCCGAGAAGCACGAGGAGGAGGTCAAGGAGCGCTACAAGACCATCAAGGCGGCCGAATTCGGGGACCTGGAGTCCCTGAGGGTCATCATGGGCCAGGCCGGGGACGGGCCGGACTACCTGCGGGCTCGTGCCCTTGCCCTGGTGGACGTCGGCTACCGAGCCGCAGCCATTCGGCCATCGGCCTTGGCGCTGTCCGCACTGAAGAAGCTCAAAGACCCCAATGCCATTCCAGCCATCGAGATGGCAGCCTTGCGATCTTGGGGTCGGACGGAACGGGAGTTCCAGGACCTGGCCGAGATCTTCTATGCCCACCAGGAATTGCTCAGCGCTCGGAACAACCTGCCCTACTGGGGGGCCTCCGGCTGGGAACTCGGGGCTCTTCAGGGCTTCAGTGAACCCCTGAACCTGGAAGCTGACCGGCACGGCAACCTGTACGTGGCGGACATCGGGAACAACCGGATCCAGCGGTTCAGCTACGAGGGGAGGGGAGAACAGCAGTGGGGCGGCGACCCCGGGATCACCGATGCCTGGTTCCGAGATGGTCGCAAGTTCTATGCCTCGGGGGCCGCTCCCGGGGATGGTCCCGGTCAGTTCGTCAATCCCCTGGACCTGTGCATGATCCCGGGTGAGGAAGGCGAGGGCTTCGCGGTGCTCGACTACGAGATGCGGATCCAGGTCTACGATGAAAAGGGTCGCCAGCGCATCGGCTGGACCGTCGACACCGACGCTCGCCTGGATCCCGGGGTGGGTGGCGAGGGCTTCATTGTCTGGGTCCCCAAGAAGAGGGCCCTGTACGCCGTCATCGGGCAGTACCTGGTCGGCTACAACCTCGACAGCGAGGAGGTCCTCCGGGTGGAACTCGAGGACGGCACCCCCAATGGTCTCGAGGTCTTCAAGGGCAAGCTGCTGCTGGTCTATGGACGCGAGGTCGTTCGCTATGACCTGGACGGATTCCGCTGGGGCGTGGTGCTGGACGAGGAGCACCTGGGCACCGGGTACGAGGACCTGGACATCACCGTGGATGAGAACGGCAAGCTCTGGGTGGTCACGGACAAGGGGTGGGCCTACAAGTTCCGGTCTCCGGGCAAGCTGGACTACAAGATCCAGCTCAGCGCGGTGGACCTGGTCCGGCCCAGGGTGGCTGTTCAGGAAGACATCCTCTACACCACCGACCGGGACCGCATCATCCGTATCGATGCCCTCCAGGCCAAGATGGACGCCGAGGCCGAGGCCGAGGCTGAAGCGAAGGGCGAGTGAGTTCGGTCGGGTCCTGGGGCGTCCTCCTGGGGCTCCTGGGGGCCTGCAGCAACACTGACCCGGTTTCGGAGGCCCCGGTAGCCGGGATTCCCGAAGCGGTTTCGTCCCGAGACCCGGGACTGCCCCAGCCACAGAACCCGGTCCACCAGAAGACCACCCCCTTTCCGGTGCCCGTGACGCCGGATGTGGAGAAGGCGCTCGAGATCCTGGGGAGTGTGGTGGACGGACACGCCACTGATCCCGAGAATCCATGGGCCATCGCCCACGGGCTGCTCGCCCGGGGAAGCGGCCTGGTGCTCTCCAACGGGCAGCCAGCGGTGCCCTTTCTCTTCGAACGCTACGCCTTTGAACAGGAGCTGTCGGGCAAGGTCCTGGTGGGATTCCCCCGGGAACTCGAGGGGATTCGGGTCGAGCCACACACCGATCTCGTGCTCAAGAACCTGACGGAGACGGACCTGTCTCCGGACACGGTGGTCACCGTGGCTGGCCGGGAACATGAGCTTGGTGACCTGTGGCACCACAGCCTGTTGACCACCTTCCTCAAGAAGAGCGATGGCAGTTCGTCCTATGACAGTCCGAACGACATGCCGTGGGGCCTTTCAGGTCTGGCAGCGTGGGGTCCGAAGAACCTCACGTGGACGTCGTGGGAGGGCACGGCGATGTCCATGGACGACATGGCCCGCCTGCTGGTGCACGTGCTCACCTCGGAGTCACAGTGGATGATGGAGGCGATGGTCCACGGCCAGGACTTCCAGAAGAGGGGCCAGGGCATCTTCCAGTACACCTGTGGGGGTGCCCACCTTCTCCAGGGCGCGGTCCACGTGGTCGCTCGCGGCTATGGCGGACCCCAGGAGGAGGAGAAGCTGAAGGCCCAGGGCCGGCTGCTCACCTACCGCCTTCCTCGGGAGCTCGCGATCTACCAGGAGGCCATGGCGAGTCACCCCAACCGGCGACTGGTCCTGATGGTCCAGCAGCTGAAGTTCACCGGCCACTGGCTGGAGAGTGCCCACAAGCTGGCCATCGCCGGGCTGTGGGAGCCTGACGCTGCCGAGCAGGTACTCATGGCCCAGGCCGTGGGAGTGGTGGTCGACACAGTCCGGGAACTCAAGGCCCTGGGTGCGCTGGACAACCTGTCCAAGCTGCGGGAACAGAACGAGCAGCTCTACCTGGACATCGTCGGGGACAGCAGCCACGCGGTGCGTGGACTGGAGCTGGCTCTGGGGCGCGGGGTCTACCGGTTCTAGAGGAAGCGCCTGTGGGACACGAGGTCATGGTCGCAGCACGTTAGAAGCGGCCTCCTTCCCGGAGTTCCCCATGGCGGAAGCAGCCACCAGCGAGCAGATCTACACCCCCAGTCCCGGCGAACGCGGGTTCTCCGCACGCGCAGTTTTTGCCGGCTGCCTGCTCGGGGGGGCTGTGGCTGGCATGAACATCTACTTCGGCCTGCGCACGGGCTGGTCCATCGGCGGCTCGCTGATCGCTGCCATCCTGGGCTACGCGGTCTTTGCCGCGCTCAAGCCCAAGAACCCGTACACGGTGCTCGAGGCGAACATCACCCAGACGGCGGGGTCAGCTGCGGGCACGATGACCAGTGCGGCGGGGCTGCTCGCCGCCATTCCCGCCATGGGGATGCTCGGTCACCAGTTGAGCTACCTGCAGTTGAGCGCATGGGCCTTTGCGGTCGCCTACCTGGGGGTCTTTTTTGCCGTCCCCCTCCGGCGCCAGATGGTGGTGGTGGAGAAGCTTCGCTTTCCGACCGGGACCGCCACGGCCGAGACCATCGTGGCCATGTTCAGCGAGGGTGATTCTGCACTGGAGAAGGCCAAGGTGCTCCTGCGCTGGGGCATCTTCGCCGCTGTCTTCACCCAGGCTGCTTTCTGGATCTCCCCCCTGGGTCATCCGCCGCTGGAGGCCTGGATTCCCCTGGGCTTCATCGCCACGGCGGCCGCCTACAGCTTCTCTCTCTACGTCAGCCCGCTCATGTATGGGGCCGGCATCCTGATCGGACCCAGGGTGGCCACTTCACTGGTGCTGGGCGCTGTCTTCTCCTGGGGAGTGCTCGCTCCCTTTGTCGAGGCCCAGGGTTGGGTCGCAGGGCCCACCATGAGCTACGGCGAAGGCGCCCGTGGCTGGATTCTCTGGCCGGGGGTGGCGATCATGATCGCGGATGCGCTCACCTCGTTGGCCCTGTCCTGGCGAACGGTTCTCAACACCTTCACTGGCTTCCGAAAGGGCGCCGGCGAGGCCGAGGTCGTGGACGACCAGGCCATTCCCAACTCCTGGTGGATGATCGGGTTGGCTCTCGGATCCTGCGCGACGCTCCTGGTGGGTTGGTGGGTCTTCGACATCCCCTGGTACTTCACCCTGATCGCGATCGCGTTGTCCTCGGTGCTGGCGACCATTGCGGTTCGCTCGACGGGGGAAACCGACATCAACCCCATCGGGGGCATGGGCAAGGTGACCCAGCTCGTCTTTGGTGGCATTGCGCCCGGACAGATGACCACGAACCTGATGTCCGCTGCCATCGCGGGGTCAGGAGCCTCCCAGGCCGGGGACATGATGCAGGACCTGAAGACAGGACACCTGCTGGGCGCCTCTCCCAGGGAGCAGTTCAAGGCCCAGTGCATCGGCATCATCTCGGGCGTGATCTTCGCCGTGCCGATCTACGTGCTCTTCGACAGGGCCTACACCATTGGAGAGGGGGATCTTCCCGCCCCGGCTGCCCATGCCTGGAAGGCCATGGCGGAGTTGTTGTCCCAGGGGTTTGGCTCTCTTCCCACCCATGCCCCCGAGGCGGTCATGGTCGCCTTCGCCTTTGGCGTCCTGGTGCCGGTGCTGCGCAAGCACGTGCCCGCGGTGAAGAACTACCTTCCCAGTGCCCTGGCCTTTGGAATCGCTTTCATCGTGCCCGCCTTCTACTCCCTGTCCATGTTCATCGGCATGGTCATCTTCCAGGCCTGGCGCCGCGGCAACAAGAAGCGTGCTGATGACCTGGGCTTCTCGATCGCCTCGGGGCTTATTGCCGGAGAGGGACTGATGGGCATCGTGGTGGCGATCCAGACGCTGCTGGGCATGGAAGCCCTGATGTAGCGGCCCTGTCTCAGGGGGTGGGGGGCTCCTCCATGCCGTCCATCTGTCCCATCATCGAGGCCAGCTTGAAGGTCTGAAAGCGCAGGGATGCCAGCACAGGTGCCAGTCGGCGCCCCGGAAGCCCGGCGCGAATCGCCAGGGCCAGGTTGTGGACCTCGGCGGCGGCCTCTTCTTTGCCACCCGCCCGCAGGACGGCCACGGAGTTCTCCATGGAGGTCAGCCAGCGCTGGCGGACGGTGTCGTCCTCCAGGGCGCGGTCCGCCGCCTTCCGAAAGGCGTCTTCTCGGCGCTCGGCCTGGACCTCTTCGGAGACGGTGAGGTCGGAGGCGGCGGCGCTGCCAAGATCCTCGAAGAGGGCAGAGATGGCCTCCTCCGGGACCGGCCAGAACCGGAACCAGCTTCGTTCCGCCAGGAGGTGGCCCTCGTCCAGGCCCTCGAGCAGGCTCTCATCCAGCTCGGTGGAGAGACCCTCTCCCGGATTCCACAGTTGGGCTGTCGTCTGGGTGCCCTGGGAGATGTGCCCCAGGAAGTGGTCCCAGTCGTGAGGGGAGCGTCCTGCGAGGGTCCTCGCGACGTCCATGGCCCGCTTCACGAAGTGCAGGCCGGTGACCAGGGAGACCTCGACCATGTCCGGGTTGGCCTCGGCGTCCTTCCAGACATCCCGCAGGTCCCGGCGGGTCACGTGCAGGTGAGTGGTGTTGCGGGCGCCTTCACCTCCGCCGATCTCACCGGCCAGAATGCAGCTGCCTTCGGAGTCGGTCGCCGTGAGCAGGAAGGGGGCGTAGCCCTCCTGGTGGGCGTGGCCCAGGAAGGCGCGGCTGGGAATGTCCACGACCTCGGCCTGCAGGCTGAAGACGTTGGAGCGGGGGGGCTCGTTGACGGAGAGCCCTGCGGACCGGAGCCGGTGCAGGGCCCGTCGGCCCGCCTTTCGCAGTGCCTTGTCAGGAGAGTCCTCCAGGCCCTGGAGGCGCTCGACCTCCCCGGCGTCGCCCGCGGCCTCCACCACGGAGAGGGCCAGTCGCCCGTCGAGGGTCTCCAGGCTGCCGCTGCCGTCTGCGAGCCACGCCTCGGCAATGGCCCAACCCTCGGGGGCGTTTTCGGGTGCAGTGCCCATCGACAGGGCCTCGATCCACAGGGCGACAGGCCTGGCTGCCTTCTTCTTCTTAGACATCTCTTCCTCTTCAGCGACGGCCGGCTGTGATGGCCTGGTTTACCGTGAGTGCAGCGATGTGCACGATGTCGTTGACGTCCGAGCCCAGGGTAAGGGCATTCACCGGTGCCTTCAGACCCACGAGAAGTGGGCCCACGGCCGTGGCACCTCCCAGCTGCTGAAGAAGCTTGTAGGCGATGTTCCCCGACGCGAGGTTGGGGAAGATCAACACGTTGGCATCACCAGCCAGGGGGGAGAAGGGGAAGAGTTCCTGGGCCCGCTGGGGATTGATGGCGGTGTCTGCCTGGACCTCTCCGTCCACCATGAGGTCCGGCCATGCCTCTCGGATGAGGGGCAGGGCCTGCTCCACGCGTGCCACTTCCGGGTGATTCTTCTGTTCCCCAAAGTCCGAATAGGACAACAGTGCGACCTTGGGTGTGTAGCCAAAGGACCTGGCCACCCGGGCGGTGTTCAACGCGATCTGGGCCAGGGTCTCGGAGTCGGGGTTTCGATTGACTGTGCAGTCGCCAAAGAAGAGGTAGCGGTCCTTGAAGAGCATGGCGTAGACACCGCTGACGCATCGCACGCTGGGGTCCCGCCCGACGGTCAGCAGGGCCGGTCGGACCGTGTCCACATAGGGCACACCCATGCCGCCCACCAGGCCCTCGGCCTGGCCCTGGTCAACCATCATGCAGCCAAACCAGGTCTTGTTGCGGAGCTTCTGGCGGGCTCTCTGGTGGGTGAATCCCTTTCTCTCGCGCTTCTTCCAGAGGGCCATCGCCAGGTCCTCGAAGCGCTCGTCGATCGTCGGCTCGACGATTTCGGTGCCCTTCAGATCCACCCTGGCGTCCTGGGCTCGCTTCAGAATTCTCCATTCCTCGCCGAGCAGCACAGGCGTGCAGATGCCTTCGTCCACCAGGATCTGCGCCGCGCGAAGGATCCTGGGGTTGGGCCCGTCGGGGAACACGATTCGCTTCTTCTTCTTCCGCGACTTCCGTGCCCGGTTCATCAGGGGCCGCAGGAATTCCTTGGAGCGCTCGATCAGCCGTTCCAGTTCCTCTCGGTAGGCCTGGAGGTCTTTGATGGGTTCGCGTGCGCATCCCGACTCCGCGGCGGCCTGGGCCACTGCGGGGGCCACCCAGGTAAGGACCCGCGGGTCAAAGGGCTTCGGGATCAGGTAGTCGGGTCCAAAGCTGAGAGAGTCCAGGTTGTAGGCCCGGAGCACCGCATCGGGCACATCCTCCTTGGCCAGGGCCGCCAGGGCCCGGACCGCGGCGGCTTTCATGGCCTCGTTGATCTGACGGGCTCGGCAGTCCAGGGCTCCACGGAAGAGAAAGGGAAAGCCCAGTACGTTGTTGATCTGGTTCGGGTAGTCCGATCGCCCGGTGGCCACGATGGCCTCTGGCACCGCCTCCCTGGCCTCCTGGGGGTGGATCTCCGGGTCTGGATTCGCCATCGCGAACAGGATGGGCTGGGGTGCCATGGCGCGCACCATGTCCTGGGTGACCAGGCCACCGACGCTCAGGCCCAGAAAGACATTGGCCCCCTTCATGGCATCGCTCAGGGTTCGTTCCGGCGTGTCTGCCTGTCGTGCGAACTGGCCTGCCTCCTTGGAGAATGGCTTTTCTCGTCCGTCCTTGATCAGCCCCTTGGAGTCACACATCCAGATGTGTTCCTCGAGCACTCCCAGGGAGACCATCAAACGGGCGGTGGCGATGGCCGCGGCTCCCGCGCCGGAAAACACCACCTTCACTTCTGCGATCGGCTTTTCTGTGACCTCGAGGGCATTCAACAGGGCGGCAGCAGCAATGATCGCTGTGCTGTTTTTGTTGTGTTGTTAGTCGTGTATGTAAAGTTTGTTCTTGTTGTTTTGTTGTTTT
>CAZMNK010000107.1:0-2238 GCA_964567625.1 uncultured Enterobacterales bacterium | reverse complement strand
TCTGGCGCCTTGATGTCCTCCAGGTTGATCCCGCCAAAGGTGGGTGCCAGGGCCTTGACCGCTGCGATGACCTCTTCGGGCGTCTTCGCATCGAGCTCGATGTCGAAGACATCGATGTCGGCAAACTTCTTGAACAGGTTGGCCTTGCCCTCCATGACCGGCTTGGAGGCCAGGGGGCCAATGTTGCCCAGGCCCAACACCGCGGTGCCATTGGTGACCACTGCGACCAGGTTTCCCTTGGCCGTGTATCGAAAGACTTCGTCCGGGTTCTCGTGGATGTCACGGCACGGCTGGGCGACGCCGGGGGTATAGGCCATGGAGAGGTCCCGCTGGGTCAGCAGCGGCTTTGTTGGCACCACCTCGAGTTTCCCCGGACGCCCGGACTCGTGGTATTCGAGTGAGTCGCGTTCGATGGACATCTTTCCCTCCGAGACTACCGCCCTAGGCCAGGGGTCGAACCCTGTCAACCTGTCATGCGGTGGCCAGATCCTTTGAGCGAGGTGACGCGATCAGAACGGCTGCGGAAGCTGCTGGCGCTGGAGATCGATCGGTTGCTCGATGACCTTGAGAGAAGGCGGGATTTCCTTCTGGCGATCTGGGGAGAACAGAGGGCTCGAGCGCCTTTTCTGGACACCGCTTTCAGTCGCTGGAAGACACTTGGTTTTGGAGACCTTGCTCTGCTGGACGTGGCCGAGGTCGTCCTGGTCAATGGGTTCTACCGGGAACTCGAGGACCTGCGCCTGTACCTGGCCCACACCTCTGACATGCCCCGGTCCCTGTCCGTTCGCTATGACGCAGCGCTGGACCGGCTTCAGCAACTCGGTGGGGAAGCGCTGGGTGCTCTGGGGGGGACACCGCCCCTGCCGTTCTTGAAGCAGGGTGAGTCCATGGCCTGGTTCGGTGCCGGTGACACCCAGGAAGAGGAGTAGGGAAGGCGGGGGCCGGAGAGGTCCATAAGCCGGGTCCTGTCTCCCGCGGTCCGTTGCCGGTCCGAGGGCGGTGTTCATTCGTCTAGGATCGCCGTTACCGACGACCTCGAGCAGCCTACCCAGGAGCATGAGGCGAGCAGCCCGCTCCGGATTTGGCCTTGCACCAGCTGGGGTATGCCTGGCCGACCCTGTCACCAGGGCCGCCGGTGGTCTCTTGCACCACCGGTTCGACCTTGCCCGGGGTTTCCCCCGCCTGCCTGTGTTCGCGCCGTGCCCCCGTCAGGTCGGGAGATGGCCCAAATCAGCGACCGGGAGAGCCAGAAGACTCTCGGCGGTGTGCTTTCTGTTGCGCTTTCCTCCGCGTTGCCGCGACCGGGAGTTACCCGGCAGCTTGCTCTGTGGTGCCCGGACTTTCCTCCCGCGGGACGAGCCCGCCGGCGAACACCCGGACCTCTCCGACCAGGCCTCCACTAACCGCGAATGGCCGAGGAGCCCGTGCCCGGTGGAGGTGTCTAGGCGGAAGTGCCGGGGGAGACATAGCAGCCGCAGTTCGAGCAGCGGTAGACCTCCACGCCTCGCTTGACGTCGGCGGCCTTCTGCACGGGTAGCCGAACCTGGCAATGACCACAGGTCTTGTTCTCCAGGGGTGCCAGGATGCGCTTGCCCTTGCGTCGGCGCTGGTCATAGATCTTGAGATTCTCGTTCAGCAGGTCCTTTCGGGCGTCATCACGCTTGTCGGTCAGGATGGCCAACTCGGCCTCCAGGTCCGGGCGGCGACGGTTCTCTCGCGTCCTGGCGGTCTCCAGCTGGCCTCGTCTCAGGCCCAGGCCACTTACCGCATTGGCCCGCCCCTCGCTCAGGGCGTCCTGCTGCTCCATGATCTCCAGCAGGGCTTCTTCTTCCCGGTCAACGATAGCGCCGCAGTCCGTGACCTGCTTTTCGGCCACCAGGTAGTCTGAGATTTGCCCTTCATCGATTGCCAGGCGCGTCTTGTCACGCCGCTTTGCAAAGGACTCCAGCCGCTGGTTGTGGGACCCCTCCTGGCGGGTCAGTTCCTCGGCCTGGCTGTCCAGATCCGCAATGTGCGACTGGACGGCTTCGATGGCTTGCCGGGCCTGGTTCACCTTGTCGGCGAGATCGCGAGCCTCGGAAATCAGGGCATCCCGGAGCTGGTCCAGGCGCCACAGTGTACCGAGCACCATGACTTGTTCGTGCATATGGGACTGCTAACCAGAACCATGGTGGGGTCGAACCCACGCCTTGATGGAGAGGCCGCAATGCGGGTGGGCCCACCAGGATTCGAACCTGG
>CAZMNK010000106.1:0-19256 GCA_964567625.1 uncultured Enterobacterales bacterium | reverse complement strand
GCAGGAGCGTGCTCGGGCAGGGCGCTCCCTCCACCTGGACTCCGGAGACTGCTTCCAGGGCGCGATCATCTTCAACGAGTTCATGGGCGAGGCGGAGATGCGCACCCTGACCGAGGCCGGGCTCGATGCCGCCGTGGTCGGCAACCATGAATTCGATGCTGGCGCCCAGAACCTGGCCCAGCACGCAGGGGCCCACGCCGGCTTCCACCTGCTGGCCGGCAACTACGACTTCGAGCACGCCACCGAGTACTGGGCCACCGAGCTCGAGGAGATCGTGTTGCCCTCGATGCTCTACACCCTGGATGGTCTGCGGGTGGGTGTGATCGGCCTGGCCAACCTGTCCTCCCTGAACTCGATCTACGACGAGGACAACTCCCTGGGCGTAGAGGTCATCCACCACGCCGAGGTCATCCGCAACGAGTCCGCCCACCTCCGGGCCGCGGGCGCCGATGTCGTGATCGCCGTGAGCCACATGGGCCTGGACGACGACCTGGAGAATGCCGCGGAGTTCGCCGACATCGATGTCTTCATCGGGGGCCACCACCACGTGGCGATCGATCCACCGCTGGTGGTCACCAACGAGCATGCCGGTGGAAAACGTGTGCCTGTGGTGCACTCCGGGGCCTTCGCCAAGTTCGTGGGCCGACTGGATCTTGTCGTGCGGGTCGGCGAGGAACTCACCTATGGAAGCGACACCGGGGAGACCCACCGCGTGCCCAACCCCGTGGTGAGCCACAGCTACACCCTCTTCCCGGTCGACAACACCGTGCCCCAAGACCCGGCCACCCTGGAGATCCTGCAGGAGTACCAGGACATCCTGGACCAGAAGTACGACACCTCCCAGGTCCTGGGCCACGCCTGGCGCAAGCTCACCCGCTACGGCCGCGCCGGCGGCGACTCCATGCTCGGCAACTTCACCTCGGAGGCCATCCGCGCCTGGCCCGGTGTCGAGACCGACATCGCGATGAACAACACCCTGGGCATCCGGGCAGACATCGGCACCGATGATGTCGACTGCGACGGACCCGGGGATCCCGAAGGCTGTGAGTGGGCGATCACCCTGGACGATCTCTACAACTCCTTCCCCTTCGACAACACCATCACCACCATGTTCCTGAGCGGGCGGGAGGTCCAGGAGCTGCTGGACTACGCCACATCCCGCTCCACGGACCGCGGCTGCCAGTCCCAGATCCAGGTCTCCGGCATGCAGTTCACGATGGACTGTCGAGAGGGCGTGGCCCGGGACATCGTCATCAATGGCATCCCGATGGACCCCGACGGGACCTACGAGATGGCCACCAACAACTACGTGGCCCACGGCGGCTCCGGGTTCTCCATGCTTGAGCGCAACACCACCCAGTTCGACACCGGCATCGAGATCCGCGACGTCGTGCGTGCGGCGTTCAACAGCTACTCGTCGCTCCCCGACGAGGTCAACGGCGTCGCCCTCGAAGACGGCCGCATCCAGACGGTGTACTGATGATGCTGATCCTGGCCATCGCCTGCAACAACTACACCGTGGTGGAATACCCCCCAGAGCCCACCTTCATCCGGGTGGAACTCACCGAAGAAGAGCTCGGAAGCCAGGAGAGCCCCCTGCCCTTCTCCTCGGAGCCCCAGTCCCGCTCGGTCCGAGTCACGACCGAGGACCGAAATGGAGACCCCTACGCCTTCCAGGGGGAACTGACGGTCAACATCCGCACCGGGCGCCTGGAGCAGTCGACGGACATGGTGACGTTGACCGAGGGTGTCTGGGAGGGAGATGTCACCTTTGCGGCAGCCTTTGGTCCCGCTCGCATCTGGTTCTCCGACGAGGGGGACCGGCCAGGGACCACGGACCGCCCGCCGACCTTTGCCACCGGGGTCTCGGAACCGATCTGGTTTCATCTGCCGACCCTCGCCGAGATCAACATCATCGAGGACCCCACGACCAACCAGCTGGCAGGTGAATTCGCCGAGGTTCGGGCCAGTGATCGGGACATCCGGGTCACCTCGGTGGGCACCAATGGCTACTGGGTGACCGACCTGGATGATGGTGTGGCGGCCCACAACAGCCTGTTCGTCTACACCTTCAGCGCCCCAGATCCCTGGGTGGAGGTCGGCCAACGCCTCGACCTGCTGACCGGCAACGACCAGGACTACCTGGGGACCACCCAGCTGAGCTTCCCCCACTACACCGTCACCGAAGACGAACCCGTCGAGATCCCCTCGGCCAGCGAGTTGACGGAGGCCCTGTGCGGGAACGACGACGCCCTGGAGGCGTACGAGAGCTCCCTGGTCCGCCTGGAGAATGTCTGGATCCCGTCCACCTTTGTGTCGGGCTCCGCGGACTACGACGACTACAACGCCTATGGCCAGTGGCCCCTCGCCTTTGGTGAGAGCGGCACCGGCTGCGTCTTCTATGCGGACAGCACCATTGCGGTGCCTTCCTTTGATCCCCGCGAGTACGCGGGCACCTCCCTGACTTCGGTGCAGGGAATGCTCTTCCAGGTCTTCAGCAAGTGGATCTTCCTGGTCCGCAGCGTGGACGACCTGCCCTTGACCTTCCAGATGGAAGGCAGCGGACGGGGGCCAGCAAGACCCCATGACCGTGTGGAACCCCAGACCGAGAGGAAGATCCGGTGACTGGACTTCTGTTGTTTTGGACTGCACTGGCCGTGAGCCAGGCACAGGATGAAGAGCCCCCCGCCGAGGAGGCTCCCACCGAGGAGGCCCCCGCCGAGGAGGCGCCGGCCGAGAATGCCCTCGACCTGCTCGCATGGCGGGTGGAGCAGGCCCTGAACGCCTACGAACAGGGCCGCACCGAGGACGTGTCCCGGCTCTCCGGCGAGCTCTTCGCTTCGCTGGAGGACCTGGCCATCCTCCTGGAGCCCGGCGAGGCCGTGCGCTTTCACCTGGTGCAGGCCCTGGAGTGCTGGTCCCGCAGTGACGCTCCGGGGGCGGCCTCGGCCTTCGCCGTGATCCGCACCCTGGACCCGGGCTTCGATCTCCAGGCCGAGTTGAGCGAGCCGGACGCGGTCCTCCTCGCGCTCTCCATGGAACCTGCCTCCGCGGCCACCGTGTCCGACGCCGGCGAGCTCCCCCTGGTGCCCTGGTCGAACTGGCGGGTCAACGGCAGCAACGCTGCCGGACGCGTGAACTCCGGTCGCCCGGCGCTCGTCCAGCTCATGGACTCTCGCACCGGGGCCCTGCGTACCTGGTACCTGCCCGAGGGCGGGCTCCCGCCGGGGTTCGAGACCCTGGAGGCAGAGGGCACCCAGGCCTGGCTGGCAGAGACCGAGAGCAAGACCGCGCCCGAGCAGGACCCATTTGGCGGAATCATGGGAATGGTCGTGGGTGAGGAAGCGCCAGCCGAGCAGGAAGCCGAGGCCACCGCTCCAGCAGACCAGGGCAGCCGGGTTTCCGACTTCCTGGACACCTGGGTCACCACCGCACTGGAGGACACCAACCTCCGGGCGGGCCCCGAGCACTTCAGCCCCGGCCCCAACTTCGTGATGCGTGGCAACCAGACCTTCTTCGAGAACTACGAAGGACGCTGGACGGACGACATCAGCCAGTCACACCTGGTGCTCTACCACCAGGACGATGGGTACTTCGAGAAGTGGTGGACCGAGGCCGCACTCGTCATCCAGTTCACCCCGTACCTGGACCCGGACCAGACCAGCGACGGCGTCTCCGTCACCGACGACGGCTCCTACGTCCGGGTGGTTCGTGACCTGGGCGACGACCACACCTTTTCGATCACCGGCTATGCCATCGACGCCAGCCGTTTCCGGCTGGGGTACTCCTATGACCTGAGCTACGGCGGCAAGGAGATCATGGCGAGAGAGGTCGGGGCCATGCCCGGGCTGCGACTGCAATGGCAGAACGGCGGCACCTACGCCTTCGGCGGGGCCAAGACCGCGATCGCCAAGCGGGTCACCGACGACTGGGAAGGAGACCGGAACAACGCCTACTTCGCCCTGATGGGTGGGGCTGGGATCGAGGTGGCCGAGCGCTTCAAGCTCGAGGCCGGTGCCGGCTACTTCCAGCAGGGCCAGCTGGAGAACGTGCCCACAGCCAGCGATCCCCTCTACGGCCAACTCATTCACGCCTATGGAATCTCAGGCCAGGTCGCCTTCCGCAGCACCCTGGGTCTGGACTTCATCGAGAGCTCGGAGCTCAGCCTCTACCGCAACGCCCCCGAGTTCCTCCGGGACAGCTACATCAGCCACCGGACCCTGGATGGCTTCGGCGTGCTGGTCCAGGTCGAGGTCGACCGCCTGAGCCAGCTGTTGTTGGACCCCGACGCCACCGGAGAGACCGCCCTGGCCTGGCAGAACGCCCTTGCCGGAGACATCCAGACACTGGTGGTGTTCAACAACACCGAGGTCAGCGTGGACCTGGTCTACAAGGACCTGGCCTACATCCTGTTCGACATCCCGGGCTTCACCAGCGGCTGGGGGATTCCGGAGACCGTGGCGACCAAGCCCCAACTGTATGGGCGCTTCCAGATCAGCCACTACTTCGAGAAGGCACATTTCGCCCCGAGCTTTGGCATCGGCATGATGCAGCCGGCCTCCTATGTGACCGACAGCGGCACCTTTGTGCAGTACAGCTCCCGGGACAAGGAGGGCGTGCCGGACGGCCAGGAGGCACTGAACATCCTGGGCGCAGTGTTGGGGGCCCAACTCGACATCTCTCCCTCGGTCGTGGTCGTGGGCGAACTTCTCTACACCCAGGACTACAACCAGTCCCGGGTCGAGAGCGATGGCGCCGGAGGGACGATTCGTGTGATCGAGGACGATGAGAAGCTACGTGCCGTGGGCGTCAACCTGATGCTTCGCGCGAGGTTCTGATGCTTCTGAGCGCACTTCTGGGAACTGCCCTGGCGATCGAGCCGGTCGCCAGCACCTCTATGGGCATTTCCGGCTGGGAATCCGGCCTGCGCCTGGAGAACAAGGCCGGCGCCAAGCACACCCTGTACAGCCAGCCGGAGAGCCTGCTCTTTGGTGACGTCTACGCCCAGGGCCAGGTGCTCCTGCAGCTCACTCCGGATTTCGTCCGAGGGGGCTTCCAACTGGAATTCTCGCCGCTGGCGATGCTGGTCCTGCGCTTTCGCTACGAGTCGAGCTGGTATTTCGGCAACATCAAGACGGTCTACGGCTTCGAGAACGCCTCGGACGCCTACGGGGATGCCGCCCGGGACCAGATGGAGAACGGGCCAGGCCACGACCAACGGGTCACGGGGACGGCCGTGCTTCGGGCAAAGGTCGGGCCCGCGATCATCGCGACAGTCTTCGATCGTTCCTGGGTCCGACAGTTTCCCGGTGCCGGTGTGACAGGTGACTACTGGTTCGACCCGGAACACCAGCTGCTCCTCCACCTGGACGACAAGGTGCTCCAGAACACGACCGTCGCCCTCTACCAGAAGGAACTCGCCTCCGAGCGGATCGACGACGTGATGATCGGCGTGATGAGTACCTACCGGCGGGCCCAGGTCAGCCAGGACCTGATGTGGCGAGCTGGCCCCATGGTGGTCGTGAACATGAATGAAGGCCGGCAAAATGTGCTGGTCCTGGCCCAGCCGCAGTTCGTGAGCCGGACCTTCAGCGCAGCACGGCCATTCCTGGCGTTGCAGGGAACCGCGAACTTCTGATCAGCGACGCACTCCGAGCCCTCGGAAGCTCTCGGAATTCCGGACCCTCCGGGTGACCTGGATGTCGGCGAAGCCCTGGTCCACGTACCAGCGCTCCAACTCCTCTCCTGTGACCCAGGTGGTCACCGGGATCCGCAAGCGGTCATAGACATCGGCGACCACGACCTGGAAGGGCCACTTGTGGTGGTCGTGGGCCGGGAGGTGGGTCACGATGTCCTTGAAGACCGGCGTGTGGCGCAACAGCCGGGTCGGGGTGTGGGTAAACAGGCGCAGCCCACTGGCGATGGCTCGAGACAGGCCGTGGAGGGACTCATCGTCCATGTTCTGGGCGGCCCCTCGCAGGGCGTTGGCCGCCGCCGCAACCGTGCCACCTCGAGGCCCGTAGACCCAGGTCTGGAGCCGTCCCCCGGAGCGAACCAACCGAGCCAGCAGATCGAAGGCCCGCTTGGGGTGATCCAGGTGGTGGATGACCCCCAGACAGCTCACCAGGTCGAAGGCCTCGGCGCGCAAAGGCGGGTTGTACAGGTCCCCCTGGAGCACATGCACTCGGGGCATCGACGCGCAGTTCTCCGCCGTCGCGGCGACCGCATCCGGGTTGATGTCCATAGCCAGGACCTCGGCGCCGTACCGGGCGGCAAAGAACGCCGTGCGGCCATAGCCGCAGCCAACGTCGAGCACCGTGAGCCCCAGGTAGTCCCGGGACCCCAGGGGATGGGTCATGTCGTTGAAGTTGGCCTCGTACTCCGGCTCCTTGCCCTCGAATTGAGTCCAGCGATGCCCGGAGACCGGACCGGTCTCCGTCCCTGCAACCACCATGCGGGGAATGCCATCGGTGATCGGGTAGATCCCGCCGCAACCGGTGCAATGCAGGGCACCTTCGACCACATCCGTCAGGGTTCGTCGATCGAAATCAAGGCCGGGAGTCTCCCGTTCCGTGCCCACCCAGGAGGCATGGTAGGTCCCCATTTCCCGGGTCTGAGAGGTCTCCAGGGTCAGTTCTTCGCCACGACAGGCGGGACAGGCTAGCCACTCCAGCATCCGATATCGCACATCACCTCGTTTATTTCGGGCCCGAATCTGCCTCCGCCCGGTTCTCCCAGCCATGTTAAGCCACCCGGAAGGTATTTGGGCCCCTGGCCCATCTCTCTTCGTCAGGACAGGCGCAAATGCAGATTCCCGTACAGACCCGTGACAGCGTCATCATCCGTTTCGCCGGTGACTCCGGCGACGGGATGCAACTCACTGGAACCCAGTTCACCAACACATCGGCCCTGGTCGGCAACGACCTGGCCACCTTTCCGGACTTCCCGGCGGAGATTCGAGCGCCGGCAGGAACCCGAGCTGGTGTCTCCGGATTCCAACTCCACTTCTCCAGTGATGACATCTACACCCCCGGTGATGCCCCCGGCGTGCTGGTGGCGATGAACCCGGCAGCGCTGATCAAGAACATCGGCGACCTGGAGAACGGCGGGATCTGCATCGTCAACACAGACAAGTTCCAGGAGCGGGAGTTGTCCAAGGCCGAGTTGAGCACCAACCCGCTCGAGGATGGAACCCTGGATGGCTACCGCACGATCCGGGTCCCCCTGAGCAGCCTGGTCAAGGAAGCGGTGAAGCCGCACGGCCTCAACGCCAAGGAGTCCGACCGCTGCAAGAACTTCTTCGCCCTGGGCCTGACCTACTGGATGTTCAATCGGCCCATGGAGAACACCCAGACCTGGATCAAGGGCAAGTTCAAGGGCAAGTACATGGGCGCCAACCTGTCGGCGCTCCAGGCTGGCTACAACTACGCGATCACAACAGAGATCCACCACGAGACCTACGACGTCAAGCCCGCCAAGCTGGCACCGGGCCTCTACAAGAACATCACCGGCTCGGAAGCGGTCGGACTCGGATTCGTGACCGCCGGTCAGAAGGCCGGGTTGCCCGTCTTCCTGGGCTCCTACCCGATCACACCGGCCAGCGACATGCTGCATGCCCTGTCCAAGTACAAGAACCTCGGCGTCAGCACCTTCCAGGCCGAGGATGAAATCGCCGCCGTCTGCTCGGCGATCGGGGCCGCCTACGGTGGCAGCCTGGCCCTCACCACGACCTCCGGGCCTGGCCTGGCGCTCAAGGGTGAAGCCGTCGGGCTGGCGATGATGATCGAGTTGCCCCTGGTCATCGTCGATGCCCAACGGGGAGGCCCCAGCACCGGTCTGCCCACAAAGACCGAACAGTCAGACCTGCTCTTTGCCATGTACGGCCGCAATGGCGAGGCTCCCCTGCCCATCGTGGCAACCTGCACGCCTTCGGACTGCTTTGAAACCGTGCTCGAGGCCTGCCGCATCGCACTGGAGCACATGGTTCCAGTCCTGCTGTTGACCGATGGCTACATCGCCAATGGCGCAGAGCCCTGGCAGATTCCGGACCCGGCAACCATTCCCACCATCCAGCACCGCCTGACCGAGACCAACAACAACCCGGAGGGGGAATACCTGCCCTATCGCCGGGATCCCGAAACCCTGGTGCGAACCTGGGCCCTGCCCGGCACGCCGGGCCTGGAACACCGGGTCGGTGGCCTGGAGAAGCAGGACGAGACAGGGCACGTCTCCTATGACCCTGAAAACCACCAGAAGATGACGCACATCCGGGCCGAAAAGGTCGCCCGTATTGCCAATCAGATCCCTCTCCTGGAGCCACACGGCTCGGACAAAGGCACCCTGGTGCTCGGCTGGGGCTCCACCTTTGGCGCCATTCGACAGGCCGTACTCCTGGCTCTCGGCCGCGGCCACAAGGTCGCCCACGTACACTTGCGACACCTGAACCCCTTCCCTCGGAACCTGGGTGATCTGCTGAAGCAGTACGACCGTGTGATCATTCCGGAGATGAACATGGGTCAACTCAACACCCTGATCCGCTCCACCTTCCTTGTGGAGGCCGTGAGCCTTCCCAAGGTGACCGGACAGCCCTTCCAGGTCCGAGAGATTCTGGCCGCCATCGAAGCCAACAAGTAGGACATTCCAATGACTGGGATCGACGAGGCCTCACCAAACGAGGTGGGCGTGAACGAGGAAACCCCCGAGTACTCGAAGAAGGACTTCATGTCCGACCAGATGATCCGGTGGTGTCCGGGTTGTGGCGACTACTCGATCCTGAGCCAGGTCCAGACCACCTTCTCCCAGCTGGGGATCCCCCGGGAGAAGTTCGCCGTGATCAGTGGAATCGGCTGCAGCAGTCGCTTCCCCTACTACATGGACACCTACGGCTTCCACACGATCCACGGCCGGGCACCGGCCATCGCCACCGGCCTCAAGGCCACCCGAGCGGACCTGAGCGTGTGGGTCATCACCGGTGACGGCGATGGTCTGTCCATTGGCGGAAACCACCTGATCCATGTCCTGCGGCGCAACGTCGACCTGCAGATCCTGTTGTTCAACAACCGGATCTATGGCCTGACCAAGGGCCAGTACAGCCCCACCAGCGAGGTCGGCAAGAAGACCAAGTCCACCCCCCTGGGGTCCCTGGACGCCCCCTTCCAGCCCCTCCAGGTTGCCCTCGGGGCAGGCGGGACCTTCCTGGCCCGAAGCGTCGACATCTACCCCAAGGATCTTCGGGCTGTCCTGAAGGAATCCACCGACCACACCGGTACTTCCTTCGTCGAGACCTACCAGAACTGCAACATCTTCAACGACCTCGCATTTGACAGCGTGGTCAACCGCAAGGTCCGGGACGAGCAGGTACTGTTCCTGGAGCACGAACAGCCCATGACCTTCGGTGCCAAGGACGCGCCCAAGGGACTCCGACTGAATGGCATCACGATGGAGGTCATCAGCCTGGCGGAGGGCAGCGGATTCACCGAAGCGGACTGCCTGGTCCACGACCGACACAACAAGGTCCTGGCCGGAATGCTGGTCCAGTTGGACTACCCGGACTTCCCGGTCCCGATGGGCGTGCTCTACCAGGAAGCCCGCGCGACCTATGACGAGGCCTTCCAGGAGCAACTTCGTTACGCGGAAACCATCAAGCCGGACCAGACGCTGACCCAGCTCTTCCAGACCGGCAACACATGGACGGTCGAATAGCACCGCAGCTGCTCTCCACGGCCCCGGCGAAGGTCACACGATCCCTCCGCGGGGTTTTTTGCGACATCGACGACACCCTGACTCACCACGGTCAGCTGGTGCCAGAGGCCTTTAATGCCCTGGCCCGTCTGAAGACAGCGGGACTGCGAGTGGTGCCGATCACCGGACGCCCGGGAGGCTGGGTCGACCACATCGCCCGCATGTGGCCGGTGGATGGCGTGGTCGGTGAGAACGGGGGCCTCTGGTTCTGGATGCAAGATGGGAAGCTCCAACGGCGCTTCCACCAGGACCCGGCCACTCGCACGGCCAACCGCAGACAACTGACGGCGCTGGGGGAACGAATCCTGGCGGCCGTCCCGGGCACAGCCCTGGCCTCGGATCAGCCCTACCGGGACCTGGACCTGGCCATCGACTTCTGCGAGGACGTGCCCCCCCTCGGCGAAGAGGCCATCGATGCCATCGTCGAGGAGTTTCGAAAGGTCGGGGCCACCAGCAAGGTCTCGAGCATCCACGTCAATGGCTGGTTTGGGAGCTTCGACAAGCTGACCGGGATTCGTCGATTGATGACCGATCTGTGGGGGGAGGACCTGGACGACGTGATCGGGGACTACGCCTTCTTTGGCGACTCGGCCAACGATGAACCGATGTTTGGCGCCTTCCCCTTGAGCATCGGGGTGGCCAACGTCAGCAATTTCCTGCACCGCATGAAGGCCCATCCCAAGTGGGTCACCGCCGGCGAGGGCGGTCATGGCTTTGCGGAGGGTGTGGACCTGCTACTCCATCGCCTGCAAGGATCCCCCTCGTGACAAGCCACGCCCACGTTGCTGCCGCCAGCCTCAACCAGACCGTCGGGGACTGGAAAGGCAATGCCCGCCGCATCACCGAGGTGCTGGAAGCCACCCGGCAACGGGGTGCCAGACTGGTGGTGCTGCCCGAGGGATGCGTGTCCGGCTACAGCCTCGGTGACCGGCTTCACCGGGCGGGAACCCTGGAGAACTCCTGGCGGGTGCTGCGGCAGGTCCAGGACCAGACAGGGGGACTGATCGCCTGTGTGGGGCTCCCCATCACCCACCGAGGGGTGCTCTACAACGCCATGGCGGTGCTGGCTGATGGCCAGTTGGCCGGCCTGGTCTGCAAGGAGAACCTGGCCGTCGGCGACGTGGAGTACGAGAGCCGTTGGTACCAGCCGTGGCCACACGGCCAGGTGGCCCAATTCGAGACGCCCGACGGTAAAAAGTGCCCCATGGGCACCCTGTTCTTCAACGCCGAGGGCCTGGGGCGACTGGCCCTGGAGATCTGCGAGGACGGCTGGCTGGGCATCCGCCCGGGCTCGGTCTATGCCCTGGCCGGTGCCGAGATCCTGGGCAACCCCTCCGCCTCCTGGTTCGTCATCGGAAAACACCAGGTCCGGCGCAACCTGGTGGAGCAGGTCAGTCGCGAAGACAAGTGCCTCTACCTCTACAGTTCACTCCTGGGCTGCGACGCAACCCGGTTGATTTTCGACGGGAGCGTGCTGGTGGCGGCCGACGGGCGCACCCTGGCCGAGGGAAGACGCTTCCTGTTCAATGCAGAGTGGGACCTGGTCGACCACGTGGTGGACCTGTCGGTGTTGCGCCAGGCACGACGTGAGAAAGGCTCCTGGCGGGCCCAGGTTCGACGACTCCAGAATGGCGACTACGGCCCCTTGCCCACCGAGATCACCCTGCCCGGAACATGGGACACACCCCGAAAGACCAGCGCCGACGCCCCCTACTGGCTCCAGGGAGAAAAGAGCTGCGTCGACCCCAGCCTGGCCTGGCTGGAGCCTCAGTTGGGCGAACTGACATCTCCAGACCTGCCCCACCTGGAACTCGAGCTGGCCCTGAGCCTGGGCCTGAGGGACTACCTGGCCAAGACCGGCGTGCCAGGGGTGGTCGTGGCCCTGTCCGGAGGCCGGGACTCGGCGATGGTGGCCACTCTGGTGCACCGCATGCTCGCCTATGAGGGTCGGCTGGAGGAGAGTCGCGAGGTGCTGGCGATGGCCTACCTCAGCACGGAGAACTCGGGGACCGAGACCCGAGAGGCTGCCAGGACCCTGGCGACGGCTCTGAACGCCGAGTGGCACGAACTGGACCTCCAGGGTGTGCTGAACGAAAACCTGAAGCTCGCGGAAGTCCTCCATGGATCGCCACTCTCCTGGGAGGACCCGGTCCAGGACCTGGCCCTGCAGAACATCCAGGCGCGGGTCCGAGGCGTGCAGATCTGGATGCTGGCCAACCTGCGCCAGGCCCTGCTGCTGACCACCTCGAACAAGAGCGAGGCCGCGGTCGGCTACACCACCATGGACGGAGACACCTCCGGAGGCCTGGCCCCCATCGCTGACGTCCCCAAGAGCCTGGTGACCACCTGGCTTGCCTGGGCCCGGGACTTCCATGATCTCGAGGCCCTCGCACCGGTCTTGAAGCTGGCGCCCACCGCCGAACTTCGTCCTGCGGAACACGCCCAGACCGACGAAGACGACCTGATGCCCTTCGCCATCCTGGATCGCCTGATGTACGAGTTCGTCCAGAACGGCCGGAGTCCAGTGGGACTCTTCGAGGTGCTCTGGCCCGAGTTCTCGGCTCACTACGGCGATGAACCCGGTGCCTTCGCCCTGGACATCCGCCGATTCGTCACCCTGCTGTGTCGTGCCCAGTGGAAGCGCGAACGCTTTGCCATCAGCTTCCGGGTCACCGCCTTCGACCTGGACCCCAAGACAGGCTTTCGCTTCCCCGCCGTCCAGGCCCCGTTCCGGGAGGAGTTGGAGGCGCTCGATGCCCACGTGGCCGCCCTGGAGAGTTCTTCGTGAGCCCCCGACGCCTGCTGGCCATGGGGGTGTTTGCGATGGGGCTGCTCGCCTGTGGCGACCTCTTTGATGACCCCGTGGCCCCACCCACTCGTGTGGTCGTCGTGGGAATCGATGGCGGGGACTGGGACCTGTTCGATCCGCTGATCGAGGAGGGGCTCCTGCCCAACCTGGGTCGCCTGCGAAAAGAGGGCGCCACCGGGCCTATCAAGGTGGACTCCGCCCAGTCTCCCGAGTCCTGGACCACCCTGGCCACCGGGGTCTACAAGGAACGCCACGGGATCGTCCAGGACACCAGCCGCCCAGGCTCCACCTTTGCTGCCCACCCGAGCCAGATCAAGGTCAAGCGCCTCTGGGACATCGCCGGAGAACGGGGCCGCCGGATCTTCGTGGCCGACTACTGGGTGACCCGACCCGCCTACCCCGTCAACGGTGTCCTGATCTCCCGAGAGGGCAACGAGAGCTACCCCCCGGGTTCACGGGAGGTCCGGGGCCGGCGCCTGAGCCCCAAGAATCACCGAAAGAAGATGGCCGACCTGGGCCTGGAGTTCTCGGTCAGCGACACCATGACCGGTTGGCTGGACCGGGACCCGAATTTCGACCTGGCGATCCTGCCCTACTACGGCTGGGATCAGAGCCTGCATGTGCTCTTCCAGGAATTCTCGACCTGGCGAGACCCGGTCGCCTTGAAGGGAACCCCGGCGAAGGCCCTGGACCGTGTGACCACGGGAGGCCAGATCGTACTCGAGGCCGCCAAGGTCGCCGATCGACTCCTGGGCCGGGGCCTGAGATATGCAGGCGACGATGGCTACGTGGTGGTCTGGAGCGATCACGGACACCGTGCTGCCACCCCCTGCCGCCGCCGCATCGCCTACAGGCGGGCCGTCCTGGAAGATCGCAGATCACCCAAGGATCCTCAGACCATCGAGGAAGGCAGCCTGATGGTGCGAGGCGCCCAGTTGACCCTCGCGTCCCGAGAGGTCACCTGGTACGGCCGACTCCGGAACCTGGCCTGCATCCTGAAATTCCCGGTCATCGACATCCAGGGAGACGAGGCAGAGGCCCAGTTGACCCGACTCGAAGCCCTGGCCTTGGAGAGCGGTGAACCCCTCTTCCACCGGGTCGGCAATTCCCTGCGCCCCAGCCAGGCCCTCCAGGAGCTTGGCGCAGAGACCCTGGCCAAGGAAACCAACGACCTGTTCTCGGTCTTCGTCAACAGCGGTTCCCATGGCGTGGAGGACGACGGCATCTTCGGGGTCCTGGGCCCCGGCGTGCAGGCAGGCCCGATGAGGTCCGAAGTCCGCACGGTGGACACCACCCCCACCGTGCTGTGGTTGATGGGATTGCCCACCGCTGAAGACATGGATGGGCGACCGATCACCGACATCCTGACCCCCAGTGCGCTCCAGGACCGGCCCGTCACCACGGTGCCCACCTTTGAAGACGGGGTGAGACCCTGGGCGACCCCGGAACAGAGGAATCTCTCCGAGACCGAGATCGAACGCCTCAAGGCCCTGGGCTACATCGACGGCTAGCCCTCAGTAGCAGGGCAGGCCATCCTCGGGCCCGCACCACACGACGCTGACCCCAAAGATGCCGTCCATGGCCACCGCTTCGGTGACCTCAAAGGCCCCAAAGGGATCCTCGATGCGCAAAAGCTGACCCAGCTGGCTGTCAGCCACGAGCATGGCGCCCTCGACCCAGGCGACATCCTGGGGCCTGAGCAGGACACCCTCGTCCACCTCGTTGCGCCAGGTCTCCTCGCCCTCCGCGGACACCGCCACGATCTGGTGTCGGGTCCGAGCACAGTAGAGAAGACTGCCGTCCTCCAGGAAGGACGGCCCGTGAGGGCTCTCCAACTGTCCATCCTCCCCCGGGCGCTCGAGCGACCAGGTGAGTTCCGGGGTCTCCGTCCGCCCTCGCAGTCGGTACCGGTTGAGGACCTCCTGGTCCTCGAGGTCCAGTCGCAGGGCATGTCGACCCGTGACCGCCAGGTGGGTCACCCCCTCCGGATCGGTCCAGAGGTCCAGTCCATTGGGAGAGGTATCCGGCAGGGGTTCCTCCCAGAGCAACTCCCCATCCAGCCCCACACTGATCAACCGGTTGGCCGAGGTGTCGGCGATGACCAGGTCACCGGCCGGCGTGAAGGCCACCCCGTGGGGAAAAGAGAGACCGCCGGCGGACTCCCCCTCCCAGCTCCAGACCAGGGTGCCATCGGGCTCCACCAGGTCCACCCAGCCTCCCGAGGTGTTCCCCAGGACGCGGGTGTAGACCGTCCGGCCCGTCGGATCCCGGTCGATGCCCTGGGCGCCCCGACCCTCCAACCCATCAAAATCGCGCTCCCAGACCCGGTTCATGTCCGCGTCGACCTCGACCACCGGGGGATTCTCCTCGGACAACAGGCCATCGGCTGTCAACAGGACATGCCAGGTCGGCCCCGAGACCTGTCCCGAGTCGGAGTCCAGCTCGGAATCCAGCTCGGAATCCAGCTCGGAATCCAACGTCGCCGTTCCATCCTGGCAGGCCAGGAGCAAGGACACCAACAGGGGCAAGGAGAACAGCAAGAAGACCTACATACCCCACTCGGACGGGGGACCGGGATAGGCCAATGGCGCCTGAGGAGGCCTCTGTGAACGTCCTCATTGTCGGTGCCGGGGCCGTGGGCCAGGTCTATGCCCGCCACCTCCAGCTCGCGGGTCACCATGTCTCGTTCCTGGTCAAGGAGAAGTACCGGGTCCAGTGCCAGGCAGGGCTCCCGCTCTACCCCCTGAACGGCTTTCAGAAGGGGGAACAGGTCACCCTGCGTCCGGACGAGGTGCTCACAGGCCCGGCCCAGGTCGCTGAGCGCCACTTCGACCAGGTCTGGCTGTGCATTTCCTCCCCTGCGCTGAAAGGTCAATGGCTCGACAGCCTGGTGGAGGCGATGGGCGAAGCCGTGCTGGTGTTCATGACCCCCGGTCTCCGAGATGGGGAGCGCCTGGCCGATCAAGTGCCCCCCGATCGACGCGTGCAAGGGCTGATTGGCTTCATCTCCTGGCAGTCACCGCTGTCGACCGAGACCCGGGAGAACCCGGGCATTGCCGAATTTCTGCCTCCCGGGTCGCCAAGCCAGTTCGGCGGGGCCGAGGAACCCGCAAGAGCCATCGTCCAGGCGCTGAAGCAGGGCCACTGTCCTGCCCGGTACAACCCCCGGGTAGACCGTGCGGCCGCCCAGGGTAGCGCAGTGCTCCTGGCCGCCATCGCCGGACTGGAGATCGAGAACTGGTCCCTGTCCCGACTGCGGAATTCGAGCACCCTGGCCGCCATCGCCACCTGTGCCCGCCAGTCGATGGGGGTGGCCGCGAACTGGCAGGGTCACAGCCCCCCCTGGCTGCGAATCCTGATCCGCCCGATCCTCCTGCGTGCCGCGATCGGCCTGGCCCCCCGGCTGGTGCCCTTCGACCTGGAGACCTACCTGGCCTACCACTTCACCAAGGTCGGGGAGCAGACTCGCCACCACCTGGACACCCTCCTCGCATTGGGCCAGGAGCGTTCTCTCCCCGTCGACGGCATCGAGGCCCTGCGGAATGCCTGCCTAGACCAGCCGATTGGGGAGCGGCGCCTGCTCGAGCCAGGCCCCCACCGCCTGTTCCACCTCTCGGGCGATGGCCGCTCCCAGGCCCTCGTGAAAGCCGGCGGCATGGGGGGTGAGAATCGTGCGGGGCGAGACTGCAAGGGCGGCGAGTTCCGGGCAGGGCTCCTGGGGAAAGACGTCCAGCCCAACCCCTCCCAGGTGCTCCGCCTGCTGCAGCGCCGCCAGGTCCACACAGGCCCCCCGAGCGGTGTTGATCACCAGGGTCCCCGGAGCCATCTGCTCGAATGCCGCGGCGTCCAGGATGCCCACACTGGTCGGGGTCAGGGAACAGTGCAGGGTCACCACCCGGGACAGCGCCAGGAGATCCGCCATGGGAAGGGACCCGTTCACTGCTGGATCGTGCCACCGAACCCTGGCCCCCAGGTTCCGCCAGGCCTCCGTCGCCCGGCGGCCAATGAGGCCATAGCCGATCACCCCCACGTCCAGACCCCGCACCAACCCCATCGTGCGGCCGGGCAACTCAGCCCGGGCCCAGACACCCGACCGTGCCCGATCGTGCAGTCCCGGCAGATCCCGCAAGAGCGACAGGCCCATCGCCAGGGAGGTGTCCACCACCGCATCCCTGCGGGCCAGAGGGCATCGCACGACAGCGATCCCCCGTTCCTCGGCAGCCCTGAGGTCCACGTGGTCGTGGCCCGAGGTTGTGGTCACGACCAACTCCAGGGCAGCGGCCTCTCCCAGGAGTCTCTCCGTCACCTGCTGGCGACTGGTCACGACCAACACCTGGACGCCGTCCAGATCGGGCTCCGGCGACCGGGTGTACGCGACCTGGCAACCCAGGGCAGAGAGTGCCTCGGCCTCTCCGACCAGGTCCAGGTCGGTCTCGTAGGCGGACTGCCCCCAGCGCAACAGGCGGCTCACCGGGTGCGGTCCAGGTAGCTGTCCTCCAGGCTCCTTCCCCGGCGGACCGAACGGATCGGGATCCCGGCCTCCGCAAGCTTCCCGGCAATGACCACAGAACCCGCATCCAGCTCCGCCTCGGTGGGAGCCCCGTGGACCAGGGTCGGGCCCAGGAGTTCCAGGGAGTGAGAAGCCAGGGCCTCCCGCAGGACCTGCACGGGCACCTCACCGGGCCCCAGGGTCCAGGTCTGCTCGATTCCGCGAGACGTCAACGCCTCCACCGTGCCCTCTCCCAGGCAGCGCCCCCCCTCGATCAGCACCACGTGGTCACAGATACGCTCCAACTCCGCCAGGTTGTGGCTCGAAACCACCAGGCTGGCCCGGCCCCGTAGTTCCTGGAGCAGGCCTCTCAAGCGGCTCGCCTCCTTCGGATCCAGTCCCGCCATCGGCTCATCCAGCAAGAGGAGTTCCGGCTCGCCCAACAGCGCAGAGGCCACCCCGAGGCGACGCCGCATCCCGTGGGACAGCGTTCCCACGCGGTCCTCGGCCCGATCGGCCAGGTTCACAGCGTCCAGGGTAGAGTCAGCGGAGCGGAGAGCCTGGGACCGGGACATCCCCTGGAGCCGCCCCATGCCTTCCAGGAAGACCCTGGGGGTCACCCGCAAGTCGAGGGCGGCATCCTGGGGCAGGACGCCCAGGCGCCCCTTGAACAGGAAGGGGTCAAAGGCCCCCTCGCCCAGGATGTCGATCTGGCCTTCTTGCAGCCGAAGGTAGCCGGACACGGCGGAGAACAGGGTCGTCTTGCCAGCCCCGTTGGGCCCCACCAGCCCGCTGATCACGCCCCGAGGAAAGCTGCAGGTCAGGCCATCCAGGGCCCAGGCCCCCAGGCGGGTGTAGCGCTTGCGAACACCCGTCAATTGCAGGGCCGGTGTCCTCACAGGTCCCTCCGACCGAGAAGCCAGTTTCCAGGAAGCAGGTAGGTCACGGCAATGGCGAAGAGGACCACACCCGCGAAGAGCCAGTCCAGTCCCGATCCCCACATTCCCATGATCCAGCCCTGGGGCAACAAGAGGACGACCAGGTCCGCCCAGACCGAGCCCTCCTCGACCTGGTCCACCAGGCGCCACAGTCCCCAGGTGAGCACAACGGCCACGCCACTGCCAAGACGTGCCCAGTTCACGTTGCTCACCAGGCAGGAACAGGTCAGCCCCAGTGCCACAAAGGGAAGGGACCAGAGCCAGAGCCGGGGGATGAAGGCCAGCAGCGAGGTGAACTGAAGGAATGCCGGCTGCTCGGCCATCCAGAAGACGGCCACGCAGAAGGGCGCCAACGTGCTGAGGGCGATCGCGACCAGCACCAGCATCGCCAGGCCGAGGAAGCGCCCCCCCACCAACTCGAGTCGACCCGTGCGCAGGGCCTCGTAGCGAACCGTGCCAGAGGCCAGGTCTGGAGACACGGCTTCCGACCCCACCGCCGCGGAGAGAAATGGCACAAGTCCAAGCCCGCCCCAGACCCAGGTGATGGTCATGTAGGGCATCGAGAGAGCCCACTGGACCAGCTCCGCATTTCCAAGCATGGCCTCGAGCATCGACTCCAGGTCCCCCTGCACTCTCAGGGAATCGAACATGGCGCCTGGTGTCTCGGTCTGAGGAACCCCCAGGGTCCGGCTGGTCATGTCCTCCATCGCCTTGAGGATCTGTCGAAAGGCGATGGACGTCCCTGCGGCGCAGAGGGTGAAGAGTGCGCAGAGGTTCAGGGCACTGCGGGTCCGCACCGCCCTGTAGAAATGGTAGCGAGCCACCAGGGACACATCCTTGAGGGACGCCAGGAGGCCGGGTTCCGGGCGGGAGGGTTCGCCCATCAAGTTCCCTCGCCAAGCTGGGCCAGGACGTCCACCAGGTCCGGGTCCACGTGGCTGAAGGGGTCGATGGCGCCATCCTCTACCGATGCCTGCTGGCTGGAATCCAGGGCATCCCAGATCCGATCCTCTGCGGCGATCATCGTGTCCAGCGCCTCTGCGGCAAAGACCATCGCATCCCGCCTTCCGGGCTCACCCCCCTCCTCGAACATGTCGACCAGGTCCTGGGCCAGGATCTCCAACGAGGCATTCATGTCCTCCACGGCGCCGTCGATGGTCTCGAGCTGGTCATCACTGGGGTCCGCCCCCTCGATGAGCGCGGCACGAGCCTGGCTGCGGCGCAGGGCCAGGGCGGTGCGCGCTGCCTGGAGTTCCTGGTCGTCGGCCAGCTCCCTGCG
>CAZMNK010000105.1:17373-19334 GCA_964567625.1 uncultured Enterobacterales bacterium | reverse complement strand
TCGCCGTAGCATTGCGTCGTCCTGGGGCAAGTTGAGGGTGGCGGAGTATATCCGGGTAGAGCGCGTGCGGCCTTCGGTGCTTCCCCCGCCCGCAGCAGGCTAGACTAAATCCGTGCGTATCTGCATTGTCACGCGGGGGGACCTCTTCCCGACAAACCATGGGGCCGCGGTGAAAATCGTGCGCACCGCCGAGTACCTCTCGATGGTCGGTGCCACGGTCCTGATCGTCAGTGAGGATCGGGAGGCCTACCTGCGGTTTGAGGAGGGTCGACACCAGAAGGTGCCCTTCGGGGAACGCTTTCGTGCGGCCCAGGAATGGCCCGGCCTCGTCCAGGGAGGTCGCCTGGCGGACTGGCTCTGCGGACGCATTGGCTACCCGCGAGAGGAGTTCTTCCTCTACACCCCCCAGTTCGATCCAGCCTGGTGGGCCCGGGTGCTCTATGTGGGCCAGAAGGAGCAGGTCGATGTCTTCCAGGCCGAGTTTCCCGGCTACGGTGTTCCCTGCTGGATGGCCGCCAGGTTGTTGGGCCGGCGCTCGAGCATCGTCCAGCACAACGTGGAGTGGGATCGCCTCCAGGACGTGATGGGACTCGGGGACGAGGAGGTCCGCCGGATCAAGGCTTGCGAACTCTTTGCCCTGGACCGTGTGGACGAGGTCATCGCGGTCAGTCGGGACGACCGGGATCGCATGGTGGCTGCTGGCGTGGCCCAGGAGCGGATCACCGTCATCCCCCACGGGGTCGACACCCTGTCCTACCGGGTCCCTCGGGGGGCCGAAGTTCGCTTTTCCCATGGCCTGGCCCCGGACGCGCCGCTGTTGTTCTTCCACGGCACCCTGCACTACTGGCCAAATACCCAGGCGGTCCGCTTCATCGCCGAAGAACTTCTGCCCCTGTTGCTCGGGGTCCGACCGGACCTGCGGGTGATGATCAGCGGGCTGAACCCTCCGACCTACTATGCCCACCCGGCGATCGTCTTCACGGGACCGGTGGCCGACCTGCCTGCCCACATCGCCGCCGCAGACCTGACCCTGTGCCCGGTGCCATCGGGTGGAGGAACCCGGATGAAGATCCTGGAGTACTTCACTGCCGGCAAGGCCTGTGTCGCCACCACCAAGGGTGCCGAGGGCATCGCATTCGAGTCGGGTCGTGAGATCGCTCTGGCCGACGATGCCCGTTCTTTTGCTGACGAGGTGCTGCGGCTGCTCGAGGACCCGGAGGCCCGAGAAGAGATGGGCGCTCATGCCCGTCGGTTTGCAGCCCACTATGACTGGACGCCGATCGCCCGGAGGACCCTGGCGCTCTACGAGGGCCAGGGCCGGGGAGGGGACTACAACGACGAGGTTGCCCGAGCTCTCAGCCAGGAAGAGGAACCACCCCAGGCCCAGGCCTTGCCGGTGGTTCCCCGTTCGAACATCGAGGGCCACCTGCCCCTCCGGGACCCTTCGAAGCCACTGACACTGCTGCTGTTGATCAACCGGGGCTGCAACCTCACCTGCAGCTTCTGTGATCTCTGGGATGCGCCCGAGCAGATGAGCCTGGACCAGGCCCGCGGCCTGCTGGACGAGGCGGTCGCCATTGGCACGAAGACCCTGGTGATCACCGGTGGGGAACCGTTCATTCACAAGGAGATCTTCGACGTGGTGGCCGAGGCCAAGGCCCGGGGAATGGGCGTGAACATCACCACGAATGGCACGCTGGTGAAGCGGCGCTGGGAGGAGCTGATCGTCTCCGGGGTGGACTCGTTGTCGATGTCGATCGATGGCCTGGGGCCCACCCACGACAGGCTGCGGGGCCAGGAGGGCTGCCATGACCGGACCTGGAAGGCGCTGGAGCAGGTGAAGCGCCACGGCCGGATCGGGTTGTCGGTCTATTTCACGGTCACCCGAGACAATGTCAGGGAGCTGGCCCAGGTCTTCGACCGGGCACAGAGAATGGGTGTGGGTTTTGACTTCTGGCCGG
>CAZMNK010000105.1:0-17363 GCA_964567625.1 uncultured Enterobacterales bacterium | reverse complement strand
CGCCATGGTAAAGGCTCTGGGGGCGGAATTTGATTTCTGGCCGGTCAATGATGCCGAGGACCTCTTCCTGGTCAGCGAGGAGGATCGCCAGGCCTACCGGGATGCAGTGGCGCACATTGCGGCCCGGGATCCGGAGGTGGATCGGCGTCGGCATTTCTACGAGCAGGGCCTGGCCTACCACCAGGGTGCCGGTGGGCCCATGCGTTGTCTCGGGTTGGTGGACCAGTACGGGGTGACATTCTCGGGGGATCTGCTGCCCTGTTGTGTCTGGGGTGGGGACGGATTGAAGGTGGGCAATGTCTTCGAGACGCCCCTGTCGGAGCTCTGGAAGCACCCCGAGGTCCAGAGCTTTCGGGAGCGTCTCTACGGGGAGGGATGCAGTGCCGGCTGCTTCAATCACTCGCTCTATGAGTTCACCCGCTCCACCGGAGACTCCTTCCGAGTGGGATGGGGAGCCGAGGCGAAGTGACGCCAGGGCGTTAGGCCCGAGACATGCACTGGCTTCGAGTCACCTTCAAGGGAAAGCGGGTCTGGGCGGGGGCTCACCCCGATGGGCAGTTGATCGCCGAGGGGGGACGGGTGCCCATTCGCTACTCGGACAAGCCGGGTGCCACCATCTACCGGGCCGGGGTGGGACGACTCGGCCCCGTGCCCGGAGCCCTTGTCCAGGACTTCCCGGAGGGGAAGCCGGCGGCGGACACCCCGAGAACATCCGGTGGTGCCGGGGGTGGCAAGAAGCGCTCGAAGTCCAGTGGGTTTGGCAGTGCTGGCCGGCGAACCCAGGCCCAGGCGGAGGCGGCTCGCGCCGAGGCCGCCCGTGCCCTGGCGACCATCCCCGAGGGCACCCACGTGGCCTTCACCGATGGCGCCTGCAAGGGCAATCCCGGACCCTGTGGGGCCGGTGCGGTGGTGAAGCTCGGATCTGGCACGCAGGTGGAACGAGGCGTCTCCCTGGGACACGGGACCAACAACGTCGGGGAACTCACCGCGATTGGGGTTGCCCTGGACCTCCTGGAGGAGGCGGGGATCGAACCCACCGAGTCGGTGGTCCTGCACACCGACAGCCGGTACGCCATGGGGGTCCTGACCCAGGGTTGGAAGGCCAAGGCCAACGCCAGGCTCATCGGGGCTCTGAAGGGGCGACTCGAGGACTGGTCCGGCCTGGAGATGCGCTGGGTCGCCGGGCACGTGGGCATTCCCGAGAACGAGCGGGCGGATCAGCTGGCGACAGAGGCTGCGGAGCAGGCGATCTGACGAGCGCGGCTACCACCCCCAGGTCAGGATATCCACGTCGACCGTGCCGCTGACCGGGTCGTTGTTTGTGGTCCCACTCTGGTCCAGGACCAGGTCTCCGCCGGACAGGTACCCGAGGAAGATGAACTCGTAGTTGGTGTTGGCCGAGGCGTAGTAGAGCGCACCGATGGTGGTCTCCAGGTCCACCGGCAGGGTTCCGGGTGACTCGAACAGTTCGGTCCTCCCGTTGAAGTAGGCATAGCCATAGCTGTTGTCGGGGAAGGTCATGGGCAAGGCGATCGCACCGCTGCCATCCCCGGGGTCTCCGGCGATGGCACCGGCACTGGACACCGGCACCGACGTCCCTTGCCAGGTGAACTGGACTTCAGCGCTTCCCTCGTTGAAGGGGTCCGGGCTCGTCCAACTGCCCCAGTGGGTCTCGAAACTGGCCGAGACCAGGCCGGACTCCACGAAGCAGGGGGCTCCTCGAAGTTCGGCGGTCCACTCGGGCCCACCGGCAGCGATCTCCGCCTCCAGGTTGCCTCGCTGGGTTTCCAGGAAGTCCCGGATGTCGTCCACGGCGTCGAAGAACCCGTCGTTGTCCTCGCTGGCGATCTCCCAGACCTGGTCTTCGAGACGGTTCACCTGGTCGAGCAGTGCTGACTCGTCCCAGGCGGTGTCCAGGTGTCGCTGGAGCTGGTCCAGGTAGCGCTGCCGGGTCTCGTCCATCAGGTACAGGCGCCGGGCCAGGATGCCCGAAGCGCTGACCGCAGCCGAGGGTCCTCGGAGGACGGCATCCGTGCCCCAGGGAATGAACTGGAAGCGGTCGTCGGCGGGGTCTCGGTACAGGTAGAAGTTGTTCGTGTTGCCGGCGTAGCCATCCCAGTGGGCGACCAGGACCTCGGCGGCCCAGAAGGCGAGGAAGTCGTCCACATCGATCCAGGGCGCGAGATCCGCGAGGAGTGTCTCGTCCGGGCTGTCCTCGAGGATGGCCCGAAGGGCATCCAGGGACGCCATGGACGAATCCTCCGCCGCATCGTTCTTGGCCTCAAAGGTCCCCAGGAACTCGGTTCGAAAGTCGGAGAGCGTGCCCTCCCAGAACTCCCCGCTTGCATCGCCGAAGGTGCGCTCCAGGTACCCCTCCTTGAGGGACTCGACGTTGGCGTACAGGCCCAGGCTCTCACCGTTCACCCGGACGTGGGCGTAGCTGCAGCGGGGTGCGGGGACACCGGCGTCCCGGAAGACCTGGTAGGCCAGGCAGGTGTTCAGCCGGCTGGGGTCCTGGCGGCTGTTGTTCAGGGTCAATCGAACCAGGCCGCGCCAGTCCCGGTCCTCGTGGGCATCGAACTTGACCTTGAGGGAGGGGCGGGTGTTGTCGAGCGAACCCAGAAAGCCCTTCTTGCGGACCTGGACGTCTTCCAGCAGGTCCCCGTCGACCGTCACATCGGCCTCGAACCAGGTCCAGGGCTTCTCGAATTCCTGGGCCAGGCAGTCACCCCCCAGAATGTCGAGGATGGTCCGGGTCTGGACGCGAAGCTCGTCCCAGTCATCCGGGTCGATCGCCACGTCCACCTCGATGACCCGCTCCCCGGGAAAGGCCGCTTCGGTGGGGTCCGCGGGGTCGTTTGAGGTTCCAGGTCCCGCGGTGTCGGAGGTCGTGGAGATGCTGGAAGGCCCACAGGCCAACAGGGAGAAGAGCCAGAACATGGCGCCAGAATAGTCTTCGAGAGGGGCCTCGGTGGGTCGAAAACCCTCAGGGTGGTAGCGTGCACCCCTCGATGGAGACCTCTCTTCCCCCCATCCTGGACGAATGGGCTGCACAAGGGCAGCATCTCGTTTTCCAGGGGAAACGGGTCTTTGTACGGACCGCGGGGGAACCCGGCCGACCCTGCATTCTGCTCCTGCACGGTTTTCCAACGTGCTCCCTGGACTTCCGGCAGGTGCTCGAGGCGCTCGCAGAGCGTTTCTTCGTGGTGGTGCACGATCACCTGGGTTTCGGGCTCTCGGACAAGCCCGCCGACTACAGCTACTCGTTGATGGAGCAGGCCGAGGTGGCCCTGGGGGTGTGGCAGGCCCTGGGGATCGAGGAAGGCCACCTGGTGGCCCATGACATGGGGACGTCCATCGCCACGGAGTTGTTGGCCAGGAGGGAGCGCACGGACCTGCCTGTCGCCCTGAGGTCGGTCACCTTCTGCAATGGCAGCATGCGGTTGGACCTGGCCTCGCTCACCTGGCCCCAGAAGATGCTCAAGCACCCCTGGTGGGGGCCCTTGTTGGCGCGTTTTTCCTCCGAGGCCTTCTTTCGTCACCGTCTGCGGAAGGTCTTTGCCGATCCCGGGACGTTGGCGGAGGAGGAACTGGTCGCAATCTGGGCTGCGCTGGAGCATGGAGGGGGTCGTGCCCGCCTGCCTGTGATCTCCGGCTACCTGGATGAACGGGTGCGATTCCTGCCGCGATGGTGGGGGGCCCTGGGAAGCCTGGACCTCCCCTGCCATGTGCTCTGGGGTGACAGGGACCCCGTGGCCCTTTCCGCCATCGGACAGGCTGTGCACGACCAGGTTCCCGGTTCCACGCTCACGTGGTTGGCCGGTGTGGGCCACTACCCGATGGTGGAGGCGCCAGAAGCCTGGGCGTCCGCCGTCCTGGATTTCCTGAAAGGGCTCCCCGCCGACTGAGTCCCCGGGAGGGCGCCAGGCTTCGGCGGGGCCGACTTGCAGTATTGGTCGGACCAATTTACCAGGGGACCGATGGACCGCTTGCCTTCCAGATCCGAAACCCTGTCCGATGACTGCGTGCGTCACCTGAGGGGGGCCATCCTTCGGGGGGAGATCGGGGTGGGTGAACGTCTTCCCCCGGAGCGGGTGCTCGCTGAACGCTTCGGAGTGAACCGGGTCACTGTGCGGGCAGCCCTGGCGCGACTGGCGTCGTCCGGGCTGGTCCGGGTGCGCCAGGGACAGGGGTACACGGTCCAGGACTACCGACGCTCCGGGGGCTCGGATCTACTCGGGGTCCTGGCACAACAGGAGGCCGGAGAGGGCCGCCTGGCGAATGTGGTCGCGGACCTGTTGCTCGTTCGTCGCAAGCTGGCGCGGGCTGTCCTGGAGCGTCTGTTGGAGCAGAGGCCGGATCCGGCGGGGCTTGCTGCCCGGACGAAGGCCTTTTCAGCGGCAGTGGGCACAGGGGCATCGCCGGGGGAGTTGGCCGTCCTGGAAGGGGAGATCCTGGGGGAACTGTTGGCGCAGACCCGGAGTCCCGTGCTCCAGCTCTGCCTGAACCCCATTCGCCTGGTGCTCTCGGAGTTGCCCGTACTGGTGGAGGCCATGTTCCGGGAGCCGGAAAGGAACGCCCATGGCTGGCAACTCCTGGCGGCCTGGATGGCAGACCCGGCTCTCGAGGGGCTCGACCTGATGGTCACCCTGCTGGAGGAGCAGGATGCGGAGACGGTTCGGCTGGTGGCGAGACCATGACGGTCCAGGAGTGGCTGGCACTGGATGGTGCAGGGCTGGCGGAGGCGCTGGGGCAAGGGCACCCGGTCTCACCCCAGGCGCTGGACGACAGCCGCTACCTGGGGATCAGTCTGGGCCTGCCGGGGTGGGTGGACCGCATGGCATGGAAGACCTTTGAAAAGGACTTCCACCGGGACCCGACCACAGGCCTGCTCCGGGGTTGGAACGTTCGCCTGGAACAGACCGGCTGGCAGGAGGAACCGGTGGCTCGGACCCGAAAGGGTCTGCCTGTGACCTTTGGACACTTCAGCGTGGTGTCTGGGCGGGAGGGACGTCGACCTGAGCCCGCGCCCGGCAGTCTCCTGCTGGACTATGGGGCTGGCGGGAACGCCCCCTGGGACCCCGTGGGGCTTCTACGGGATCCCCTGGTCGCCGTCTCGTCGGATTCCATGGACGAATTGCTGGGCTGGACCTGGCTGGACCTGGGCCTGGGCACTCTGGGCACGCCGAGCTTCTTCCTGCTTCGACGGGTGGGCAGGCTGGAGAAGACCGTGCCCCGCCCCCATTGACGATCCCAGAGGCTGTCCTCAGGGACGCCAGCCGCCTCGCCAGGCCCAGAGGTGCTCCAGAAATTCACGGACCGTGTCTCCCTGTACCTTCGAGGCGCCACCGGTACGGGGCTCCATCACGGCCGTCACCTCGGCCCACTCCAGGCCCAGTTCGGCAACTCGCAGCACGACTTCGGGATCGAGGAACCAGTCCTGGCTCTTCGGCTCGAGTTGCTGGAAGACCTCGCGACGGAAGAGCTTGGGACACCCGTTCACGTCGCGGACCGAGGACCGAAAGGCCACCCGCATGAGGCCGTTGTAGACCCTGGACACCGCGAGACGCTGGAGGCCGTCTCGGCGCACCGCCCGGTGGGCCTTGGCCAGTCCTCCCGGGCTTTCCGTCAACGCCTGGTAGCAATCCACGAGGACCTGAGGGGCGACCTGTCCATCTCCCCAGGTCCACCCCACGATGTCTGTCTGGAGGCTCCGAAGACCCGCCAGGATCCCCCCGCCATAGCCGGCATTGGGGGTCAGGTGGAGCGCTCGACAGTTCGGTCGGTTGGCGGCCAGGCGGTTCACGATGGCCGGGGTGTCATCGGTGGAGCCGTTGTCCACGAGGTGCAGGACGTGGGGAATGTCGGCGGCGGTCAGGGCCTCGTCTATGGCCACGACCACGCGCTCACAGTCCGCTTCTTCGTCGTAGAGCGGAATCGAGAGGCCCAGGCTGGGGATCTGGCTCAAGGTCGTCCGGCTGGAAAGAGGGCGCCCTGGCTGAGGGCTGCGATCGTTCCCCAGCGCTTGCGAATACAGTCGGGAAGTGGATCGGTCCGGGCCAGCTTGTCTGCGATCCAGGCGCGGGTGACCGGGTCGGAGGGATAGCCGGAGCCCACGGGGCCCAGCGCGGTAATGGCGGCGTCCCTGGAGACCTTGGCGAAGATGCTGGCAGCACCGCAGGGCTTGTGGTTCAGGTCCGCCTTGGGCTCGATGATCAACTCCGGCACGTAGTCCAGGGCTTCCAGCAGCCGGCGGGTGAAGTTCGGGATGGCCCGGGGGTGACAGGGAGCGTCGATGATCACGCCGTCCGGACGATGGGTTCGGATGAGCGCTGCGAAGGCCCGCTCCTCCAGAGTGTTGATGTTCTCGGCGTCGATCTCCGCTGCGGAGATGTGGATCACCTGGTGCACGCCCAGCTGGGAGAGAGGCTCGATCAAGGCTTCTCGCCGGCGTGCAGAGAGTTGTTTGCTGTCCGTTGCCCCGGTCGCCTCCAGTTCGGTGAACTTTCGCTGGTCCACCAGGAAACCCCCGACGACCAGAGGTCCGAGCACCGCTCCACGTCCTGCTTCGTCCAGGCCAAGCCACTTCATGGCGGGCCCCTATCAAGGTGTTGGTGCAACCGGTCGCCGTCCGGGCTATCTGAAAGGGGACTCGCGGAGCGGCTCCATGAGCGAGGCCTACGTCCCCATCCTCATTGCCCTCCTGATCGGGACTGTTCTCGGGTTGTTGTTTACGCTGGGTTCCAGGTTCTTCGGGCCCAACCGCCCGACGGGTCAGAAGAACTCGGTCTATGAATGCGGGTCTCCCCCGGTTGGCGGTGCCCACCAGCGCTTCAGCGTGAAGTTCTACCTGGTGGCGGTGCTGTTCATCCTCTTTGACCTCGAAGCGGTTTTCATCTACCCCTGGGCGGTCGTCTTCAAGGACTTCCTTGTCAGTGGGGCGGGCTGGTACATCCTGATGGAGATGGCCTTCTTCATCGGGATCCTGTTCTTGGGCTGGTACTACGTGCTCAAGCGTGGTGCGCTGGATTGGGATTGAAAAGATGGGCCTGGAAAGCACGCTGCTGGAGAAGGTCAACTCCCCCTGGGTGGCCACCACCGTTGACGCGGTGATCAACTGGGGTCGCAAGTACTCCCTGTGGCCGATGCCTTTTGGGACCGCTTGCTGTGCCATCGAGTACATGGGGGTGGTCGGTCCGAAGTTCGACGTCTCGCGCTTTGGCGCTGAAGTCGTTCGCTTTTCCCCACGCCAGGCCGACCTCTTGATGGTCATGGGCACCATCACCCAGAAGATGGCGCCAGTGCTCAAGCAGATCTACGACCAGATGCCGGAACCCAAGTGGGTGGTGTCGATGGGGGCCTGTGCGAGTAGCGGGGGTTTCTACGACAACTACTCGGTGGTCCAGGGCATCGATGAGTTGATACCCGTCGACATCTACGTCGCCGGCTGTCCGCCGCGGCCCGAGAACGTCATCGGCGCCATCCATCGGCTGCAGGAAAAGATCCAGGCGGAGAAGAACGTGGAGTGGGCCGACCCGGTCAAATAGGCCCCCGGCCCAGGATGGGCGCAAGACGCGCCAACGGAGAAGTTGTGGACGAAGCCACCATTGCAACCCGCGTGAAGGAGCACTTCCAGGGGCGGATCCTTGGGGAGAGCAGCCACGCTGGACAGCAGACGGTGACCATCGCTCCCCAGGATCTCCGGGACGTCCTCTGCTGGTTGCGGGATGAACCCGAGCTCGACTTCAACATGCTCATGGACCTTGGAGGCGTGGACTACAAGGGCTACGACGAACGGGACCACCGGTTCGAGGTCGTCTACCAGATGTTCTCCCTGGCTCTGAACCACCGGTTTCGGGTCAAGGTGGCGGTGACCGACGACACCGTCGAGGTGCCCACGGTCTGGGACTTGTGGCGGGTGGCGAACTGGATGGAGCGGGAGGTCTACGACCTGTTCGGAGTGCGCTTCTCGGACCACCCGAACCTGCGTCGGATCCTCTGCCACGACGACTTCAAGGGTCATGCCCTTCGCAAGGACTACCCCATCAACAAGCGCCAGCAGTTGTCCCGCCCCATCGAGATGCTGCTCACCGACGATCCGGACCACGCCTGATGGCTCCCCAGGACCAGTCGCTCGTCACCGAGCGCATGATTGTGAACATCGGGCCCTCGCACCCGATCACCCACGGGACCCTGCGCATCCAGGTCGAACTCGATGGCGAGACCATCACCCGGACCGGCCTGGAGATCGGCTACCTCCACCGCGGCTATGAAAAGCAGTGCGAGAACGTCTTCTACCAGTACGTGGTGCCCTACGCGGAACGTCTCAACTACATGGGCCCCTGCCACAACTCCAATGCGTGGTGCTACGCGGTCGAGGAGTTGCTGGAGATCGAGGCTCCCCCACGGGGCAATGCCCTGCGGGTCATCACCTCGGAGTTGTCCCGGATCATCGACCACTGCGTGTGCATTGGGACGAACCTGGTCGACCTGGGGGCGCTGACGAACTTCTGGTACCTCTATGGCTACCGGGAGAAGATCTACACGCTCTTCGAAGAGCTCACCGGCGCCCGGATGATGGTCAACTACCCCCGGATCGGTGGTGTCAGCATGGACGCGCCGGACGGTTGGCTGGACAAGTGCCACAAAATCCTGGGGGAGATGGACGAGGTCCTGGCGGACGTCAAGGGGCTGGTCCAGACCAATGGAATCTTCGTCGACCGGACGCGAGAGGTCGGGGTCATGGACCCTCAACTGGCCCTGTCCCACGGCTGGACCGGACCCTGCATCCGGGCCTGTGGCATCTCCTACGATGTGCGCAAGGCGCGGCCCTACTGGGGCTACGACCAGTACGACTGGGATGTGCCGGTCTACCAGGGCTGTGACACCCACGACCGCATCATGGTGCGTTTCGACGAGATGGAGCAGAGCCGGCGGATCGTGCACCAGGCCATTGAAAAACTGCCGGACGGTCCCTTCCTGGTCGAGGACCATGCCATCTCCATGCCGCCCAAGGGCCAGGTCTACAACCAGATGGAGGCCCTCATCAACCACTTCAAGCTGGTGATGCACGGCATCGAGCCTCCCCGCGCCGAGGTCTACAGTGCCACCGAAGGGGGGAACGGCGAGTTGGGCTTCTACATCGTCAGCGATGGCAGCCCACAGGCATGGCGCGTGCGCATTCGCCCCCCGTGTTTCGCCAACTACACGGCCTTTCCCCAGTTGATCAATGGCAGCCTGGTCGCCGATGTGGCGGCGGTTCTTGGCAGCATCAACGTCATCGCAGGCGAGCTGGATCGTTAATGGCTTTTCTTCATCACACGGCTCTGCAGTCCGGCCATCCTGGGATCGCCTGGACCGAGGAAGAACTGGCGGAGATTCGCGAGATGGTCGCCCGCTACCCCACGGAGCGCTCGGCGATCATGCCGGTACTCTGGAAGGCCCAGCACAAGTGGGGCTGGTTGTCCTACGACGTGATGCGGGTGGTGGCGGAGGTCCTGCACCTGCCCCCGAGCCACGTGCTCTCGGTCTCGACCTTCTACACGATGTTCAAGAAGGCGCCGACGGGCGAGTACCTCATCCAGGTCTGCCACACCCTGTCGTGTGAACTGGCGGGGTCCGAGCGGGTCATCGACCGCATCAAGTCCAAGCTGGGCATCTCGGAGGGCGAGACCACGGCCGATGGCAAGTTCACCCTGATGCGGGTGGAGTGCCTGGCCTCTTGTGGTTCCGGCCCCATGGCCCAGATCAACGAGCACTTCTACGAGTTGCTCTCAGACAACCGGATCGACGCCATTCTCGATGAGCTGGCAGGCGGATCGGTCGTGACACTTCAACCGGAGGCGGAACGGTGGACGTACCCCGCATCCTGACCGCGAATTGGGACCATCCCACGTCCCACACCCTGGCGACCTACCGGGAGCAGGGGGGCTATTCCGCGCTCGAGAAGGCCTTGAAGATGACCCCGGCCGAGGTCACCCAGGTGGTCCTGGACAGTGGCCTTCGCGGTCGTGGAGGTGCGGGCTTTTCCGCCGGGCGCAAGTGGACATTTGTACCCGACGAGGAGAAGCGCGGCGGCAAGCCGGTCTACCTGATCTGCAATGCGGACGAGAGCGAGCCGGGCACCTACAAGGACCGGTTCTGCATGTGGGAGGACCCCCACTTGATGCTCGAGGGCATGCTGATTGGCTGCTACGCCATTGGCAGCCAGGCCGCCTATGCCTACCTGCGTGGTGAATTCGCCTTTGTCATCCAGCGGGTGGACGAGGCCATTGCCGAGGCAAAGGCAGCGGGTCTCATTGGGAAGAACATCCTCGACAGCGGCTTCGATTGCGAGATCTACAGCCACCTGGGGGCAGGCGCCTACATCTGCGGGGAAGAGACCGGCCTGATCAGCTCAATCGAGGGCGACCGAGGCCAGCCCAAGCTCAAGCCGCCGTTTCCTGCGGTGGAGGGAGCCTGGGGCTGCCCGACGATCGTGAACAACGTGGAGACCCTGTCGGTGGTCCCCTGGATCATCAACCAGGGGGCGGAGGCCTACCGGGCCATCGGAACCGAGAAGAGCCCGGGCACCAAGCTTTTCAGCGCCTCGGGACACATCAACAAGCCCGGGGTCTACGAGATCCCGCTGGGCATGCCGATGATGGACTTCATCAATGAGTGCTGCGGGGGCGTCAAGGACGGCAAGGCGATCAAGGCGGTCATCCCCGGGGGTTCCTCGGTTCCGGTGATGACGGCCGACGAGGTGGCCCAGGCCAACATGGACTACGAGTCCATTCACGAGGTCGCGGGGAGCTACCTGGGCTCCGGTGGCTTCATGTTGATGGACGAGGACACGGACATGGTCCGGGCTCTGACCAACCTGCTTCGCTTCTATGCCCACGAGTCCTGCGGCCAGTGCACCCCCTGTCGCGAAGGCACTGGCTGGATGTACCAGATCCTTCAGCGCGTGGATGCGGGCACGGCCTCGGAATCCGACCTGGACACCCTTTTGGACCTGGCCGACAACATCCACTCCCGCACCATCTGTTTCTTCGGCGCCAGCGCTGCGATGCCGGTCCAGAGCTTCCTTGCCAAGTTCGGCGATGAGTTCCGGGCCAAGGTTGCGGCCCAGCGGTCTGCACTGGGAGTCAGCTGACATGCCTCTCGTCAAGATCAATGGCGTCGAGATCGAGGTGCCCGAGGGGACCAATATGGTCGAGGCCGCTCGCATGGCTGGCGAGGAGATCCCTCACTACTGCTACCACCCCCACCTGACCATCGCTGGCAACTGCCGGATGTGCACAGTCGATGTCGAGGCCGGGGGTCGAGGGCCGGACATCGCCTGCAACATGGTGGCGCGGGATGGGTTGGCCATCCGGACCGACACGGACCAGGTCACCCAGATCCGCAAGTCGGTGATGGAGTTCCTGCTGAAGAACCACCCCCTGGACTGCCCGATCTGCGACCAGTCCGGCGAGTGTCGGCTCCAGGACTACTACATGGACCACGGCGAACACGACAGTCGCCTGGCCGATCCCAAGCACAAGAAGGCCAAGCGCGTCGATATCGGCGACAAGATCATGCTCGATGCCGAGCGATGCGTGGCCTGCACGCGCTGTATTCGCTTTGGCGACGAGGTCACCGGCACCGGGGAGTTGCGGCTCTTCCAGCGCACGGACCACACGGAGATCGGCATCTTCCCTGGTGAGACCCTGGGGCATGCCTACCAGGGCAACCTGGCGGACATCTGCCCGGTGGGTGCGCTCACCAACAAGGACTTCCGGTTCACCAAGCGGGTCTGGTACCTCAAGGAGACCGACTCGGTCTGCACCGGGTGTGCCACCGGCTGCAACATCCATGTCTGCCACCAGCAGGGCGAGGTGCACCGCTACCTTCCCCGTCGCAACGACCACGTCAACGACTCCTGGATGTGTGACCCCGGCCGGGCAACCGCCCTTCGCCTGGAGCCTCCCCACCGGGAGCTCCTGCCCAAGGTCGAGGGTCGGCCAGTGGACTGGGATGTGGCCGCAGCTGCTGCTGTACGAGACCTGAACGAGAGCACGGTGGGTGTGGTCTTCGGAGCTGGAGCCAGCAACGAGGCGAACCATGCGCTCGGGGCCCTGGTCCAGAAGTTCTTTCCCGAGGCTCGCAGGTTCCTGGTCGAGGGCAACGACCCCGACTCCTTCGAGGGGTCGGACGAGATCTTGATCGACGAAGACAAGACCCCGAACCGTGCGGGTGCTCGGTTGATCGGGGGACATGGGGGTGCGCTCGAGGACGGTGCGGCACTCAAGGCGGCCCTGGATTCCGGAGCGATCACCGGTCTCCTGGTGCTCCAGGACGACGTGTTGGGCCGGTTGGGGATCGAGGGCCCCTCGACCCTGGTGTGCCTGGCCACCTATCGAACGTCCACCTCTGCAGCTGCCAAGGTGGTGCTGCCGGTCTGTGCCCACGTGGAGACCGAGGGGACCTTCCTCAACCGCGCGTCCCGGGTTCAGCGATTCCAGGAGGCGGTCTGGGTGCGGGGAGAAGGACGGTCCGGATTCGCCGCAGTGGATGCCCTGGCTGTCGCTGCGGGGGACTCGGTGGTGCCGAGCCGAGGCCGTGATGTCTTTGAAGCCCTGGTCCAGCGCCACCCGGAGTTTGCCGGCATGACCTGGAAGGGCCTGGGTAGCGGGGGACAACTCCTCCCGGCATCCGGGCCTGCCACCGAACCGACCCCTGAGCCGGCAGCGCCGGCCCCGGCCAAGTAGGAACAACCGATGCTCGACCTCATCGGCGCCTTCCTGACGCATCCCCTGACGTTGGTGGTCATCAAGGCCCTGATCGTGGTCGGGGTCATGCTGCAGATCTCCCCCCTGTTGCTCTGGCTGGAGCGCAAGGGCAGCGCATACATGCAGGATCGCAATGGTCCGAACCGGGCCGACATCTTTGGCATTCGGGCGGCTGGCCTGGTGCATGCCGTCGTCGACGTGATCAAGCTCCTCACCAAGGAGGACGTGGTTCCGGACCACGTCTACCGGCCCTTCTGGCGAGCGGCCCCGATCATCGCGGTCACCATCGCGTTTTCCACCATGATCGTGGTGCCCTGGGGCGACACCCTCCAGGTCTCTGATTCACTGGCCGTGCCCCTGCAGGGTGCGGTGATCAACGGGGGCGTGCTCTACGTGCTGGCCCTCACCAGCCTTGGGGTCTACGGCGTGATGCTGGCGGGATGGGCCAGCAACAACAAGTACAGCTTGCTTGGGGGTCTGCGTTCCAGCGCCCAGATGGTGAGCTACGAACTCGCGATGGGGCTGAGCCTCGTGGTGATGATCATTGCCTTCGGCACCCTGGACCTGGGAGAGATTGCTCGGGCACAGGCGGGTAGCATCATCAACTGGGGCATCTTCAAGGGCTTTGGCATCGCCGGGATGGCATTCCTGGTCTTCTGGATCGCCGTGTTTGCCGAGACCAACCGGATGCCCTTCGACCTGCCCGAAGCCGAAGCGGAACTCGTGGCCGGCTACCACACCGAGTACTCGAGCCTCCGGTTCGTGAGCTTCTACGTGGCGGAGTTCGGCAACATGATCACCGCATCGGCGGTGACCGCCACCCTGTTCTTTGGGGGCTACAACTTCCCGGGTCTGGATGGCGACTGGTTCCGCGGCAACCTGGGGCTGGTGCTCCTGGTGGTTGGCGGAGGTGGAGCCGTCTTCTTCGCAGCCGCGAGCCAGGTGGCCTGGAATCGTCGCAAGGGGCGGTTCTACCAGGCGCTGAAGCCGGGGGATGCCCGCCTGCGCGAACCCAAGTTCTGGCGGGTGATCTGGGCCCTTGCGTCGTTGGCTCACCTGGGCCTGGCCACCGTCGGTGGTGCAGCGGCCTTTGGTGGCCTTGTCTTTCCGGCGCTGCTGGTCGAGATCCTGGTGGCGATCATCGGGCTCAACGTGCTTATCGCCAAGATCATGATCGGTTGCTGGATCATGGTCTGGGTCCGGTGGACCGTGCCCCGTTTCCGCTACGATCAGCTCATGGACATGGGCTGGAAGGTTCTTCTCCCGATCTCGATGGCCCTGGTGTTTGCCATGGGCCTGGTCGAGGTCATCCTCTACGACCTGTTCGCGTAGGGACTCCTCATGTCGACACCCAGCCCCCGCAAGCTGAAGACAGGGTCCTCCTTCTACCTGAAGGAGATCCTCCAGGGCATGAAGATCACGATCTCGCACCTGGTGAAGAACATCCGGGACCCCGAGGGGCTGCCGACGTATGAGTACCCAGAGGTTCGCGTCCCCATCGCCGACCGCTACCGGGGTGCCCACCGGCTGACGACCCGGCCGGATGGCAAAGTCAAGTGCGTGGCCTGCATGTGTTGTCCGACGGCCTGTCCGGCGAACTGCATCACCATCGTGGCCGCCGAGGATCCGGACGACCCCATCGAGAAGATCCCGGTGCGCTTTGAGATCGACATGCTGCGCTGCATCTACTGCGGCTACTGCGTGGAGGCCTGTCCCAAGGACGCCATCCGGATGGACACACGGATCTACGAGATCAACGCCTATACGCGCCAGGACATGATCCACACCAAGGAGTACATGAGGGACCTGATGGACGGCGAGAAGCCGGACGCCGAGTCCTGGTACCGGGAGAATCCGGATCATGCGCCTCCGGGCTTCCGACTCGACCTGGAACAGGTGGCTCCTCGGGGCGGTTGATCGGGGGTGCGGACTCCTGGCTGACCGGTGTTCCCTTTACCTCCACGCCACGGCCGCCAACCGCAGTCCATGAAACCTTGGGGGTTGCAGCCCGGGGTCCACGGCCTCGAAGCACCAGCCCACAAAGGCCTGGCAGGATCCGCAGTCGGTGAAGCGCCAGGCCCAGCCTGCAAACCAGCTGAAGTCCTCGGTTCCCTCCCCGTGGTCCCGGATGTCGTGGGCTCCGACGACGGTGATCACCTCGTGCATCACTCCGGCGGGATTGACGAATTGGCGGACAGTGGCTCCCCCGGCGATCGAGACCAGTGCCTCCTCGTCGGCCAACTCCTGCCCACAGGCCCGGCAGATCAGAAGGCGTTGATCCTCGGTCTCGACCTCGTCGACGTCCTGGGGTTCCGCGTCTTCCCAGGTCACAGGTCCTCCAGGGCCTGGGACAGCAATTCGAGGGGAATGCCACGAATGAGGGTGTTCGCCAGCCGGTCTTCAAAGGGCTCTCCCCGGGTGACCATCCAGAAGGTGGTGGGGCTGTAGGCCTGGATGAAACTCCGGCCGGCCCGGGGCAGGCGAGGTCGGGATTCCGGGGTGGCCTTGACCGCGATGGCCACCAGGCGCCCAGGCTCGGGCTCCAGGACGAAGTCGATCTCGGCGCCATTCCGGGTTCGCCAGCACCGGATGTCCCCGAGGCGGTCGAGACGACTGGACAACTCGGTGAAGACCAGGTTCTCCACCAGGGCCTGGAGATCCACCCGCCGTTCCAGGGGGTCGAATCCACCCACAAGGGCGTTGCGCAGCCCGTTGTCCACGAAGTACAGCTTGGGGGCACGGGTGAGTTCGGATCGACCGCCTCCGCTGAAGGGCCGGACAAGGCGAAGAACGTGGGACTCGACCAGAATCTCCAGGTAGTCGGCGACCGTGGTGCTCGCGATGTCCAGGATGCGGGCCCATTCGCTGTGGTTGACGAACTTTCCGACCCGGCTGGCGGCCAGGCGCAGGAGCCTGCGAAAGACCATGGGCTTGTCGATGCGAAAGCGAAGGGAGGCCTCGCGAAGCACCGAGGTCTCCAGGGTCTCCAACAGGAAGTCCCGGGGATCGGGGGAAGTCCAGGCCGGGGGGTAGCCTCCGAAAAGCAGCATGCCCTCCACGGCCCGGCGCAGTCGTTGTCGCCTCACGGCAGGGGGCTCCTGCTCGATGGGGCGGGCCACCTCGTCGAGTCGGAGGGGTCCCAGGGTCATCGAGGTGATCCGATGGGCGCCTCCCCCGGACAGGCTCGCCGCGCTGGCACAACCGGTGGCCACGATGGGCTGGGACAGCCGGCTCTCGACCAGGCCCTGCAACAACCGGCCTGGCTCGCGGAGGGCATGGGCGTTCTCCAGGAAGACGATGCCATCCTGGGGCAGCCAGCTCTCGATGTCCTGAGCCGCCTGTTGGGGTTCGGTGGACCAGGCCTGGACCAGGAGGTCATCACCGTCCAGGGCCAGCACGGGACGCTTGAGATCGGCCAGCAGGGCCCAGACCAGCGCACGCTTTCCTGCCTGGCGAGGCCCCACCACGAGGTGGGCGCTGTGGGGGTCCCCGAGGCGGGAATGAAGCCGAGCAGTTGCGGTGCGGGGCACCCACTTGGCGGGCAGGAACCGCCGAGCAAGTCGGGGCAGACGACCGGGCTCCAGGTGCCAGGGATTGGTACGAGCCCAGAGATCGGCCAGGTCTGGTGTCATGGGGCCAGATTACCAGAAGCTTGTTGTTCAGATAGATCGTAAATAACAGCCTAATTTTAGGAATAAACAAAAAATAATCTGGCTTATTCGGTCTCTTGTGAGGGCCATCCATGAGGGTTACCGGCCACCACAGTCCCGTGGAAGGCCCGATGACGGAAGCCGCTTTCTTCTACCTGTTCTCGTTCATCGCGATCCTCTCGGGTGTCGCGGTGATCAGCCTGCGCAATCCGATCAAGAGCGCAGTGGCACTCGTGGTGAGCTTTTTCAGCCTGTCGGCGATCTACGCCCTGCTCGGTGCTCACTTCGTGGCCATCATCCAGGTGCTGGTCTACGCCGGCGCGATCATGGTGCTGTTCGTGTTTGTCATCATGCTGCTGAACCTCCAGGAGGAGACAGCCAGCAGTTGGGGCGACCTCTCTCCACGGGCCCTGGCGGGCATTGCCTGCGCAGGTGCCATCGGAGGCGGCCTGATCATTGCGGGGTCTGCGGCACAGGCCATGGGTTTCGACCCGCCCGCCCTGATGCCACCGGACTACGGGACCATCGAATCGGTCGGTGTGGCGTTGTTTGACGGAACCTACCTGCTGCCTTTCGAGGCGGTCTCCGCCCTGCTCACCATCGGCGTGGTCGGCGCCGTGGTGCTCGCCAAGAGGGACCTCTGATGGAACACCTCGGGCTGACTCCGGTGCTCGTCGTCTCCGGCGTGCTTTTCCTCTTGGGGGTGATGGGCGTCCTCGTCCGCAGGAACCTGTTGATCGTGTTCATGAGCGTGGAGTTGATGCTCAACGCGGTGAACCTGGCCTTTGTCGGGTTCTCCCGGCACCTGGGGCTGGTCGATGGTCACGTCATTGCCGTCCTGGTGATGGCCGTGGCTGCGGCCGAGGCTGGCGTCGGTCTCGCACTCGTCATCCTTCTCTACCGAAACCGGCTCACGCTCCAGATGGACGAGCTGGACACGTTGAAGGGCTGACACCAT
>CAZMNK010000104.1:15588-19550 GCA_964567625.1 uncultured Enterobacterales bacterium | reverse complement strand
CGGGGTTGACGCGCAACGTTGGTGGGCAGCTGTGGATGAGTTGCGCGAGGTCTACCGCTCGGAGGGGACACAGGCCTCCCGAAAGCAACTGTTGGCCCTCGACAGCTACGCCTCCAAGGTCCACGCCAAGGCCATCGCCAACGAGGGCCGCGTGAGGGCAACCTGGAACCCCAAAGGGGCATGGACGGGCCGGCTCACGGCCAGCCGCCCACCAGTCCAGTCCATCACCAAGAGCGGGGGCCTGCGGGCCGCCATTGTCCCGAGACCGGGACATAGGTTCGTGGTCGCAGACTGGCGACACAGCCAGCTCCGCATCGCAGCCGGGCTCTCGCGAGACCCAGCCCTCCTGGCAGCACTTCAGTCGGGGAAGGACCCCCACCAACACACCTGGCGGATCATCGGTGGGGCCGATGACCTGGCGGCGGGAAGAGCGGCTGGCAAGGCGCTCAACCTGGCGCTGCTACTTCGTGCAGGACCAGAGGGGATTCGGGAAGCCCTGGAGCAAGCTGGGGTAGAGCCGACCGCCCTGGACCCCGCGACCGTCTTGGTGGCATGGCGGGCCTCCTTCCCCGACCTGTTCGCGTGGCAAGAATCAGCACAGGGGCTGGAAGAGTTGAGGTCACCGCTTGGCCGCATGGTCAAGGTCCCCGTGAAGAAGCGGTACCTCCAAGCTGTCCTCGCGGGCATCCTGCAAGGAGCGGAGGCTGATGCCCTTCGGATCGTCCTCGCCCGCACCAGCGAGGAGATGGCAGACCTGGAGGCACAGGTGGTCCTGGCGATCCATGACGAGGTCGTGTGGGAGGTACCCGCTGGCCGCGCTGAAGAGGCCGAAGGACGGGCCACAGCGTTGATGGAGCAAGGTCTCTCCGCCGTGTGCGCACCCTGCCCAGCGGAGGTGAGCGTCGAGATTCGAGATTCCTGGGGCAGGAGCAGTTGAGGTCGTCCACAACACGCCAACGCAGCCTGGTGGCTCCTGGCTTCGCTGTGGCGACTGTGACTACACAACTCCGGGGGACACCCACCGCGAGAATCGGGCCATAGAGCCACGATGGCGGTCGTCGCCGCTAGCGCTGACGGCGAGCGGATGTGACAACACCAAGGAGCTGCTGCCGTGCAGGTTGTGTATGCACACCAGGGCCCTGACTGCGTGGTCGCCTGACTGCGAGGTCGCCGACTGACGGGACACCGCTGCCTGGCGAAAGGGCTTTGATTTTCCTATGCTCTCGCCAACGAGTTCGACGCCCACCGGGCCACCCAGATCAACTCGGGCACGGCCTACCCGCTGGGCGGCGGCAAGGACCACTACTCGCTGCGGGCGACCTACCACGGGCCCGCGTTCCAGGTCACCGAGATGCAGGGCTACCTGAACAGCGTCCTCATCAACGCCCACACGCCCATCGAGTGGAACCTGCTCGACCTGCGCTTCGCGGTGGCCATCGAGCAGAAGCCCGGGGCCCCAGCGAGCCAGGAGTTCCTGGACCGCTACGTCGAGAACCTGCGCGGCGGCTTCTTCCAGGACATCGCGATCTGGGAGCACATGGCGTTCCGCGACCGGCCGGTCCTGTGCGACGGCGACGGGGCGCTCATCCAGCTGCGGCGTTGGTACGGGCAGTTCTACGAGCCCGCCGCCGAAGAGCAGGGCCGTGTCTGATCCGGTCGCCCGAGCCCGGGCGCTGGCTCCGGTGCTCGCCAGCCGGGTCCCCGAGACCCGTGCGCGCCAGCACCTGCCCCAGGCCACGATCGACGACCTGCACGAGGGCGGCTTCTTCACCCTGCTCCAGCCCGCCTGCTTCGGGGGCCAGGAGGTGGACCCGGGCACGTTCTTCGACGTGCAGATCGCCCTGGCGACCGGCTGTGCGTCCACGGCCTGGGTGTTCTCGGTCCTCGCCGTGCACGCCTGGCAGCTCGCCCTGTTCCCGGTCCAGGCCCAGCACGACGTGTGGGACGACGACCCGCGGGCGCTCATCGGATCGTCCTATGCCCCGACCGGCCGGGTCGAGGTGGAGGAGGGAGGCTACCGGCTGTCCGGGCGCTGGTGCTTCTCGAGCGGCAGCACCCACTGCGGGTGGTTCTTCCTGGGCGGGCTGATCCACGGCGAGGGCGGCCCCCAGATGCGCACGTTCCTGGTGCCGCGCAGCGACGTGGTGCTGGAGACGTGCTGGGACACCGTGGGGCTCGAGGGCACGGGCAGCAACGACGTGGTGGTGGACGGGGCCTGGGTCCCGGAGCACCGCACCCACCGGCTGGGCGACGGCTTCAGCGGCCGCAGCCCGGGGCTCGCCGTGCACGACGCGCCCCTGTTCCGCCTGCCCTTTGGCCAGGTCTTCGTGCGCTCGGTCTCCACCACCATCCTGGGGGTGCTCGGGGGCGCCCTGGACGCCTACCTGGGGGTTGCCCGGGAGAAGATCGCCGCGTCGAACCGGGGCAAGATCTCCCTGGACCCGGTCAGCCAGCGGGTCTGCGCCCAGGCGATCGCCACCTTGGACGCCGAGAAGCTGGTGCTGCACCGGAGCTTCGAGGAGATGATGGCCCAGGTCCGGGCCGGAGAGCCGATCCCCATCCTGCGGCGGGTCCAATTCCGCTACGAGTCCGCCCGTGCCGTGCAGCACTGCCTGGCCGCGGTCGACGCCCTGTTCACCACCTCGGGCGGCCGGGCGATCTTCCGGGACGCGCCGATCCAGCGCTTCTTCCAGGACGCCCACGCCGTGGCCGCGCACTTCGCGAACAAGCCCGACGGGCCCTGTCGCAACCTGGGCGGCGTGCTGCTGGGCGCCGAGAACACGGACCTGTTCCTCTAGATGCCCTCGGTCACCCCGCTGGCGCACCTGGTCTTCGAGGTGAGCGATCCCCAGGCCTGGCTGGACTTCGCCACGCGGGTGGTGGGGTTGCAGCCCGAGCCCCACGGCGCGGGGTGGTCCCTGCGCTGCGACGCCCGCGAGCTTCGCCTGCAGCTGATCGAGGGCCCCGCCGACGACCTGGTCGCCCTGGGCTGGGAGCTGCCGGACACCGCCGCCCTGGACGCCGTGAGCGCTCGGCTGGCGGCGGCTGGGATCACCGTCCACCGGGACCCGGACTGTGCGGCCGAGCGCCGCGCCCAGGACCTGGCCTGGTTCCTGGACCCGGCCGGGGGCCGCAACGAGCTGGTGGTCGGGCCGGCCGACGCCGGGTCTGGCTTCTCGTCCCGCCGGGTGCCAGGTGGCTTCGTCACCGGGGCCGAGGGCCTGGGTCACCTGGTCCTGCACAGCCACAGCCGGGCCCAGGGCGAGGACTTCTACCGGGAGCTGCTCGGCCTCCAGCTCAGCGACCGCATCGTCGCGGACTTCGGCGACCTGCACCTGGATCTGGTCTTCCTGCACGCCAACGCCCGCCACCACAGCCTGGCTCTGGGGGGTCCCCTGGACCGGCGTCTGCACCACTTCGGCCTGCAGCTCGGGTCCCTGGACGACCTGGGCCGGGCCTGGGACCGGGCGGCCCGCGCAGGGGTGCTCGCCACCGACCTGGGCCGCCACCCCAACGACCAGATGCTGTCGTTCTACGCGACCACCCCCTCGGGCTTCCAGCTGGAGCTCGGCTGGGGAGGGGTCCGCATCGACGAGCACTGGCAGCCCACCATCCACGACCGCATCGCGCTCTGGGGCCACCGCCCGGCCCAGTCGCCCACCCAGGAGTCCTCCCGATGAGCACCCCGTCCGCCACTGGGGGCTGCCCCCACAGCGCCGCCCTCCTCACCAGCCACCTGGCGTCCCTCGTGGACAAGACCGACGTGCTCGGCGAGGCCTTCTACAGCCGGCTCTTCATGCGGCACCCGGAGACCCAGGCGCTCTTCGGCAGCGCGTCGGAGCCGGCCCAGCAGCAGATGCTGCTGCACATCCTGTCCAGCGTCGCGGAGGACCCCGCCGAGGCCCCCTGGCTCCGGGGCGACCTGAAGACCGTGGCGGCGACCCACGTGGACTACGAGGTCC
>CAZMNK010000104.1:0-15578 GCA_964567625.1 uncultured Enterobacterales bacterium | reverse complement strand
ATGTACGCCCAGGCCGCCCGCTGCATGCTGGACGCGGTGGCCGAGGTCACGGGCGACGGCTGGACCACGTCGCTCTACAAGATCTGGCGGGAGCGGCTGATGGGCATGAGCCGGACGATGGGCGGGGAGCCCGAGCCGACGGACGAGGGCGGCCCGAGCCCGTTCGAGGGCACGGATCTGATGTCCCTGGACGTGCACACCCACGACCCGGAGCCGCTGTATGAGTGGCTGCGCGAGCACCGGCCCCTCTACTGGGACACGGTGAACGAGTTCTGGGCCGTGACCCGCTACGACGACGTCGTGTTCGTCTCCCGGCGGACCGACCTGTTCTGCAACGGCCAGGGCGTCATCCCGAACCTGGGCACCGACGTGTGGCCCGACGAGGCGATGATCAACCTGGACGGCGACGAGCACACCCACCAGCGCGGCATCATCAACAGCGGCTTCACGTCTCGTCGCATCGATGCGCTCGAGGGCGAGATCCGCGAGCTGGCCAACGAGATGGTGGACCGGGTGATCGCCCAGGGCGCCTGTGACCTGGTCCTGGACCTGGCCCGCCCGCTGCCCTTCCGCATCATCTCTCGCATGCTCGGCTACGCCACCGATGAGAACTACGAGGTGCTGGACTGGACCGACGCGTACGCGATGGGAGGCTGCGGGCCGAACCACGTCACGGACGAGGTCGTGATGGCCTTCGATCAGTTCATGGAGCACCACGAGGAGCTGCTGGAGGAGAAGAAGGCCTGTCCGGGCCCCGGGCTGCTGAACCTGTGGATGGACGCGGAGCTCGACGGCAAGAAGCTCAGCGAGGACAAGCTGCTCTACGAGCACAACCTGTTGCTGGTCGGGGGCAGCGAGACCACGCGCACGGCCATCGCGGCGGGGCCGCAGGCGCTCATGGCCCACCCGGACCAGCTCGCCTGGCTGCGGGAGCACGTGGACGACGTGTCGGTGCTCAACACCGCGGTCGAGGAGATGATCCGCTTCTCGTGCCCCTTCGTGCGCATGCGTCGGACGGCGACCCAGGACGTGGAGCTCCACGGCAAGACCATCCGCGAAGGGGACCAGGTGGTCATGTTCTACCCGGCGGCGAACCGGGACCCCCGGGCCTTCGAGGATCCCCAGGTGTTTGACGTTCGGCGGAAGAACCGGCTGCCGAGCCTGTCGTTTGGGGTCGGCAAGCACTTCTGCATCGGGTCGAACCTGGCGCGGCTGGAGACCCGGATCGTGCTCGAGGTGGTGCTCCGACGGCTGCACGACCTGAGACCCGATCCCGACGCGGCGGCGGTGCCTGCCCGGAGCTGCTTCGTGCGCAGCCTGAAGCAGCTGCCGGTCCGGTTCACGCCGGTGTCTGCCTGAGCTCCGAGCTCAAGCCGTCGGCGGCGGGTCCATGGCCCACAGGCTCGGCAGGGCGTCGTGGGGCACGTCGGTGACGTAGTCCGCCAGGAACGGCTCGAGCGCCCCGCGGATCGTGCGCGTGGCGGTCAGCGCCCGGTCCAGGTGCACCTGCCAGGGCTCCCCCTGGGCCCGCTCCACGGCCAGGAGGGCCTGTTCGACCACCAGGCGCTCCTCTTCCGAGTCGTCCAGGGGGCTCAGGGGCGCGTCCAGGATCTGGTCGTAGTACTGACGAAAGCCCCCGGCGGTGCTCGCCAGGGTCCGACCCAGGCCGTAGCGCTCGGCGAGCCAGGCCTGGAGGCGCAGGCCGGAGAGCTCGCGCCAGTCGTCCAGGTCCTCCAGCGGGAAGCCCCAGTCGCGCTCGAAGAACGTCTCCAGGCCGTTGGCGATCCAGTGGCAGAGCTCGTGGAAGATCATCTGGGCCGTGCAGTCGTCGGGGTCCAGGGTGTCGCGATCCCCGAGCTCCAGCAGGCCGTGACCGTCGGTGGCGGCGTAGACCTGGGGGCTGCGGCGGACCTGGAGTCCCAGGCGGCGTGCGGTCGTGAGCCAGACCACGTCGACGGGGTCTACGTAGCGGTGGGTGATGGGCCGGGGCAGGCGAGGGTCGATCATGCCCAAGGATAGAGCGGGCGACCGCGGCGGGCCCTCCGTCAGATGACCCCCACCTGCGGCGGCGCTCAGGGGGTGGTGGGTCCGGTGCTCCACGCCGCGAGGCGGCCGATCCGCGCCAGGGGCGGCACGGCGTTCATGGCGCCGACGATCACCTCGTCGCGGCCGTCGCCGTCCAGGTCTCCGACCGCCACGGTGACCAGGGAGCTCGGTGCGCTCGGGTCGAGGGGGTGGCGGGAGAAGTGCTGCTGGCCGTCGTTCTCGAACCAGACGACGCTGGCCAGCGGCTCGGCGCTCGGCAGGTTCCCCATGCCCGTCGCCACCACGTCCAGGTCCCCGTCGCCGTCCAGGTCACTGCAGGTGGCGGCTGACGCGTCGAGCAGCGGGCCCACGACGTGGGCTTCGAAGCGCAGCGCCCCGTGGTTCTCCAGCCACTGGACGCCGTGCCAGGGCTTGGGGGTGTGGCTGTCGTCCAGCGGGTCCCCGTTGGTCAGGAGCAGGTCCGTGTCACCGTCCTGATCCAGGTCCACCGGCTCCACGCTCGACAGGCCAAACATCGGGTGCTCGGCCTGGAAGAGCACGCGCTGCTCGAACTGGCCCTCGCCGCGATTGAGCAGGGCGATCACCCGCTCGTGCTGCTGGGAGACCAGGGCCACGGCGTCGGGGCGGCCGTCGGCGTCCAGGTCCACGGTCGGCGCGTGGCTGGTGCCGTTCTGCGACAGCAGCCAGTGCCAGGTGGCGGTGTCACCGTCGACCTCGAGCCAGCCGGCGCCTCCGCCCGAGAACATGCCGAATGCGGCCGCGAACACGTCCAGGTCACCGTCGCCGTCCACGTCGGCGGGCCTCACGTCGGACAGCTTGGGCAGGCCCGACGCCAGCACCCGGGGGGTCCAGCTCTCGCCCTCTCGCGCCAGCAGCACGATCCGGCCGGCCAGCTCGTCGGTGGGCGCCAGCGTGCCCAGATCCGCCACCAGCACGTCCTGGTCGCCGTCGGCGTCGAAGTCCACCACCGCCAGGCGGGTCGGCGCCGGGACCTGGGCCAGCGAGTGCTCCTGCCAGGCCCCCTGGTCGTCCTGTCGGAGCTGGAGCACCCGGCCCGCGAGCAGGTCCGAGGCCAGGATCACCGGCCCGTCTCCCAGGTCCGCCGTGAACACCATGGCTCGGGCCGGCGTGGACGTGGCCACAGCCGCGTCGATCACCGGACACTCCCCCGAGGTCATGCTCCGGCACTACCGGACGGTCACGGGCGAGGACCGGCGCCGAGCCGTCGCCATGGCAGGGCTGGGCGTTCTCTCGGGCGATGCCAAGGTGCTGGCGTTTCGAGGTCGTGCCGGCGCCGAGTGACGGAATTGCGCACAACTCTTGCGCACAACCACCCCCCGAACGCTCTACCCCTCTCCCGGCTCAGATCACCGTGTAGATGAAGGGCAGGACTGGGCTGGACTCGGCCCACAGGATGAAGGCGATCATCGCCAGCAGGACAACCACGATGGGGGTCATCCACCACGCCTTGTTGTGCACGATGAAGTCCCAGAATTCCCGGACGAGACCACCACTCTGCTGGGGAAGTTCGGGTCCGTCCGACATCTCGCCTCCGTTGTGGGGCTCATCCTAACCCGTTCCGGACCTGAGAAGACCTACTGGGACAGCGTGTAGGCGGTCTCCAACAGGGACACTGGGTATCGTTTCCCCGGCGTGCCGGGGGAGAAGTCCACCACCAGGGCACCCTGACCGGAGGTGAGCACCGGGCGCTCCTGGCCACTTCGTCTCAGGTGGGGACCCAGGTGGGCGGACCAGTCAAAGGTGGTCTGGATCTCGCAGGGGATTCGAGGTCCGTTCAACACCACCACCGGGCCATCGGGGGCCCGGGCGGCCGCGGCGACGATGGGGTCGAAGCCCAGGTCCTGGGACACGGGCGGACGCAGCCAACGCTGGAGACACCCGGGCTCGAAGTCCACCAGGGGAGCGGGGGGTTCCGCGAGCGCGGGGTCATCAAAGGACAGCCAGGTGGTCCAGGCCGCGCCCGCCAGCAGCCAGGGAGCGGTGCGGGGGCGGGCGGAGACCGCGGCCCCCAGGATCAGCGCACAGGCAGGCAGCAGGGGGGCGAGCAGACGGTCGTACTTCTTGGGCACGGCGGTCAACAGCAACATGCCTCCCAACAGCCAGACCAGGCCCAGGAACACGGCCTCCCGGTGTTGGCGCCATCCAGCCCAGGCCGCTGCTGCCACCAGCAAGGTCCACACCGGACCCAGGGCCAGGCCCACCAGCGCCAGCGGGTAGTAGAGGCCATGGGCCGTGATTCCGCCTTCCCCGCGGTAGCCGGCGGAGGTGGTGGCATAGGCCCACTGCTCGGCCCCGTTGTGGACCAACCAGGGAAGCACCACCAGGCCGCCCACCAGGGCCCAGGCCAGGCTGCGGCGCCAACGCACTGCCCACAAGACCGGGACGGCGGCGTAGAACGGAAAGGTCTGCTTGGTGAGCAGGCCCAGGCCCAGGACCAGGCCCAGCAGCAGTGCCCGGGCGGGGGTGGGTCGAGCCCGCTGCCAGCAAGCGGCCGCCACTGCCAGGGTCACGGTGGCAGCCAGGGCGCCCTCGGGCATGAAGTGCCGGGCAAGGCCGGCGCTCAGGGGCAGGTGCAGGAGTGCCACCGCAGCGACAGCACCGGTCTTCAAGCCCAGCTGGCGGGTGATGATCCAGAGGGCACCGGCAGCGCCCAGGAGCCAGACCAGGTTCACTGCCCGCACGCCTGGGCGGCCCGGGATGCCGCCGCCTGCGGCCCACCACCAGAGCCCCACGCTGGCCGGGTACAGCGAGGGGTAGTCGCCCATGTCCTCCACCAGGGCTCGCTTCACGAACCGGGAGGGCTGGGGCCCGGCCAGGTCCACCAGGAACAGCTCGGCAGCACCCACATGGCCTTCTTCATCCCCGTCTCGGACCAGGCGGTCCTGGGAGAGCCAGCTGGCGTTGACCCCGACAAAGACCAGGGCCAGGACCAGGGCCATCCACCGGGTGCGGTTCACAGGATCCGTCCCCAGATCAGCCAGCAGGCGGCGCCGATCAGGGCCAGAGCCGGGACCCCATGAGACAGGACCGGGTGCCGGAATCGTGCGGAGCCGGTGGCGATGGCCACACCGGTCATGGCGACCAGCGGGAGGAAGTAGTGGGTGGGGAAGTGGTCGATGGTGCAGAGCAGCAGGGAGTAGACCAGGGCAGACCCGAGCACAAAGCGGGCTCCGCGGTGGCCCAGTCCCGCAAAGGCGAGCGCCAGTCCGCCACCGGTGTAGGCAAGCCAGCGTCCGTAGAACGCCAGTGGGCGTTGCCCGATGGGCAGGGCTTCCTGGTTGTTGTTGTAGTGCTCCGGGACGGTCTCGAACCAGAGCACTTCCAGCCAGTGATGCAGGTTCTCGGACAGGAGCGCGGCGAGGGCCAGCGCGGCGGCCACCGCCAACACGCTGCCCCAGAGGGTCGCCAGGCCCCGTACTGCGGTGCGCCCAAGCGCCAGGCGCTGGACGCCGGCGGCCAGGGTCAGGGCGATCGTTCCCGGGTAACGCAGGAGACCCGCCGCCAGCCCCACCCCCGCGACCCGCCCGGCGCGTCCATCCACCAGGGCGAGCAGGCCGGCCACCCAGGCAGCGGCGTAGAGCGAGTCGGGAAAGGTCGTCGAGGCGGGCTCGACCATCAGCTCCAGGTGCAGAACCGCGTAGGCACCAGGCACCGCCCAGGCCAGCGGTGGAGCCTGGGGGGCCAGGGCCTCCACCAGGCGCACGGCGCTGGCGGACAGGAGCACCAGGACCCAGAGCATCAGACCGTTTGCCCCCCCCAGACCGGGCCCGACAAGCGCGACAGCCACGGCCAGGACATGGCTCCACAGCGGCGGCTGGGAGATGGTGATCCAGCGGCTGTCCAGGAGCTCGGCGGCCCACCGCAGGTTCTCCACGATGTTCAGGATCTGCCACTTGTGGGTGAATCGCAGGTCGCCTTCGTGGTGGACGGCCCAGATCGCGTCTGCGGAGGGAAAGACATGGACGACGACCGACTCTGGGCTCGAGACACCGATGTCCAGTGTCCCGGCAGACGCCTGGACCCGCAGGGCGGCCACGCCTCGGTCCAGGTAGCGGGGAACCGGCTCTGGATCGTCTGCTTCCTGGACATCTCGAAGGATCACGGTCTCCTGTCCGGCCACGGACAGGCGGGTCCCGATGGGCCCCTGCACGGTGACCACCAACTCTCCGTCCCCTGCCAGTGTGAGCTGTCCACCGTCACCTTCGGGGTCCTCCAGCCGCCCGGCCCCGGCCTCTTCCCAGCCCGGCCGCGTGACAGGTCCCCAGCCCTCTGCCGCGGACCAGGAGGGGCCTGGCGACGGCAGCGCATCGGCCCCGTCCAGCCACCAATAGGCCTCCAGGGGCCTGGTGAGGGCGTCGCTGGAAGAGACGGTCCCCACTCCGAGCAGCAGCACCGCGGCGATCACGCCGGCCCAGGCCTTGGGGGCGGTCGTTCCCCGGATCCGGTGGCCGCGGGCCAGGCCCTGCCCCAGCACGATCCAGACCCCGGACAGTCCCAGCAGTCCCCACCCGCCCAGGCCCATCATCCGGACCAGGATGACGTCGAGCACGGCCAGGGCGATGCCGATCCAGGCTGCATCCAGGGCCACCTGCAGGCCGCCACTGGACGAACCCAGTCGGGTGGCAAAGCCCAGCCCGGGTGCCCAGAGCACCGCGGGAAGGCAGAGGAGGGTGCGCACAGCCAGGGGCGCATCGAGTCCAAAGGCCAGCAGACCCAGGACCCAGGTTCCGGCAGCCCAGGGGATCAACGGGGCGCCGGGACCTGGAAGGGGACCACGTCCTCGGGGTCGTGGAGGTGCTCGGCAAGAGCGATCACCACCAGGTCTTCGGTCCCGGTGTTGACCAGCGCATGGGCGATGCCCGCCGGGACGTGGACCCGGACACCGGCCAGGGCCACGCTCTGGGTGGCCCCGGTCTGGGGATCAGCCGCTCTGAGGACCCCGCTTCCGGACACCGCCACGAACCACTCGCCCATCCCTGGATGGTAGTGGTGCCCCCGCTCCTCTCCCGGGCGCGTCACGACCGTGTAGACCTCTCCGGCCACCGACCCCGGGTGAACCTTCAGCAGCGCTCCCCGCTCGTCGGCATGGGTGACCAGCGGTTCAATCCGCAGCACGGGTCCTCCTGGCGTCCACGGTGAGGGCCAGGCCCTCCTCCAGGGAGAGGGTGGGTTGGTGCCCCCACAGTTCCCGGGCCAGGGTGTGGTCCCCCACAAAACGGGGGATCTCTCCGGCTCGTCGTGGCAGGGCACCTGCCTGGATGAGATCGGTGTCGGCTCCGCACGCGGTGAAGACCCGGAGGACCATCTCGCGCACGGGGAGCTCCGGCCCTCCGCCGATGTTTACGATCCGACCGATGGCCAGGGCGGAACGGGCGGAGAGGATGCCTCGCACCGTGTCGGTGAGGTGGTTGAACTCCCGGGTCTGTTCCCCGTCCGTCATCTCGAACCCCCGGCCCGCCAGTGCCGCATCGATCGCTGCTGGGACCAGCCGCGCGGGCGACTGGCCGGGACCATAGGTCAGGAAGGGGCGGACCACTGTGGCCCTGAGCCCCTGGGACCGGGCAAGGCTGGTCACCCAGTGGGTCGCGGCCGCCTTGGCGGTGCCGTAGGGGCTGATGGGCTGAGGGGCCTGGGTCTCCGAAAAAGGCACAGGACCCGCACCATACTCCTCGCAACTACCAGCGACGACCAGGCGGATGTCGTCGGCCAGGCAGGCCTGTGCCACGGCGTCGGTGGTGTCGAAGATGCCCTCCCACAGGCCCTTCAACACCCTGGGATCCCGGTCGTGGGAGACCGGGGCTGCCAGGTGGAAGACCAGGTCCGGTGCCACTCTGCGAATGGCCTGGCCCAACAGGGAGGGGGTCTCGGCCCGGTGGGTAGAGATCCCGGGCAGTGGTTTTCGACTGCGGGTGGTTCCGTGGACCTGGGCACCGAGGTCCCGGAGCTGACGGGCGGCCTCCCGGCCCAGGAAGCCGCTGGCACCCGTCACCAGGACGGATCGGCCGCGAAGATCCTTGTCCACCACGGCGGTTAGGGTAGCGCAGTGCGACTTCTGCTTCCCACTCTGGTGTTGGTTGCCTGCGACTTCAGCGCGGCCACGGCCACCTTTCTCGACAGCGCAGACACGGGCCTGTGGGGAGACGCAGACACCGACACCGACACCGACACCGACACCGACACCGACACCGACTCGGACACGGGTAGCGACACCGGCACCGAGGACCGGGATGGCGATGACGATGGGGTGGGCTGGGACGAAGGAGACTGCGACGACGAGGATGCCCAGGTTCACCCAGGTGCGCTGGATTCCTGTGACGGTGTCGACAGCGACTGCGATGGCGAGATCGACGAGGCAGCCGGGATCTCGGACCCCTACGAGCCCAATGACGTGGACGGGGCGCAGTTGGGGGCGCTGGAGGATTCCGATCGGAGTGCCTCCGGCCTGTTGCACAACGACGCGGATGTCGATCGCTTCACCTTTGAGTTGAGCGATGACTGGTTTGACTTCTTCGAGGTCTCGGTCGTGCTCTCCAACATTCCGTCAGACGGGACCTACCGGTTGACCCTCAATCGACTGACCACGGTCGATGATGATCTCCCGCTCGGGCAGATGGACCAGGCCTTCTCCACCGGGGGCTCGATCACGCTGAGCTTCTCGGATGACTCGGGTCCCGATGAGAGTGGGACCTACGAGTGTGTGGTCGAGGCGATCGCCAATGCGGACTGCGACAGCACCTACCTGCTGACGGTGCAGAAAGACTAGCCCGTCAACCGGGGGGGGTGGGCACGCCGCGGTCTTGCCCTCAGGCTCCGAGCTCCATCAGCATCCGGAGTGCGCGAAGCCGTGCCTGGCCGGAGACCCAGCGGCAGAGGCCACTCGCGGTCTGGTCACTGCCTTCGATCTCCTCCTGGACCCGGTTCCTGCGGTCTTCGTCTCCCTTGTTCCGGGTGGCCCAGGCTCGAAGGAGGACCCGCGCCGCCGTGGCATCCAGGCCGCCCTCGGGCGTGTAGACCTGGGGGAGGAACTCGGCGTCAACGCTCCCCACCGGGCCGCCGCGGACCTGGTTTCCATCGCTGTCGGCGACGACCAGGACCGGGTCGTGGCCAGCCCGCAGGCAGACCTTGCCTCGGGGTGGCGGAAGGCAGGATGAGAGCGCCCGAGTGGCCCGAAGCAGGCGGGCCTGGGCCCCTCGGCGGGCGACCCCACGGGCCTGCACAGCCAGGTGGTGTCTTCGGTCGGCCAGCGCAGTGGCCAGGGCCCGTCGCAAGAGCAGATCGGCCATGTCCACCGAGGGAGGCGGGAGCTCGGCCAGTGCATGGGCCAGGGATCCCAGCGGGTCCAGGGCCTCCGGGTCCAGGTGTCCCACCGTGTGGCCAAGGGCTGCCAGGTCTTCGGGCGGGGTGCTTGGCGTCACCTGGAGGGGATCGAGCCAGATCACGGTCGCACCATCGGGGCCCCAGACCAGGCTGGTCGGGTCCAGGTGGCCGTGGACATGACCCCGGGTGTGCAGGGCATCCAGTGCGGCCAGGCCCGCCCCCAGGAAGGCTGCGAGTCGCCCGGTGTCTGCCGGGTCTTCGACCGGAAGGTGGTCGGCCACGGTGGCCCCGGTGACCTCGACGCGCAGGTGGGGCCAGTCGCCTTCAGGGCGCCACCGGATTGGGAGAAGAACGGGGATCTCCGATGCCAGGTCCGCGGTGCGTTGGAGTCTTCTCAGCCAGACGGGGTCCTTGCGCCACCTGGGACGCAACGCCCGGATCCGCACCCGTCGGCCGCTGGTCATGTCCCAGCAATCCCAGGTCGTGGAGATGGGGTCATGGGTCACAAGCGAGGTGCGTCGAACGCCATCCACCACCCCCGGCAGGGCCTGGTCCGCCTGCTCGAGTTCTCGAAGTCCAAGCAGGACGCCATCGGCTCTCTGGGTGAGTTCAGGCGCTCTCTGGACCAGCGCCTCGACGGCCGCTCGCTGGGTAGATGTTCCTTCGGGCAGCGGCATGCCTCGCTCTGCGAGAAGGGCGCTGGCGAGGTCGAGCGGATCCGGGGGCTGGGACACGGAACTCAGGGGTGGAAGTGAGCCTTGGCGGCAGTGATGACGGGTTTCCCATCCGATCCTACGGTCTCCAGGCTCCACTTGTTGTCGCCCTGGTTCCAGCCGTGCACCTTCAGGACGGATCCGTTGTGGACAGGAAGGGAAAAACGAACCGCCAGGTGTTGGAGTCGGCGCGGGTCTCCCGCCGCCACCTGTCGCGTCGCCTCGGCACCGGTGATGGCCATGGTGCAGAGTCCTTGCAAGATGACGTCTTCAAATCCTGCCTGTTGTGCGGTCTCGACATCCACGTGGATGGGGTTGTCGTCGAGCGAGGCCTCGGCGTAGCGGTAGCTGGCATCGTCGGGAATACGGAGCGCACCCTCAAAATCCGGTGCGGGTCGGTTTCCGGTCGCACGGGCCCGGCGCGTGGGACGAGGGGCATCGACATCCACAGGCTTTCGAATGAAAAAGGTCGTCTCACAGGTGACGGCTCGGGTCCCGTCCACTTCGGCGGCCAGCTCGGAGATGACCAGCAGTCCGGCGGTCTTCTCCACCATCGCCTTGAGCCTGCCGTGGCAGGTGACCCGGTCTCCCGGGTGAAGCGGGTGGTGAAAGGTCGCGGAATGGGAGGCATGGACGAGCCGCAAGAAGTCCAGGTCCAGCTCCGGGTCCTGCATGATCTGGAAGAGCAGCGGCTTCATCAGCCGGACATGGAACATCGGCGGGGCGATGGCCGGGTAGACGCTCGCATCGTCCAGGGTGGCTGCGGCGTAGAGCGCCACGTGTTCGGATTCGACGGTCCAGGACCCGCCATCCCAACTCTTCTCGGTCCGTGTTGCCACAGGGGGCTCCAGCAGGAGGGCCCTGAGCCTATGCTGGTGGAGGAGTGGCGCACAGGCCGTGCGAGGAGCCCAGGAAAGTGGCTATCCTGGGTGCAACGCCATGAATTCCGAAATCGCCGTCGAACTGCTGCCCATGCTCCTGGTCCTGTTGGTCTCGGCACCGTTGATCACCACGGTTCACGAGGTGGGGCATGCGCTGATGGCTCGCCCCTCGGGCTATCGCCTGACTTCTCTCGGGGTCGGACATGGCCGACCCTTGTTTCGCCACCGGACCCGAGGGGGAGTGGTGCTGTACCTGGGCCGGAAGATCTGGCTTGGGGGGGCCTGTGTGGCGATCCCGGTCAAGGTCGTGCCCCAGCGGCGACGGCTCTACCAGGCGGGAGGGCTGCTGGCCCAGGGGGTTCTGGCGCTGGTGCTCCTGCTGGCCTGCAGGACCTGGTCGATCCTGGAGGTGGCCCACCACTTCAACCTGCTGGTACTGGCCTTCAACGCGCTCCCCTGGAGGATTGGAAGTCATGCCTCGGATGGCTGGAGCCTCCTGGCAGCGTCGGTCGGTGCCGGCCGGACCGGCGAGTTGATCGGCCAGCGGGAGTGGCTGAACCGGATCGAGTCCTTCGAACGGGGGGTGGGTTCTGCGGTCGGTGAGGCCTGGTGCCGCCTGATGGGTGCCTGGATCAACGTGGTGACCGGCCAGACGGCAGCGGCCGTGGAGGTCATCGATGCTGGCGTCCCACGACTGGAGCCAGACCTGGAGAGCCTGCACGCCTATGTGGGGGCAGAGCGGTATCGCCTGGATGGTGCACCGTTGGCTGGCCTCCGGCTGGTTCGAGACCTGCGTTCGGCCTATGGCGCCGAGCTTCCCGACGAGGCCGCCGACCTGGTGACCATCGCCGAGGCACGGCTCTACCTGGCGTTGGAGGAGCCCCATCGCGCCGAGCAACTCCTGGCCCAGGTGGCTGGTGTGGGGGGACTGGTGGGCCAGGACGCCTGTGCAGTTCGCCTCGAAGCAGCGCTCATGGGTGGAAATGCGGACCAGGTGGAGCTGGCTGCCCGGCGGTTGGCCATGCGTCTTGGGGGGCGTTTCCTGGACGCGCCCCAGGCGGTCCGGGCCCTGTGGGACGCGGCGGAATGCCTGGAACTGGACGGTCGGCTGCAAGTGGCCGAACATTTCCGCCGGAGAGCCCGTCGAAAGGCCGCTGCATTGATCACCGTGGCGGCCACTTCAGACCGGCTCTGTCTGGTCCATCGACTCGGTGAATCGGCGGGGGTTCGGCGGGGCCACAAAGTGCTCGAAACCCGTCTCTGAATCGAAATTCCTCAGTTGTGGGAATGAGTTGTGGAGAAACACGGGTTCTTGACGCACTATTTGACTCGTCAAGAGTCACATTAGAACCTGTCGATTCCCACCGTTGAGCCATCTACGTCAAATTTGACCGGGTCTCAAGTTGTCCACCAAACCTATGGACAGCTTGGGGACAACTCGTGTTGAGAACTCTGGAAGTTGCGGGAATTTCGACCATGATCTCGTCTGTGCGCAACTTTTGCGCACACGCTCGAAGGAGGATCTTTTCTGGCCCCTCTCAGCGCCGTGAAAAAGCCTCCATTGCGGAGGGCAGGACCAGGTCCAGGGCGTAGCGGGCTTCGCGCCGGAATTCCCCTCTCCGAACCGCCCGTGCAAGACGGCGAGAGACATAGGCAGGGCGGCCATAAAAGGTGCGGTAGCAACCCCGGGTCAGGCGCTCGAGTTCGGGCCAACTGAAGTCCGGATGTTCGAAGAACCGTGCACCGTCCCGGTGAATGGAGAAGTCATAGTGTTCCTGGTCCCGGATGTGGCCTGCCCAGGAGTCATAGAGGGGAGTCCCGGGAAGGGGCATGGTGATGGAGAACTTCGCGAAGTCCACATCCAGGGAGGCGGCGAACTCGGCGGTTTCCTGGATGGTGTCAGCGGTCTCGCCGGGCAGGCCCACCATGAAGTAGCCGAGCACGGTCATGTCGTGCTTGCGAGCCCAGGCCACCGCACGGCTGGCCTGCTGAACTGTTGCACCCTTCTTGATTCGCTTGAGGACCTGGTTGCTTCCGGACTCGAATCCAAAAGCCACCAGGTAGCAACCCGCAGCACGGGCCAGCCGGAAGAAGTCCTCGTTGACATTGGCCACCCGCAGGCCATTGGTACAGGTCCAGGGCATCTTGAGGTCCCTTCGCAGGATCTCCTCGCAGATGGCGATGGCCCGGCTGGTCTTGGTGGTGAAGCTGTCGTCGACCAGGTTGAACCCCACGAAGCCGTGGTCTCGTGCGTGCTCGAGCTCATCCACGAAGCGGGTGGGGGACTTCACCCGGTAGGCGTTGCCAAAGACGCCCTTGGTGCAGTAGACGCAGCGGGCCCTGCAGCCGCGAGAGGACTCCAGGTCTGCCACGGGCGTCCATCGGGCCACCAGGCTCTGTTGGCGGTAGTGGTTCAGGTCGAACAGGTCCCAGGCGCCAAAGGGCAGGGTGTCCAGGTCCTCGATCAAGGCCCCCACTGCTGTCTCTCCCTCCGGCCAGGTCAGCCCTGGAATCCGTTCAAAGGACTTGCCTTCGGCCAGGGCGGTGATGGCCTCATCGCCTTCACCACGGACGGCGACGTGAAAGGGGGCGCGGGTGACGGTCTCCAGGGGCCTGGTGGAGGCATGCACGCCGCCGGCGACCACCAGGGCATCGGGGCAGGCCCGGCGAGCCATGGCCGCCAACTCCCTGGCCTGGGGAAACAGCGGGGTCCGAAAGGTGATGCCCACCATGTCGGGCATCTCCCTGCGAAGGGAGGCCTCGATGTCCAGGCGGGGTCGGGCTTCCCTGTCCCAGACCAGCACCTCGTGGCCGTGGCGCCGAAGGGAACCCGCGAGAATGGCGAGGTTGAGCGGCGGCGAAAGGGTGATCGCCGCACGCACCTTGGCCTTCTTGTAGTAGTCACCCAGCGTGGGATTGATGAGGATGACTTTCATGGTGGATCGAGTCTACCCGGCAGCCAGGGTCTATCGCCGGAGGCGTCGAGCTGATTCAGCGCCGCCAGGTCACGGGGGTTGTCCACGGACATCCAGAAGCCATTGTGGTCATAGGCAGCCAGCTGGCCAGCTGTCGCCAGGCGTCCCAGGGCTCCTTCCTCGAAGGCCTCACCGGGCTGGATGGCGTCGAGAGCTGCCGATTCCAGCACGAAGAAACCCCCGGAGACCCGTTCCCGCAGCAGGGGCTTCTCCTGGAATCGCAGCACGTGGCCTCCATCACAGGTCAGGGTTCCGAATCGGCTTCGGGCCCGCATGGCCGTGACCGTCGCCAGGCGCCCCAGGGCAGAGTGGTGGTCCCAGAGGGCCTGCAGGTCGAGGTCTGCGACCCCATCCCCATAGGTCATGAACAGGGGGCCGTCGGAATCCAGGTGAGGCCGAATCCGGCGAAGCCGTTCCCCTGTCAGGCTCTCAGGGCCCGTGTCGACCAGCGCCACGTCCCAACCTGGTTCGGGGTGTTGGTCCCACCACTCGCGAACCACCGACGCCAGGTGCCCAAGGCAGAGAACGAAGCGTCGACAGCCAAATGCCGCGTAGCCCTGCATCACATGCCAGAGCAGCGGGTGGCCCCCGACATCCACCATGGGTTTTGGAACCCGACGGCTCTGCGCACCCATGCGCGTGCCCAGTCCGCCACAGAGCAGGACCACTGGAAGATCTTCAGGGCGCCGGTTCCGGCCGGGAGGTTGCGCCATGTTCAGAAGCTTAGCGCGCCGTGGACTTGTTCTCAGGATCCTGTTTCTTTCAGCGCGGTGGGCGGTCCAGTGGCGGTGGCGATCGACCCTGCGACAATGAACGTTTGGAGGTGGTCCGTGATCTCCCGTGTTGCCCAGGCCCGTCGGGACCAGAGTGGAGAGACCCCAGCGGTCCATGTGTGGGGTCGCGACTACGAAGACTGCGCCATGGCCGCTGAGATCGAGGGCGAGTCCGTGGTGCGGTTGGAGTCGGGGGGCTTCTTCGCCGAGTGGTCTCCCAAGTTCCAGGAGATGATCCGGTCCGCCCGCTACGACGTTCAGCACGAGGTGCTGGACTGGAAGGTGGTCGCCTGGCGCGAGCTGGGACGGGCCCTGTTCAAGCCCACCGTGGTCGACCAGGAGGAGGAGGAGTACAGCGCTTCCGCGACCTGGGGAACCCAGGACCTGGAGGAGACCTACGACGAGGAGTTGGCCGAACTGGTGCGGAGTTGCGCCACGCGGATGGCGATTGCCTTGCCCGATGATGTCCTGGTGATGTGTGCCTGGCGCGTCTTTGACCGCCAGCGGGGCATCCTGATCGCCCGCTATGGAATGGGCACCCTGGAAGGAGTCAAGGAGGTCGACGAAGCACTGGACCTCCTCGGGGCATCCGATGGGGAGCGGGAGCGCTTGAGGGCGTTGCGGGTGGCCTCTCAGGCCTGGTGGTGATCCAATCCATGGCGGCTGCGCCGCTCACCTGCTAGGGTCCACTCCGCCAAATCCTCCGGAGGACACCATGGCCCGCCTGCTCCTGCTCGGTCTGACCACATCCCTTCTTGCTTGCGGAGGGGATGACACGACCACCTACGACTCCGGGACGGATGCCGACACGGACACCGACACGGACACCGACACGGACACCGACACGGACAC
>CAZMNK010000103.1:0-20132 GCA_964567625.1 uncultured Enterobacterales bacterium | reverse complement strand
CTCGCCTGAGCCATCCAGGAAGATCGGAAATCCGGGCAACAGATCCGGGTCATGGTGCACGAAGACCGTGCGCCGGGCCTCCCCAACCCGCCCCTCGGTGTCGGTGACCCGCAATCGATAGGTCACAGCAGGGGCATGCACCCGCTGCACCCTTTCCTGCACGCCCTCCAGCAGCTCCGGCTCCCCTGGAGTCTCCAGGTCCAACCCCGACACATCGATGTCCCAAGGGGCCTCATCGAGTGGCGTGTCTCCCTCCGCCACGACCGCCCAGTCTGTCGGTTCCCACCCGGTTCCCTGCTCCAGAGTCCAGCGATCCACCTCGCTTCGTTCCGCCCGTACTGTGAGCGTCAATCCCACGGAGGCCCCGTCCAGGGGATCGATCACCTGGAACCACTCGTCTCCAGCCAGCCGGGCCACCGGGGGGATGTCCCCGGTGATGACCTGTTGCACCGCCCGGTAGGCATTGGCTCGCCCATAGCCGTAGAAGGGGTCCCACCCCTCGCTGGAGGGATAGGTCCGCACATCTTCCACGGCTTCCGGGGACAGCCAGATGTCATCGGCAGAACGGATCAGGACCTGTCGAACCTCGTCCACATCCAGCGTCAACCCTTCATCCAGGGCCGCGGACCAGACCAGACCAGCCATACCGGCGATGGCTGCGACAGACCCCGTCGCACAACCCGGATTCGGCGCGACCAGGTCCAGGCGAGGCCCGTAGTTGTTGCAGTTGAAGAAGTTCAGGTAGGTGCGAGCCGGGGCGTTGCTGTCGACGGCCTCTGACCCGATGGAGTGCACGAAGAGAATGTCGTCAAGCACCGCCGGGACGTTGCGGTGGTAGCTGTTCTCGTCCCCCGCCGCCGCGACGATCAAGACGTCATTGTCATGGGCATAGCGGGCAGCCTGCCGAGCCATTTGTGGGGTCGAGAGCCCCCCAACCGCCATCGCGATCACGCTGGCTCCTCGGTCCACCGCGTAGGCCATTCCCGCGGCAGCCCGCTGACCGTCCACGATGAAGACATCCCCGATCCGCACCGGCAGAATCGCGCAGTTCGGACAGACTCCGATGTCGTTTCCCCCGTCGTTTCCGGAGGCAGCCGCGTCCCGCATCACCCCGTTGCCATGGGTGCCGTAGTTGGTGTCGAAGGTGTTCCAGGGGTCGTTGTCGTTCTCGAAGAAGTCCCACCCGGCAATGTCATCGATATGGCCATTGCCATCATCGTCCACACCATCACTGAAGGTGGCGATCAGGTCGCTGGTGTCCAACAGGTGGTCTGCCAGGTCATTTCCGGCGTCCCAGGCCACCCGCGCGTCACTGGACCAGTCCTGGATGTTGACCAGCCCGTTTCCGTCGAGATCATAGGAGTCGGCCTCCAGTCCCTCCTCGTCCCAGGGCAGCGGCAGTTCGTCGGTGTTCAGCAGGATCTTGGTCCAGAAATCGGTGTTCTCCCACTCGATTCCCCCGTCCGTCACAGCGATCACGACCTCCCACCGACCCGGCGTCGTTCGCCAGGCCCTGTCGGCCCAGACACCGCTGCCAAGGGCCACTTCCTCGGGTCTGATCGTGTCCCGGGACTGGCTCGGTATGGTGCTGATGAGCCACCATTCCTCATCCAGGTCGTCCGGGCACAGGTCGGGGCGGTCCAGTTCCCCACATTCGGGAAAGGCCGGCATGGGCAGTTCGGCCTGGAGGGGTGAAATCCAGAGGCTGAGCAGGGGAATCATCAGCGGCAACGTGCGCCTCGGGCGGGCGGGAAGCCTAACAGCGGATCCGCCTCCCAGGCCGAGTCAGACCTCGTGATAAGGTCAACTCCTCCATGAAGTTCGAAGTCGTGCACCGCTTCTCATCCAGCGCCCGTCGCTACTGGGAGGCCACCGGTACGGACTCCTGCAACGCAGCGATCGACCGGGCCACCGCGATCACCCGGGAGTTGCTCGAGGAGTCTTCTCGCGGGGGACATCGGGTGCAGATGGTCCGTTCGGTGCCCGATCGCCGACTGCCAGGGGTGGTGGCCAGCGCCATCGGGTCAGACCGCCTGGTGCTGATCCAGGAGCAGGAGTTCGACGACGAGCAATGGATTCTGCGCTTCAAGGCCACCCCGGAGGCACCAAAGGTCGCCGGCAAGGTCCAATGTAGCGGCACCCTGACCGTGAGGGACCGGGGTGATGGGTCCTGTGAACGTGTGGTCAAGGGAGAGATCTCGGTTGCAATCCCGCTATTCGGGCGCAAGATCGAGAGACAGGTCGTCGACCAATTGACCGACGGCTACGACCGAAACGCCCAGGCCATTCGAGACTGGCTGGAGGCAAACCCGGAGTAGGGGTCAGGATGACGACACTCGCTCTCTCACTCTTCGCTGTGGCGACAGCCGGCTATGGCGACGTGGACTCCGGCCACGACGAGTTGAACGAGGGGGTCACCCGCTCCTCGCAGTACCCCAGCCTCGCAGAGCGGGAACTGCACCTCTACACCAACATGGCGAGGGTCGAACCCGACGCCTTCGAGGAACTCTACAACCAGGGCGGTTGCAGCTTCGACGACTTCTCCACCGACGAGCAGACCCCGAAGGCCCCCCTGTACTTCAGCCAACCCCTCAACGAGGCCGCACGCTTTCACTCCCAGGACATGAACGACAGCGGCCAGTTCTCCCACTCCAGCTCGGACGGCACCGACTTCGGGACCCGGGTCAGCCGCTGGTACACCGAGTCCGGCCAGATCGGCGAGAACATCGCCCTTGGCTACGGTTCTCCCTCGGCGACGGTCTTCAACGGCTGGATGTGTTCCACCGACGGCCACCGAGCGGCGATCATGAGTGGAAGCTACAACGAGCTCGGCACCGGCGTCGTGGGCTCCTACTACACCCAGGACTTCGCGGCATCGACCGTGGACTCGCCCGACAACATCGCGATGGGCGTGCACACACCGGCCATCCCCTCAGCAGGCGATGACGTCACCTTCTACGCCGACTACCAGGGCCCAGGGCCAGACCGGCTCGAGGTGATCCTGACCGGACAGCCCTACGAACTGGAGTTGCTCTACGGAACCGAGGAACAGGGTGTCTGGGCCGTGGACCTGACGTTCCCGGACGGTATCCACCACGGCGATGGCTGCGAGCAGTACTACTTCCTCTATACGGACAGCCAGGGACAAGGGCGCTTCCCAGAGACCGGAAGCTACCGCGTGGGCCAGGAGTGCGAGGACCCCAACTATGGGTGGAGTCCCTGGCAATTCGGTGTGACCGGGCGGGATGACATGACGGAGGACGAACTCCAGGGCGACGTGATGATCACCGGGGCTGGGTGCAGCACGGCCCCCACCACACCCAGGAACCCCCTGGCCTTCTTCGCGCTGGTCGCGGTGGTGCTCGGCTGGCGCAGGCGGCAAGGCCCCTGACTCAGGACTGGCTGGTCTCTACCAGCAGCACGTCATCCCCTTCCTTTCTTGCGATGGCCCGTGGATGTCCCTCTGGGCCCAGAATGGCCGAGCGGCCATGGAACTCGATGTGTCCGTCCCGACCCCAGGTGTCCGCGGCCACAAACCAACCCTGCCAGCCGGCCAGCCGGTAGGTCCAGTAGGGGAGTACGTCGACCCCTTCCTCGACCCAGTTGGTGCAGAAGGCCACCACATCCGGACGCTCCCGCAACAGGTGAAGGGCGAAACCGTCGTCGTTCAGGTCCATGCAGATGGCCGGCGAGACCCGGCCTACCGGGGTGTCATAGATCGGGCGCCTGGCGCCGGTCAGGGCCCAAGGGCGGTCCGCCTCGTAGAGCAGGATCTTCCGGTAGACATCGACCAGGCGACCCTCGTGATCGATGACCATGGCGGCGTTGTAGAGCCCTTCCCGGGCACGCTCCGGGAAGCCCACCACGATCCAGGCCCCGTGCGCCCGAGCCAGGGGCGCCAGAGCCTGAAAGGTCGGTCCCTCCGGGGACTCTGCGTGTGGCAAGAGAGCCTCCGCAGAGGGCCACAGGTACCCACTCGTGGCCATCTCCGGCGCCACGATGAGCCGGGCTCCTCCCGATCCGGCCCGATTCACCAGGTCGACCAGGGCCGCCCGGGCGGACACCGGGTCTCCCTTGGGTGGACGGTATTGAATCGCGGCGAGCTTCACGGCTTTGCTGGGCTCCACTGGGGCTGGAGGGCTTGGGGAACCCGTCTCAACGACAGCGTTGTTCCTTCTCCTCGCAAGCGGCCTCGCTTCCCTTCTCGCATCCTCTCCGGATCCACTCACAGGCGCGGGACCGGTCCTTTGTGACGCCGTAGCCATTGAGGTAGTACCAGCCCGCCACCAGGCAGGCCCCCGGAACCGCCTGGTCACCGGTTCGCTTTCCACGCACGGTGCCTCGGCACTGCTCCAGGTAGATGGTGCGACGCCCCGTCCAGGTCAGCGCACTGGTTCCCAGGAAGTTCTCGTGGAAACGGCAGCCCCGCTCCTCGCCTCCTTCGCAGGCTTTCACGAAATTCGTCTCGGCCCGGGTCGGGTCGGTGGGAGCCGTGGGCTCCAGTCCCATGTGTAGCAGGCCCAGTTCGACACAGGCCCCCAGGACTCCACCCTTGCAGGCCTTTTCGAACAGGGGCAAGGCTTCCAGGGGCCTGTCCCGCTTCCACCGCAAGCCCAGGGCCAGGCACAGGTCGTCCTTGCCGTCATGGCACTTGACCAGGGAACAGTCATCCTGGACGTGGTCCTCCTGGCAGGATCGCGTGGCCTCCTCTCGCTCAGCTCGGGAGAGAAGCCCCCCAAAGGCGACACCCGCGAAGACCAGGGAGACCAGAAAGACCAGCAGGGAACGCACCACGCCCCCCCGGTAACGCGCTGGAACCTGGAAACTAACCACACCTCGCTCCAGGGCTGCGTTACCCGCCGAACATGGCCACCAGCGGTCCAGACTGCATCTCCATCGTCGGGGCTCGGCAACACAATCTCAAGGACGTCGACATCGACATCCCTCGAGACAGTCTTGTCGTCGTTACCGGCCTGTCCGGTTCCGGAAAGTCCAGCCTGGCCTTCGACACCATCTACCAGGAGGGCCAACGGCGCTTCATGGAGAGCCTGTCGGCCTATGCCCGGCAGTTTCTGGGCAAGATGGAAAAGCCCCAGGTCGACCACGTCGAAGGGCTGTCCCCCACGCTCTCCATCGACCAGAAGACGGTCAACCGCAATCCCCGTTCCACCGTGGGAACAGTCACCGAGATCCTGGATCACCTTCGGTTGCTCATGGCCCGGCTGGGAGTTCCCCGCTGCCCGAAATGCAGCCAGGAGATCACGGTGCTCTCTCCGGGACAGATCACCGAAGACCTGCTGACGAGACGTCCGGGTGCCCGCCTGGTTGTGATGGCCCCCATCGTCCGGGACCGAAAGGGCGAGTACCGCAAGGAACTCGCAGAGTTGCAGACCCAAGGCTGGGTGCGGGTGCGGGTGGATGGTGAGATCCGACGCCTGGACGAGGAGGAGATCCGCCTCGCTCGCTACGAAAAGCACACGTTGGAGGTCGTGCTGGACCGCACGAAGGTCCAGCCCGAGTCCAAGGAACGGGTGCGAGAAGCCGTCGAACGAGGGCTGGAGATGGCCAAGGGCGTGGTGACGGCCCTCATCCAGAGAGAGGACCAGGGCTGGGACCACGCCACCTGGTCCAGCGACCGCGCCTGTCCGGACCACCCGGACGTCGCCGTGCCCGAACTGGAACCCAGGCTCTTCTCCTTCAATGCGCCCCAGGGTGCCTGCCCCCTCTGCAATGGTCTGGGCGCCCTGGAGGGCTTTGATGTCGATCGGCTCCTGGAGCCCAATCGACCCCTCCTGGAAGCCTTCCGGCCTCTCGGACCAGGCGGCCGGATTCCCTTTTCCACGGTGAACAAGGAGATCCTCGAGGACCTGGGGCAACGGATCGGCGCGGACCTCACCGCCAGCTGGGCCGAGCAGACCCCCGAGGTCCAGAACTTCTTTTTGCTCGGCGAGGGGCCCTCGCTGACCTACCGCTACACAAAGGTGCGGGACAACGGCCGGGTCGACAAGGGAGTGCGTCCCTGGCGCGGCCTGCTGCACACCCTCGAGAGGGTCTGGCGTTTCACCCACCACAAGCCCTTGAGAGCCTGGCGAACCCGACGCATCTGTCCAGACTGCGATGGCACTCGCCTCAACCCCATCGCCCGGGCCGTCGACTTCCAGGGTCAGGGGCTGGCCGACCTGGTCTCGATGTCCGTGGACGATGCGGCAGCATTCTTCGCCACGGTTCGCCTGGCAGGAAACCAGGCCCGCATCGGGCGTGAGCTCGTCAAGGAGATCCAGGAGAGGCTTTCCTTTCTCCAGCGCGTGGGCCTCGGGTACCTGGGACTGGACCGCTCGGCGACGACCCTGGCCGGGGGGGAGGCCCAGCGCATCCGCCTCGCCGCCCAGGTGGGCAGTGGGTTGCAGGGGGTGACCTACGTGCTGGACGAGCCCTCCATCGGACTGCATCCTCGAGACAATCGACGCCTGCTCGAGACCCTGATGGCCCTCCGGGACCGAGGCAACACCGTCCTGGTCGTCGAGCACGACGAAGAGACGATGACTGCGGCCGACTTCCTGATCGACGTGGGACCAGGGGCCGGGATGCAGGGAGGCGAGGTCGTCGCCTCCGGCCCTCCAAGCCGGGTCAAGCGCAGCCGGACGCTGACGGCACGCTACCTGCGGCGAGAGGAAACCATCCCCCTCCCCGAGAACCGGCGAGAAGGCACGGGCCACTGGTTGGGCATTCGCGGTGCACGGGCCCACAACGTACGAGGAATCGACCTGGACCTGCCGCTGGGCCAACTGGTGGTCTTCACCGGGGTCTCCGGTTCCGGCAAGTCAACCCTGATGATGGAGGTCCTCCAGCGAGCGGTTTTCCGTCATCTCCACCCGGACGGCAAGGACCAACAACCCCTGTGCCTGGAAGAACTGACGGGCATGGACCAGGTCGACAAACTGGTCACCATCGACCAGTCCCCGATCGGCCGAACACCCCGGTCCAACCCGGCGACCTACACCAAGGCCTTCGACGACATCCGGGCCCTTTTCGCCCGGCTGCCGGAATCCCGGGCCCGGGGCTACAAGCCGGGCCGATTCTCCTTCAACGTGGCAGGCGGACGTTGCGAGGACTGCTCTGGCGCCGGCCTGAAAACGGTGGAGATGCAGTTCCTGGCGGACGTCCAGGTCACCTGCAGCACATGCAACGGCAGACGCTTCAACGAAGAGACCCTGGACATCCGGTACCGGGGCCACACCATCACCGAGGTCCTGGAACTTTCCATCGCCGAGGCAGCCGAGTTCTTCAAAAATCACCGCAAGCTCAAGCGCACCCTGGACACCCTGTCGATGGTCGGCATGGGGTACGTCAAGCTCGGGCAACCCAGCACCACCCTCTCGGGAGGCGAGGCTCAGAGAATCAAGCTGGCCTCTGAACTGCGCAGGCCGCCGACCGGGGGCACCCTCTACCTGCTGGATGAGCCCACGACCGGTCTCCACGTGCACGACGTGAAGGCCTTGTTGGCCGCTCTTGGAAAACTGGTGGATGCGGGCAACTCGGTGGTGGTCATCGAGCACAACACCGATGTGATCAAGGTCGCGGACCACCTGGTCGACATGGGGCCAGAGGGGGGAGAAGGTGGAGGAGCGGTGGTCGGAACCGGGACACCGGAACAGGTCGCGGCTCTGGGCACCCCCACCGGACAGGTGCTGCAAGCCCTGCCTGAGTTCGGTGGACCGGGATTCGCGACATCTCGGCCTCGGCGGCGTCGAAAGGGCCGCGATTCCGACCTGGTCGTGGAAGGGGCGACCTGCCACAACCTGAAGGGCGTGAATGTCCGGATTCCCCAGGGCTCCATGACCGTCATCACCGGCGTCTCCGGTTCCGGGAAGACCTCCCTGGCCTTTGACACCCTCTTCGCCGAGGGGCAGCGACGCTACGTGGAGTGCCTCTCCACCTACGCCCGACGCTTCCTGGGACGGCTGGACCGGGCGCCCGTCGACAAGGTCGAAGGCCTTGCCCCTGCCATTGCCATTCAGCAGAAGGCCGCGAGCCAGAATCCCCGGTCCACCGTGGCGACCATCACCGAGATCCAGGACTACCTGCGACTTCTGTGGGCCAGAATCGGCCAACCACACTGCCCGAAGTGCCGACAAGAGGTCCTTGGATGGAGCCCCAGCCAGGGTGCTCGACACCTGCGAACCCAGGCCACGGGCCGTGGTTGGTTGTTGACCCCGCTCCGCCCCCGGAGCCACACGGTCGAAGAACTCCAGCAGGAGGGTTTTGCCCGGCTCCTGGACCGGTCGGACACCGAACCTCGAGAGGTCCAACTCGAAGCACCCGAGGCCGTGGGACTCCTGGAGGAGGGCACGGCCCTGGTCATCGACCGCATCAAGCCGGCCACCACCTCCCGTCAACGACTCTCCGAAGGCCTGCAGACCGCCTACGCCTGGGGGGGAGGCTCGGTGATCTACCTGTCCCAGGAAGGTGGGTCCGTGCAATTGACCGAGCTACCCGCCTGCCCGGAGCACGGACGCGTGTTGCCCGAGGCCTTTACCCCCCGCCACTTCTCCTTCAACAGCCACGTGGGGGCCTGTCCGGCCTGTGATGGTCTGGGAAGGCTGACAGCCCTGGACACGGAACTGGTCTTTCCACACCAGGACAGGCCCCTTGCCGAGTCCATGGATGGTCGGGTGGCCTCGGTGGTCAATCGCTCCGCTCGGATCCAGGGGCGTCTCAAGGCCCTCTTCAAGGTGCTTGGCGTCGATCCGAAGGCGCCTGTCCAGGACTGGGCTGAGGGCGCCTTTGACGCCATGTGGCAGGGACTTCCCGATGTGGAACTCACCGTCCGCTGGTCGAAGCGTTGGGGCAAGACCCGGCGCACGGTGAACGAGACCCTCGTCTGGGAGGGACTGATCACGGTGCTCGAGGGCTGGAAGGGCCGACTGGAGTGGCTGCGAAGGGTGCAGGAGTGCTCCCAATGCCTCGGGGGTCGGCTTCGCCCGGAGTCCCTGGCTGTCACCCTGGGAGGACAGGACATCCACCAGCACCAGGATCACTCGGTCCACGATGCCCTGGCTTTCTGGACGACCCTCGCGCTACCCCCAGACCAGGCCAGCATCGCTGACCAGGCCCGCCGGGAAGTGGTCTCACGATTGCGCTTCCTGCGCGATGTCGGGCTGGGGTACCTGCACCTCGACAGGGCCGCCTCCAGTCTCTCGGGGGGCGAGGCCCAGCGCATCCGCCTGGCTTCCCAGCTCGGAAGTGGCCTGACCGGGTGCATCTACGTCCTCGACGAACCGACAATCGGGCTGCATCCTCGGGACACTGCACGGCTCCTGGGAACCCTCAAAGGACTCCAGGGCCTGGGAAACACGGTCGTGGTCGTGGAGCACGACGAGGACACCATTCGCCGAGCGGACCAGGTCATCGACCTGGGCCCTGGTGCCGGGGATGACGGCGGCAAGATCATCGCCCAGGGAACACCGGCCGAGATCGAACAGGACCCCGCCTCCATCACCGGTGCCTTCCTTTCCGGACGCCGCACCATTCCCCTCCCCTCCCAGCGCCGCCAGCCCCGGGGCCATCTCCGCATTCGGGGTGCCCATCTTCACAACCTGCAGGGCGTGGATGTGGACCTTCCCACCGGGGTGTTCTCGGTCGTGACCGGAGTCAGTGGTTCCGGCAAGTCGACGCTGATCATGGACGTCCTCGTGACCGGTCTGCGCCACCTGCTCCAGAACGAGTCCGCCCCGCCTGCCGCGGAGAGCATCCAGGTCGACGATCCAGACGGACTGAGACGGGTGGTGGTGGTGAACCAACAGCCCATCGGGCGCACCCCACGAAGCACTCCCGCGACCTACACCAAGGTGATGGACGCCCTGCGCAAACTCTACGCGACCACGCGACTGGCCAAGGAGCGGGGCTGGGGCCCCGGTCGATTCTCCTTCAACGCTGCCGCGGGACGCTGTCCCCAGTGCGAGGGACGGGGAGCAGTGCTCGTGGAGATGCACTTCCTCTCCGATGTCTGGGTGGATTGTGAGCTCTGTCACGGCCATCGCTACAACGAAGCCACTCTCCAGGTGCGCTGGCGAGGCCTGAACATCGCCGAAGTCCTGGAACTGCGGGTGTCCGACGCCCTGAACCAGTTCAGGGCCCATCGTTCAATCGCGAAGAAGCTCCAGGCCCTGTCAGATGTGGGCCTGGGCTACCTGCGCCTGGGACAACCCGCGACGACCCTTTCGGGGGGGGAGGCCCAGAGGGTCAAGCTGGCCAACGAGCTCCACAGTCGAGGCAAGGGCACGGTCTTCGTGCTGGACGAACCCACCACAGGCCTGCACTTCGCGGACATCGAACGCCTGGTCCAGGTCCTGCATCGCCTGGTGGAAGGCGGGGCCACCGTCCTGGTCATCGAGCACAACCCGGACGTGGTCAAGAACGCAGATCACCTTCTCGACCTGGGCCCGGAAGGGGGGATTGCCGGGGGCCAGGTTGTGGGCACCGGGTCTCCGGAGGAAGTGGCCCGCCTGGACACCGCCACTGGCCAGGTCCTCTCACGACTCCTGGCCTGAACAGGCACGAACAGGACTGCGCGCTATCATCGGCGGCCCACAGTACAACCGGTGCCCGGACCGGGGCGGCTTCTCCCCCAGCCCGGCTCCCCCCGAGGAACCCCTTGAGCACAGAACGACTCGTCCTCGATTCCGGCACCCGATTCTCCTGTTCGAGCTGTGGACGGTGCTGCAATGCCGCCTGGGCCATCCTGGTGCCAGAAGCCAAGAAGGACGAGATCCTGGCACGTCCCTGGGGGGAGTTGGGCCGGGATCCTGGCACCCTGCTCAGTCCTCATGGCAACGGGCTCTGGGCACTGACCAAGAAGCCGGGGACCACCAGCTGCACCCTCCTGGGCGATGACGGGCTCTGCGAACTCCACCGTCACTGGGGGGCCGAAGCCAAGCCCCAGATGTGTCGCCGCTTCCCCCACCTGGCCGTCTCTTCGGACGAACAGGTCTGGGTCACGGCCAACTACGGCTGCAAGGCCGTCCAGGAGGGCCACGGGCCCTCCCTGCACGAGGACCGGGAAGCCCTGGCCAGTAAGTTCTCCAGGGAGCTGGAGTCCATTCGCGAAGATGCCGACATTGGCTACCCGATCGGACCCGGACAAGACCTTGGAGGTCCAGAGCTGGACCAGTTGATCGAGACGCTCTCCACGGCGCTTGGGGACCAGATCTTTCCCGCACTGACCACACTGGCCGCCTTCACGAGCGATCCCTCCACCGTCTCCCAACAGCCGGCTCTGCCCAGGCCCACGGGTCTCCAGGCGATCCCGGGAGAGGTTCGCTATGCCTTTGCCCTGTCCCTCTACAGTGACGCCGTGGACACTCGCAGCTTCTGGGGACGCCTTCAGGGCGTGTTCGCACTGCCCCGCATGCTGTCCTTCCGCCACGTCTACACCAGCAGACTGTTGGGCGAACCCATCGACATGGGCGCCATCCTGGCCCACCCGGGACACCTGCCCGCTGACTCCGAGGCCCTTCTTCTCACCTGGATTCGCTCCCGACTGCGCAGCCGACTGGTGCTCAAGGACGTCCCTCACATGGCTGCAGGCGTGACCCGACTGCTGCTCCAGGCCGACGCAGTGCTCTTCTTTGCCCGAGGCCTGGCCCGGGATCGGCCAATTGCCCACGACGACGTGCTGAGAGGCCTGGAAATCGTGGAGCTCTACATCGCCAACCAGCAGGTGGTCACGACCCTTGCCCAACTGGACCCCAAGCTCCCCCGATTCTGGCAGGACCCGGGGGTCGCCCACGGCGCAGCAGCACTCTTCGTGTCCGAGGCTCAGACGTAGCGTCGAACCACGGATTCGACCTGGGCCACGTAGCCCCCACCGAACAGGTTCACATGAACCAGGAGCGGGTAGAGCTGGTAGATCGGACGGCGTTCTTCCACCCCGGGGTCAAGGGCCCAGCTCGCCTGGTAGGCCTCCGCTGCCCTGGCAGGAAATCCCCCAAAGAGGGCCAGCATTGCCAGGTCCACCTCTCGGTGCCCCCGGTAGGCGCTCGGATCAAAGAGGGCCGGTCCCGTGGCCGTGTGCATCCAGTTGCCCCGCCACAGGTCCCCGTGAAGCTGGGAGGGCTCCGGATGGTCCGGTAGGAGCCCATCCAGCCGATCCAACAGCCTTTCGCAGGCAGCAGATCGACCCGGCCCCAGGGCCTGCCGAGCCATGAGCATCTGTGGCCTCAGTCGATCCTCCCGCCAGCAGTCGACCCAACTGGCCCGAAGGCGGTTCCTCTGGGCAAGGGTGCCGATGTAGTTGTCCTCTGCGCCACCATGATGCTCGCCGGTCAGGCGATGCAAGGCCGCCAACTGCTCCCCGAGGGTCCGGTCGTCGTCCGCAGCCCGACCGGGCTCCAGCCACTCCAGGGCGATCCAGTTCTCGTGGAGCCCCTTCACCTCCGGCACCCTCGGCCCCTCCCTGGAAATCCCAAGCGCCTCGAGCCCGGCCTGTTCTGCGGCAAAGAAGCCCGGTGGCGGCCGGTTGTGCTGCTTCAAGAAGACAGGCCCCGTCTCGGTCTCCAGCCGCCATGCCTGGCAGATGTCGCCCCCCGACTGGCGCCTCGCGCCCACTACCTTGACACCCAGGCCTTGTTCGATCCCGACCTGATCGATCTTCACCGAATGCGCACCATGCACTCCGCGGGGATCACGTGCTCCCGCTGGGACGGGCGAAGCAACCAGTAGGGATGCCCGGCGACCACCTCTCCGCCATGGTCCAGAACCAGTTCAGCCAGGTTGTCCAGGCTCTTGCCCGGTCGCACGTCGAAGACACAGAAGATGGCCACTCTCACCTCGTCGAGGTCGTCGACAGCGGCGATGAACTCCTGGATCTTCCGGGAAGGGCCCTGGGGATTCAGGCCGGACACCGGCCCCCCCAACACCAGTCCATCGAATTCCTCCAGGTCGACCTCCGGGTCCGAGCCATCGATGACCAGGGTCTCCACTTGAAAGGCGCGATGCTCCAGCATTTCGCGCATGCGGGGCACAACACGCCCGCAATACCCGCGATCGTCGTCGTAGGCGATAAGCAACTTCAGCGGGGTAAAAGACATGCAGGCTCCGGCGGCCGCGGGGTAACGGACGGTCAACGATGGGTCAATGGGGCCGAGGCAGCATCGGGGTTCTGGGCCCCTGTGATAGATCGGCGGGTCAGGTCACCGCTCCCACCAGCGGTTGGAGGGCATCCTAAAATGGCACGATGGCTCATCTCACAGGGGGACCGCCAGTTCGCTGCGCGTGACCTTTCCGAGCTCAAGAAACTGGCGTCCGAGGGGACCATCCTCTCCTCTGACATGATTCAGCCTCCTGGAGCCAGCGAATGGCTCTATGCCGCGGAGATTCCAGAGCTCAAGGGACTGCTCAAGGAAGGCAGCGGCGGAGTGGACGATGACGACGATTGGCGGGGCCGCGGCCGCGGCAACAAGAGCATCCTGGTGCTCGTCCTGCTGATCCTGCTGAGCGGTGGCGCATTTGCCCTGTACGGCGCGGTTCAGGACATGCCCGACTACGACAACATGAACCTGCTCGACGTCCTCGAACTCACGGAGATGCTGGTCACCGAACCCGAGGCGCCACTGCTGGACGCGCCCAGCGGCGCCAAGAAGGGCACGCTGGTCAAGGACTCCAAGGTCCAGCTGATGGGCAAGCAGGGCAACTGGTACCAGGTCCGAAGCGAAGGAGGCCAGGAGGGCTATGTCCAGGTCGAACACGTGGTGCCCGGGTACTTCTTCGCCGACAAGCGGACCCAGGAGAACTACGACCCGATCTACAACCCGGACTACTACGTTTTTGTGAAGAATTCCAGCTGGTTACAGCTTGATGAAAGCAACCGGAACCTGACGATCTTCCAGTTCCTCCTCCAGAACAAGTCCAAGTTTGCGATGACGGACATCATCCTGCTGGCGACCATCAAGGACAAGAACGGCAACCAGCTTGAGGAGGTCCAGATCCCCATCGAGGGCGACATCCCACCCTATGACTCGGTCATGGTCGGCACGCTCTCCCCGGAACCCAGGGATCGGGAGGGGGTCGCCCGGAACATGACCCAGGCGAAGTTCGACGAACTGGTCGAAGAGGATCCCGAGTTGCAGCTTCGATACTCCGCTGGTGTGGAGGTGGAGATGCAGACACCTGGCTTTACCGAAGCTGACATCGACCTGCTTCAGCTCCGCGGGGTCCCGGCGAAGCAGGACTGACGTTCAGCTCCAGGAGAAATCACCGGCGCTGTCATCGTCATCGTCATCGTCATCGTCCAGCATGTCGATGCCACGCCCCTGCTGGGGCTCCTCGGGTGGCGTTGACTCCTGGGACACCCGCACGGGAACATCGAAATCGTCGTCATCGTCCAGCGTGTCGACGTCCCGCCCCTTGTCAGGCTTCTCTGGTGCCGGTTCAGGCTTCTCTGGTGCCGGTTCAGGCTCCTCGGATGGCAGTGAGTCCGGGTCTTCCCGCACGGAAACTTCGGACTCGGCGACAACAGAGTCTTCCTGGTCCGGGTCCTCGATCTCCAGGACCCAGGATTGCCCGGTGTCTGCACCGGATTCAGGGGCCGGACTCGGATTCGATGGGGGCGTGGGTTCTGGGGCCGCACTGGCCTCTTCCGGGGCCGAATTGGAGGGCTTCCGATCTGGCCGTCTGGAACGCACCTTGTCTGCGGCTTGCATGATCGAGGCGAGCAGTTGCCTGGCTTCCCCCCGGGCCTTCGAGGAGAGATCTCGATCCTGGACCAGGTTGCCATAGCGTTTCACCAACCGAGCCACGGCCCGGTCCACTTGCTTTGGGTCCTCGGACTTCGAGAGGCCCAGCTTCTTCCACGGATCCGCTCGCTCCAGTTTCTTCACATCCCGGGCGAGCAGTCTCTCGATCTTGGCCACCGCCGCGGGGGAACGCCCACCTTCGGTGGCCGCGTCTGGAGCAGGCCGAGTGGTCCGCTCGGCCTGTCTTGGGCTTCGCGATGCGCGGCCAGCCACCTGTTCTCGGCGCTGCCCACGACGTTCGGCTGCGGAAGGACCCGGCGGAGCCTTCGCCGTCGAGTCCACGGCGGGACCCCTGCCTGACTTGGGGCCTTTCTTCGCAGAAGACCAGATCTCGGACGTGTCCTCGTCCTCCCCGGTGCCGGGGGGCAGACGCTCCAACTTCTGAATGAAGTCCGACAGGTCCAACAAGGAGACGGGTCCCTTGATGAAGTGAGATCCGCCGAAGTGCCGCTTGGCACGTACCACAAGCTCGTCTGACTCGTCGAAGACCCGAGACTTCAAGAGGACCCGCGCGTTCTGAGCCTCCTCGCGGTCCTTGTAGCCTGTCAGGAAGGTGATGGCGGCCTGTCCCGGAATGTCCAGGTCGAGAATCACCAGGTCGGGTTCCCCCAGTTCCAGCGCAGTGAGTGCGGCCGAGGCCTCCTCCCTGCACTCCAGCTTCACACCAGCAGGCAGGACGTTCCCCAAAACCCGCTGGAGATCCGCGTCGGGGTCGAGGATGAGCACTCGCATGGGAGTATGTCCCGGTAGACTCGACGCTATCCTACGACACGAAGTGGGCCAGAACCTCCATCCTGCCCGACGCCAGACACCTGGACGTCGCCGCGAATGAAACGAGGGCCATGCCCAACGAGCTAAGGTCTCGCCAATGGACCGGTCGATCTGGCTCGCCCACCACCCTCCGGAAGACAGCCATCGCTGCGCCCGATTCGGTTCACTTCGGGTCTGCCGAAGGTGCCTGGTGGCATGGCCGGTGGCAATTGCCGTCCTGGTCCTTGGCGTCGCGCGGGGCCATCCCCTGCCCGGGCTGTCGGAACTGGTGGCCTGGTGGAGTCTTCCGCTGGCCGAATTCGTGGCTGTACACGCCCTGGGCAGGCCCTACAGTGCCCGTCGCACCTGGGTCCTGGGCATCATCCTGGGTGTGGCTCTCGGTCGGACCCTGTCCCGAACCCTGTGGGCCCCGGTGGATGGCCTTGCCTGGGCAGTCCTGGGAACTGTGGCAATGATCGGAGGAGTCTCCGCGACCCTCTACCACTGCAGCGTGAAGAACCGCGAGTCCGTGTAGGTGTCGTGGTAGTAGTAGCCCCAGCCGTCCGGAAAGTGATCGCAGAAGCTGTCGGTGTCTGCCGCACACCACCCGGCTCCGAACCCGACCCGCAAAGAGTTCAGGTCCTCGGAGCCCATGTCGGCCAGAAGCCAGCTGATCTTGATCTCTGTCGAGCTCGGAAACTCCACCGTCGGCTCCGCCAACTCGTAGAAGTCTGAGTCATACCCCTGCAGGAGAGCAGTCCCGGACTGCATGACCATTCGGTACCAGGAATAGTCCCCGCCGGAGGCGACTCCCCACATCTCCACGAAGGCCGTGCTGCTGTCGTAGGCCTCGGCCGTGTGAAAGAGCAGTTCCAGACTTTCGCCGTCGGAGCGGTAGAGCACATTGACCAGGTCGACGGTGTAGTCAAAGGCATCCTCGGTATCGTCGTCCACACTGGACACCGACAACCAGGGAGGCTCGCCAAGGGTGATGGTGGCCGGAGAGGAGTAGGTGGACCGGTCATCGGTGGTGTCCACCCGCAGATCCAGGGTGTCCCCGGACGCGGAACCAGCATCCACGGTGACCTGGAATTCCGCCGTGCGGGTGCTCTCCACGTACAGGGTGGAGAGACTGTCCTCTCCGTTGTCGATCGTCACGCCGGCTGTGCTCGTTCCTTCGACGAACAGGGCCGCGTCCACGAAACCATCGGCGTCCAGGTCCCCCACGTTTGTGAGTTCGATCTCCAGGGTGGCGGTCTCTCCCGCATCAAGCAGGCCGTCGCCATTGCCTCCTGTCGCGTCATCGATGACGACGGAGGTCGCCTTGATCACCACCCAGGGAACGGCGATCTCCAGGGGAAGCACCCAGGTCTCCAGGCCATCGGTCAGGGTGAGTTCAAAGGCCAGCGCTGTGGAGTCGACGTGGTCGGAACCGATCTGGAAGCTGAAGGGCGAACCGAGCGACTCGGATGCCCCCTCGGCCCAGGCCCCACTGGTCAGGTCTTGGGGGCCGCCATCCAGGATCGTGACTGCGCTCTCTGATGTGGACAGGGTGGCGCTCACCGTACCGGCGGTTGCAGCCCCCTCGTTTCGAAGGGTGAGAGACAGGTCCGCCGTGTCTCCAGGGGCCACGATGGTCGGGTAGGTGGTCACCAGGGAGAGGCTCGGAGCCGGGGGCTCGGGCACCCAGACAACCACATCCTCGTCTCCCCACCATTCCGGTTTCACGGTGGCCGCGTAGGTGGTGGCCGCGTAGTCGATCTCCATGCTGGTGACCGCCCCGGAACCCGAGGCCTCGATGTGTGCGAACCAGCGTTCCCCTGCAGACCCCGGAGGCAGCAGGTCGTAGTGGTCGGTCAGGTCCGCAGTGTAGCTATAGGCACCCGCTGCCAGGGTCGCAGCGGTCAGATCAAAGGACCAGGTCGGCTCCTCAGGATCGCCCACACCCACCACGATCTGAACCAGTCCCTCCGTGTCGACCTCGAGGTCCAGCCGAAGCTCCGAGGGAAGTCCGACAACCAGGTCCTCGGACAGAGACCAGGTCTCCACCCCATCGCTGAGGGTCACCAGGACCGGCAGGTAGGAGTTCTCGGGCCAGTTGCTGTCCACCGTGACAACGGTCGTACCGGCGACCGAGCCAAGCCCCTCGAGGTCCCCCAAGGCGATCTCAGGATTCGCAGCCTCGGCTCCACCATCAGGGAAGCTCACAGTGGCGGTCAACCCTGCACAGGACAGGTCCACCGCGTTCACCACGTCGACGTCGACGTCGACCGTTTCTCCGGGCAGGACGACCTCGGAATTCCAGGTGACCGCGAGCGACGGGTCACAGGTCATCTCCCGCACGCTCACGCCGTCCAGGTACCAATCGTCCACGTAGGAGCCGACATAGCGCCAGGCCAGGTGCACGACGGGCTGCCCCACCCAGTCCGACAGGTCGATGACGGCCGAACGCTCCCAGCCGTCCTCGGAAGGGGCGTCCAGGGTGGCCACCTCCACATGGGTTCCGTTGCGAGGGTCGCGATCCAGGGTGCTGACCCAGAGACTGTGATCCGCACCTTCCGTGCTCTGACCCCTCTCCCACCAGGTCACCTGGACCCGGTCCTGTCCCTCGAAGTCCAGTGCCGGTGCCACCAACCAGTCATCCATGCCGGAAATGCCGTCAAACCCACGGGCATGCCACACCGCCACCACGCCGTCCCAGGCATCGGCCTCGGTGATCTCAAAAGCATAGCCAGCGAATCCATCGGAAACGCTGGCCCAACCCAGGGAATAGAGCGGTCCGTACCCCGAGGTGTAGTCCTCGAAGTCCTCGGTGAACGGCAGCGATGCGCCCTTGTCCGAGACCGTCAATGCAAAGGAGGAGTTCGCATTGTCCTGGGGCAGGAAGGTCGTGATGCCGACCGCATCCCGGGCCCGGAAGTAGTAGTCCAGCCCCGGTGTCGCGACGTCGCTCTCCGGCACCTCGCCAGACCAGGCATCCGAACCGGTCTGCGCAGTCAGGGGGAGGGTCTCCCAGTATTCCGATTCCTGGGTTCGGTAGACCAGGTCCACCTCCTCCACGCCGTCGAGGTCCGACGCCACCACGCTCATCGCGATGGCCACTCCTGCCACGAAGGGGCCCTCTGGTTCCGTGTGGCTCATCGCAGGGCCGATCACCATCGCGCCGCTATCGACCGTATCCGTGCCACCGGTGCACCCGGTGCCCAGGAGAAGCGATGCCAGGAGCACACTCATCCCGCATCCTCTACGGTGAGTTCGCAAGTAGGCAGGTCCACGGGCTCGACCGGCCAACCGGGCAACACCTCTCCGCCACCCTTGTCCGCGTAGACCCAGCAAGCGGTGTAGCACTGGTAGAACTGCACCTCTCCCACCGAGTTCACGAAGGCATAGCACTGGAAACCTGACGGGCAGTCATTGTTGGTTTCACAGGTGACCCCGCAGTAGCCGCTGCTCGTGCAGTAGTTGCCATTGCCGCCGCAGTCGTTGTCGTCGTTGCAGGTTCTGCAGTAGTAGCCACCAGCGTCGTAGCACTCGCCGGAGAACTCGTTGCAGAACTCCTTGAAGCCGCAATCCAGGTGGGTGTCCCGGCAGTCCTTGGCCTCGCAGGTTCCCTCCTCGGTGCAGGAATCACCGGGGTAACAATCGTACTCGTCGGCGCACCCCTCGGCACAGGTCCCGTCATCGCAGAAATGCGCCATCGGACACTGGCTCGAGGTGGAGCAGGACTTGGTGATGCATTCACCCTCAATACACACCGCACCAAAGCTACAGGAGACCTCTTCACTGCACTCCGTGTCCCCATCACAGGCGAAGAAGGCCATTCCCATCATGAACAAAGCGGTGATCACGGGCTCGTCTCCGTCTGCTCAATGGAAGCGCCGGCCGCCAGAGGGGTGTACTCGACCTTGATGAACCAGGACGCCGGAGGCACCTGTCCCTCTTCAAAGCGGATGCTGTTGCGTTCCAACACGTACTCGTAGTCCACATCCCGCTCCAGCGTCTTCACGAAGGAGGCATCGTCTGCGGTCTCGTAGAGCGAGACCTCCAGGGTGTCGTCCCTGCAGGGCTCGGACAGTTCGAATTCGACCAGGAGGCCCGACAAGGTCAGGCCCAGGCGGGAGACCAGCGGCGAGAAGTCCTCGTCGCAGATGGACTCCAGCAAGCCTTCCGTCCGGGTGCTCAAGTCCACGTAGCGCTGCCCATACCAGCCCAGACCACTCTCCGTGGCACAGGACGGGTCCCCTTCGAACTCGGGAGGCGTGTCCCCCACCACCGAGGAGATGTTCATCAGCGAGTGGTCCCGGTAGGCTTCTTCGCCCTTGAGCTCCGACATGAAGCGCAGGTAGTGGTCCACGTTGTTCGGGCTGCTGTCGTCCTCGTCGCTGACGTAGATGATGCTCAGGGTGGCGTCGTCGCGAAGGAAGCCGGCGTTCATGCCGCTGGCCAGCGGCTCGGTGAGCGCTTCGACCGAGGCGCTGAGGCCCTTCTCCTTGTCGCTGCCGTTGATTCCGACCTTCACGCGGTTCTGGAAGAGGCTGATGTAGTTGTCGTCGGGCGTGAGCACGGACGGCTGGCCCAGCAGCAGGCCTC
>CAZMNK010000102.1:16921-20135 GCA_964567625.1 uncultured Enterobacterales bacterium | reverse complement strand
CCCCAGCCGAAGAGGCTTCGGAAGAAGGGAAGAAGGAAGAGGGGGGTGACTCGTGAAAGTCATCCTCCAAGAGGACGTTGGGAAGCTCGGTACCATCGGCGACGTCGTGAACGTCGCTGACGGGTATGGGCGGAACTACCTTCTCCCCCGGGGCCTGGCGGTGCGGGCTGACGAACGAAATGTCCGTCAACTGAAGCACACGCTGAAGGTCATCGCCCATCGGAAAGCCCAAAAAGTGGGCGAGGCGCAGGCCCAGGCCGCCAAGCTCGATGGCACCGCCGTGTCCATCAAGCGGACCGCCGGGGAAGACAGTGACAAGCTGTTCGGGTCGGTCACGAATCGGGACATCGCCGAGGCCTTGTTGGCCGAGGGTTTCGAGATCGACAAGCGCGCCATTGAACTCCCGGAGCCGATCAAAAGTATCGGGATCTTCCAGGTCACGGTTCGGCTTCACTCCGAGGTCTCCGCCGGCGTCAAGGTCTACGTCATCCGCGAATGAAACTCTGGCGATAGGCTGGGTGAGGGGCACTCTGGTGGGTGCACCTACCTGATCCCGGGACCGGCATGCACGACGGCACCATCAGCGGCTTTCCCCAGGCCTTGGAAGCCGAGCGCGCCCTGCTCGGTGGGCTGCTCATTGATCCGGAGCAGATCCCCTCCATTGCCGAGGTCCTCAAAAAGGAGGACTTCTACGCCGGTAACCACGCGCGGCTCTTCCAGTTGCTCGTGGAGCGTTCCGACGGGGACGCGGATTTCGACCAGCTGGTCATCGGCGAATTCGTGGCCTCGAGTGCCAAGCCCGATGACTACGGAGGGCCCGCCTATGTTCTCGGGCTGGCCGATCGGGTGCCCAGCACGTTGAACCTCGGGGCCTACGCCACCCTGGTCAAGGAGAAGTCCGTCCGGCGAAAACTGTTGGTGGTGGCCGGCCAGATCAGCCAGAACGCCCAGGGGGCCGTGGAGGATCTGGGGCAGCTGCTGGACTCGGCAGAGAAGACCATCTTCGAGGTCTCCCAACAGGGCGGGTCCCAGGACTGGCACCGCTTGAGCCAGGTCATCGACGAAGAGTGGCTGAAGCTGGAGAAGCTTTCGGAGAACAGGGGAGAGGTCACGGGCATCCCCACGGGATTTACCGAGCTCGACCGAATCCTTGCCGGGCTGCAGCCCACCGACCTCATCATCCTGGCGGCCCGCCCGGGTATGGGAAAGACCGCGCTGGCGCTCAACATCGCCCAGAACGCGGCCCTTCGCGGCGGAGCCGGCGTCGGCATCTTCTCCCTGGAAATGGGGAAGGGCCAGCTCGTCACACGGATGCTGAGCTCGGAGGCCCGTGTCGACGCCCACAAGATGCGCACCGGGTACCTTTCCATGAACGAGGACTGGCCCCGACTGGAAGAGGCTTCGGAGCGCCTGTACCACGCCCCTCTCTGGATTGTGGACACCCCCGCGTTGACCATCACCCAGATCCGGAGCAAGGCCCGACGGCTCAAGAGCGAGCACCCTGAGTTGGCCATGCTGATGATCGACTACCTCCAGTTGATGCAAGGGGATGGCGGCTCCAACCAGTCCCGAGAACAACAGATCAGCGCCATCTCCCGTGGTCTGAAGGGCCTGGCCAAAGAGCTCGAGTTGCCGGTGATTGCCCTGAGCCAACTCAACCGTGCGGTGGAGAGCCGACCCAACAAGCGCCCCCTGCTCAGCGACCTGCGCGAATCCGGTGCCATCGAACAGGACGCGGACGCCATCCTGTTCATCTACCGGGACGAGTACTACAACGAGGAGACGCCCGACAAGGGCGTGGCCGAGATCATCATTGCCAAGCATCGGCACGGCGGTCTTGGAAGAGTGCGCCTGGCATTCCAGGCCACCAATGTCCGCTTCGAGAACCTGTTCGAGGGTGGCTACTCGTGAGCCTGCTGGGGGTGGCCTGGCTGGCAGCAGCAGCCTTCGCGCTCACCCCCGGAGAGGTCCTGGAACTGGACCTGGCCGGTGATGTGCTGGTCTCGGGGACCTTTCGCTCCTCCGATGGTCAGAGACTCGTGCTGACCGTCCAGGGACAGCCGCTGGAGATCGACCTGGACCTGGTCGAGGCCGCCAGCCGGAACGGACTCGCCCTGGACTCGGAGGCCCTCCGAACCGAGGCCATCGCCTGGGCTGAGGCCCAGATTCCCCAGGGCCCCTCGCCCCATCCTGCACTGGTCGGAACCGCTTCAGCGCTCTGGCCCGGCAGCGGACACCTCATCCTGCGAGAACCCAGGACATGGGCGGGCTACGCGCTGGTCGACGCTTCGCTCCTGGCCCTGGCCGGCTGGTACGGGTTTCGTGAACAATCCCCCAAAGCAGCCCTGATGCTGCTGGTACTGGATGGGGTCTTCCGGGTCTATTCAGTGCGAGAAGCTGTTCTCGATGCCCGACGCAGGGATCCGGCCTTCCGGTCGGCGCGAATTGACCGGACACGCCGTTGTCAGGGAGCGGTTTCTCTGTACCCACTTGCTGGCGGAAACGTCGTGGCGGCCGCCGGCTATCGATGCGGCGGTCCTTCGCCCCTTGAAGAAACCAGCGTCATCCACTAAAAGGCGCAGACGGGGTAGGCGCCACGGGCTTGCTCTCCAACCCCCCATGAGGGCACCAGGCAACATGGAAAAGGAAAAACTGCTCTCGTCATTCAACGAGATGGTCGAACAATACGCCCGTATTCGGGGCTTCATCGAGAAAGCCCAGGCCCAGACGGGGAAATTCTCCGAAGCCGTCATCGAGAGGGTCTGTCTCGAAAACGAGATGAAGTCCTCGGAGATTGCCGACGAGATCGTGCCACTCGTGGTCGACATCGAAGGCATCATTGCCGATCTCCAGACCCAGCTGGACGAGATCAACGAGAGCAAGTCCGGTGCCGACGAGCTGCTGGATCTGCTCAAGCTGCGTCACGCCATTGGTGAGCTGGACGAAAAGGAATTCGCGGCGGAGTCCAGCGAGCTGGACACGACAGTCCAGGAGGCTGACGGCAAGATCAGCACCATCGCCGAGGAACATGGCGGTTTTGCCAGCGCCCTGGACACGTGGACGGAACTCGCCGAGAAGGCCGGCCAGGACGCCGGACGCACAGGCCCAGGCGAGGCAGACGCTGACGACGAGGACGAAGGACAGCGCGAGGACATGAGTGGTGTCCTGGCCGAGGTCGAAGAGGACGATGACTCGGAAGACCTGGCAGACCTGG
>CAZMNK010000102.1:0-16821 GCA_964567625.1 uncultured Enterobacterales bacterium | reverse complement strand
AGACCTGGAAGACCTGGAAGACGTGGCCATCGAAGTTTCAGAGGCCGAGGAGATCGACGACGTGGTCAGCGTCGATGTGGACTTTGGCTTCGCAGAGGATGAAGGCGAGGACATTGAGTCTGACGGCGCAGAAGAAGTGGACGTGGACCTGGTGGGGGATGAAGAGTTGGTGGAACTGGCTGCCGAGGCCGTCGCCGAGGTTGACGATGACGATGCAGCCAGCCGCCGGGCGCTGCTTCTCTACCAGGAAGGCACCGCTGAAGAGCAGATCTACCCCTTCACTGGGGATGAGATCACCATCGGCCGGGGCCGTGACAACGACATCCAGATCAAGAACGACTCCAAGGTGTCGCGCCATCACTGCAAGGTCTACCGCAAGGGAGACAACTTCTACATTCAGGACAACAAGTCCTCGAATGGAAGCCTGGTCAACGGTGAGTTGATCACGGAGAGAAGGTTGTTTGGTGGGGAAGAGATCATCATCGGCGAGACGTTCTTCCGGTTCCGCATCATGGAATAGCGTCCTGAACCCGACGCAAAGAAGCCCGCCGACTCGGCGGGCTTCCTGGCTTTTGGAAGTGGCAGGGTATCCTCGGATGCTCTCTCAACCAGGTCATTCGTCCTGTCCCTGAAAAGCTCCCTCCTGATCGTCTATTCGGAGGGCCCAGAGCGGCTCGAACTGGAGAGGCCCCTCACGGAGGCGGGGTTCTCACTCTGCACCGCGGGCGAGGAAGCAGACCTCTTCCTGGTGGAGGCCACAGGCAAGGAACAGACCCGGCAGGCACTCTTCCAGGCGGGTTCCCGACCGGTCCTGTTGCTGATCGGGGCCGACACGGAGGCCGAAGCCTGGCAGTGTGAGTTGCCACCCAACGCCGAGCTTGCCTGGGGCGGCACCCCAGTGGAGGACCTGGTGGCACGCCTGGTCCAGCTGGGGCAAAAGCACCGGCAGGCTTTCATGCTGGAGCGCGCCCACCAGGTCCTGGGCCGTCTTGCAGAATGGGTCGGCGGCATGGATCCCACCGTCCCGCCAACCACCGTACTCAACCGCGTGGGGGAGTTGATGATGTCTGCGGAAGGCATTGTCGGTGCCTTCGGTGCCATGGGTGGACCAGAATCCTCCCGGTCTCTCGCCCCGATTCTCTCGGTCGGGATGCCGGCCCGGCCCGCCCCTCACCAGGTGCGGGTGGCGCTGACCCGGCCTGGACCTCGCTGGCACCCACTTGGAAGCGGGGAGGGGGCCGACGAGGCTCTCTGCGTCATTCCCATTGGGCGCGCACCGTTGGGCCTTCTCAGCTTGCGGGTCTCACCCCCTGATGCCCTGCCGACTGGTGCTGCCGAGAGTCTGGGTCTTCTTCTCGGCCAGGGCTGTGCCGCCTCCCTCCTGGTCGCCAGCACCAAGGAGCGACAGGTCCGACTGGAACGAGGCTACCTCTCCCGGGTTCGTGAACTGCGGCGCCTCACCTCCACGGTCGACCGGTTGTCCGAGGTCCGAGATGACTTCCTGGCGGTGTTGTCCCACGACCTGCGTTCGCCGCTCAGCATCATCCAGGGAAACTGCCAGATCCTGGCCGAGGGTCTGGTGGGCGAGGTGAATCCCCGGCAGGTGAAGACCGTGGCCACCATCTCGCGCCAGTCCAATCGGATGACCGAGATGGTGGAGGACCTCCTGGATCGTTTTCGAGCCGGCAGTACCCCCACGCCAGGCAATGCAGAGCTGGTCGCCCTCTCAGACCTTGCCCACCAGGTACGGGCCAGCCACCAGGATGGTCTACAGCAACCAGGGCTGGTCCTGGAGGTAGACGCACCACAGCCGTGCACCGTGTTGGCCGACCCTTCGGTTCTGCGGCAGGTCCTTGGAAACCTGGTCGACAACGCCATCAAGCACAGCCCCGAGGGAGGGACAATCACCGTGGCCGTCTACTCCATGGGGACTGGCGTGGGTGTCGAAGTTCGGGACCGTGGTGCGGGATTTCCCCAAGAGGGTCCAGACCTCAGCGGTCCCGTGCTTCCTCGAGAACATGGCATGGGCCTGAAACTCTGCCAGCGCATGATGCGCAGGGCCGGTGGCGCCCTGGAGTTTGCCAACCATCCAGACGGGGGTGCGATCACCCGGATGTCCCTTCCACCCGTTCTGGACGACACCGGGGAACTGCGGGTGGTGGTGGGTTCCGGGGATCTGGACCGCTTGGAGGACCTGACGGAACGTTTGGGGGTCCGTTGGGACGTCACTGGCATCACCCACGGAGAGAGTCTGCTTGAACAGGTCCGGCAGTCCCCGCCAGACCTGTTGGTATTGGACCAGAAACTCCAGGGACACATGACTGGAACCGGGCTTCTGGAGTTGTTGAAGGGAGACCCAGAGCTGGGAAGTGTGCCGGTCCTTCTGCTGGTGCCTGGCGGCCATCCCGGGCTGGCGGAACAGGGCCATGCACTGGGGGCTCTTGGCATCCTGGAACTTCCTCTGGACCACCAGGAACTGGAGGCCCAGGTCGGACGTTCGGAACGCCACTCCACCGAGGCTGGAGCGAAATTTGAGTCTGGCAAGCACGATCCCTTGACCGGGCTCGACACCCTGGGCACCCAGGAGGACCGTATTTCCCGTCTCCAGGCCGAGTCTCGAGAGGCCACACTGCCGTTACCGGGCGTCGTGGTAGACGTCGTGGCACTCAAGACGATCAATCAGCAGCACGGCTACGCAGCAGGGGACCAGGTCATCCTGTGGCTCACCTCCCAACTGCGGAAACGGACAAGACCCGGGCAGTTGCTCATTCGCCTGAGCAGCGACGAGTTCCTGCTGGTCGCCCCAAGAGCAAGCCTGGCCGCGGCAGAAAGCGCCGGACAGGACCTGGTCCAACTCATCCGGGAAGCCCATCCCAGGATCGGTGCGTCGCGTTTGCGCATCACGATCGAGACCCGGGTGGTGGACCTCTCCACCTTGGAGAGTTTTGAGAAACTGCACTATGATGAGACTTCGCCCGGTGAGTCCGAGAAGAGCTCTGATGGCGCCTAGAAAGAAGACTGCGGCGGGGCCGACCTACTACACGACGTACCAGGTCTCCAAGGTGCTGGGGGTCAGCCTCCCGACCGTGGTCAACTGGGTGAACGACAACCTGTTGGATGCTCATCGAACGCCCGGCGGCCACCGCCGAATCGCACGGAACGACCTGATCACCTTCGCCCGGGAGTACAACTACCCGCTGTCCAACGACTTCCTCTCCGAAGATGGCGACAAGCACAAGATCCTGGTGGTCGATGACGAGCGAGACTTCTCGGACATGGTCCGGGACTACCTGGAGATCAAGGGCGAGTACGACGTCGAGGTCGCGGACTCGGGTTTCGCCGCGGGGTACACCGTGGCACGCTTCAGTCCCAACCTGATCCTGATGGACATCATGATGCCGGACATGGATGGGTTCGAGGTCCTTCGCATGCTGCGGGATGGTCGGGAGACCCGCCACATACCGGTCATCGCCTGCACGGCCTACCGGGATCCGGAGATCGAACAGCGCATCAAGGACGAAAACTTTGATGACTTCATCCAGAAGCCCTTGAAGTTGGATGAACTGATGACCCTGATACAGCAGATCATCGGGACGCCTGCAGTCAACACCAACTAGCCACCGGTTTCCACAGCAGCCGGTTCAGTTCTCTTCTTCGGAGAGTCTTGGCGGTACGGCGACCCCCTCACCACCCCGTGCGGGCAGGGGATGTTCGCTCATGGCCACCGTGGGGCCTCGCTGTCCTCGTCGGACCCGGATGAGTTCGGCGGCGATCGCCACGGCGATCTCCTCGGGAGTTTCGGCCCCGATGTCCAGGCCCACAGGGGCACAGACCCGGCGAAAGAGCGCCTCGTCGTGGCCTGCAGCCCGGAGGCGCACGAAGAACTTGGCCACCTTGGCCCGACTGCCGATCATCCCCAGGTAGGCAAAGGGCTGCTCGATGACGGCCAGGAGAAGGTCCTGGTCCAGCTGGTGACTGTGGGTGACGATGACCGCGTAGTCCCGCTCCCCCAGGGTGGGCACGACCCGTCGAGGGTCCTTGAGCACCCGCTCTACGCCCGGGAAGCGAGCCTCGTTCAACCACTCGTCTCGTTCATCATAGACCCGCACATCAAAGCCCAGATCCCGGCCCAGGGCGGCCAGGGGCTGACCCACGTGACCCGCACCAAAAACGTGCAGGGTGTCGTTCAACTCCAACGGTTCGATGAACACCTCCATGGCACCACCACAACACATACCCAGGTCCCGGGTCAGGTGGACGGCGAATCGCTGCGGCTTTCCGTCCGAAATGGCCTGGACGGCCATCTGAATGACCTTGTGTTCCCAGTTCCCGCCTCCGATGGTGCCCAGGATCTCGCCATCGGCGTAGACGAGCATTCGTGCCGAGCGGTCCCTGGGGGCTGAACCATCCACCGCGATGACCGTGCAGAGAGCCGCGGGCGTCCCGTCCGCCATGGCATCCGCCGCCGCCTTCAGGACCTTCAAAATGCCACCCGCTTCAACACCCGTTCCAGAGAAGTCTGGACCCCGCTGATGGTCTCGGCCAGGTCCCATCCCATCACCTGCCCATCGCGGACAACACAGTCGCCGCCGATCCATACCGAAGTCACGGCGGCTGGGGTCAGGGAATAGACCGCCGCAGAGACGGGATCCGCAGTAGGCAATGCCGCGATGGCCGAGGGGTCCACCACGACCAGGTCCGCCTGGTGGCCCACCTGGAGACTTCCAGCTTCTGGCAGACCCACGGCCTCGGCCCCGGAAACCGTGGCCATCTGGAGAACCTGCTGAGCAGGCATGACGCGGGGCCCCAATCGCGGCTTCTGAATGAGCGCTGCCAGGCGCATCTCGGTGAAGATGTCCAGGCGGTTGTTGCAAGGTGCGCCATCGGCGCCCAGCGAGATGTTCACGCCGGCATCCCACAGCTCCGGGATGGGCGCGATCCCTGACCCCAACTTCAGGTTGGAGGACGGACAGTGAAGCACCTGGGTGCCCGTCTCTGCGAGGAGGCTGCGTTCCTGGTCGGTGACATGGATGCAGTGGGCCAAGGCCACGTCCTTGCCTGAGAGGCCGAGTTCGTGGAGGTAAACCACGTTGTCCCGACCGGTGAGTTCCCGAACCAGTGCGACCTCCTCCTGGTTCTCGGAGGCATGGGTGTGCACCATGCAGCCGCGAACCCGGGCCTGCTCGGCCACCTGGCGAAGCAATTCCTCGCTGCACGAGGGCACAAATCGCGGGGCAAACGCATAGCGAAGCCGACCCCTGCCATGCCAGCGATCGGCCTCGTCACAGGCACCCTGGAGCGCCACATCGGTGCTCTGAGCCAATCCAGACTCGTTGTCCCGGTCCATCAGCGCTCGGCCACTGGCAGCCCACAGACCGGCCTCGGCGCAGGCCTGGAAGATCCCGTCCTGGTGGTTCACAGTCCCCATGTCCAGGATCGACGTCGTCCCACCCAACAGGAGTTCAGTGAGCCCCAGGCGGGCACTCCAGTAGATGGAATCCAGGTCGTGGGCGGCTTCCAGGGGCCAGATACGGGTTCGCAGCCAGTCCAACAGTTCCAGGTCGTCTGCCATGCCGCGAAACAGGGTCTGGCAGAGATGCACATGGCTCTGGGTGAAGCCCGGGTAGACCCATGCGCCTCCCAACTCAACCACCTCGGCTCCGTCGGCCCCCAGGTCCGAGCCAAGGGCCAGGATGCGGCCGTCTTCGACCATCAGGTCCCCCGCGACCACGCCCTTCTCGGGTGTGCAGGTCACCAGGAGGCCACCGCGGAAGAGTCTCTTCATGGAGTCCTTGTACCCGCCTGGGGTCAGGTTGACCCGTGGAATGACACCCGGTTAGCCTCCTCGCTGTTGGCCGGGAGAGCAGGATGCAGGGGCTCGGGTGGGCCGTCATGTGGACGGCCACCGTCTTCGCGCAGCCTGCGTCGGGCCAGGACCCGGAGTTGCCCGGAGATCCGCCTGGCGAAACGGTCCAGGAATCCCCCAGGGCCGTGCCCATCTTCGCAACCCATACCTGGTACGACGCGGTGCCCGTGGACGCGGGCACGCGTGTTTTCATGGACCTGGTGGGCGTGGGTCCTCGTGGGCTGGCTGTGGATGGCGGTGGGGGAGTCTGGCGCACCGTCGACGGTGGCAATCGTTGGCGCATGGTGCTCCCTGCCCTGGCCCAGGTCTCGGGACCTGGGGATCAGAGCCCAGGCTCCCTGGGCAGTCTTCGCGGTGACGGCACCCTGGACTACAGGACCCTGGATCTCGCCAGGGACTACGAGGAACAGGAGGAAGACGACTGGGAGTTTGATCGGGCCTATGAGGATGTGGACACCTATGGGTCAGGCGAGCTGGACGAGGTCGAGGAGGAAGCCACCACAGCAGCCAGCGAGGAAGGCCTCGCGGACGCCAACACGCTGGAGGCGGATCTCAGCCAGGAGGTCATCCTGGAGGGCCTCCTCCGGGATGCCCGAACAACGGGACTCCAGGAGGGCTCCATGCGCCTTGGGGGAGTGGCCTGGATTCACCCCGATTTGCCGGACCTGGCGCTCGTGGGTCGAGCGGATGGTATCTGGCGTTCGATGGACGCTGGCGCGACCTGGCGCCGGGTTGACCCCATCCGCTCCACCACGAAATTCCTGGCCGGGCCGGGTGAACTCCTGCTCGCCGGGACCGCGGATGGTCTCAAGTACAGCGTCGACCAGGGCCGCGCCTGGCTGGACAAGGAAGACCCCATGGACGGCCAGCGGGTACGCGACCTGGCCTACAGCGGGGATGGAACCTGGTGGTGTGCCACTGAACAGGGGCTCTTCACCTCCCAGGACGGGGAAAACTGGGAAGAAGCCGCCGCCAAAGGGCTGCGAGGGACCGACGTTCGGGCCCTGAGCCCCGAGCCTGGGAGCACCAGTAGCCTCCTGGTGGCCGACAACGACACCCTGTACCGGACGGACGACGGCGGAGCCTCTGTGATTCCCCTCGGTCGACAGCCTCTTCTCGACACCACGAGCCTGTTGACGGTTGAAGGGGCCGGTCATCTCCTCGCCAGCGGCAGCGACGGCGTGTGGGAGACCACGGACGGGGGACTGGTCTGGCACCCCGTGGCTTCAGGTCTCACCGAGCCCCAGGTCTTTGATCTTGCGGTCTTGGATGGGCAGGTCTTTGCGGCCACGTTGAACGGACTCCTGCGGCTGGCGGAGAGGGGCGAGGTGACTGCAACGCCGGCGGCCCCTGATCCGACCCAACTCAACCTGGCTCGCAGCATTCCCCTGTCCCTCAATCACCTGGTCGTGGCATCCACCCATCGGATCGGACTGAATCCGGAGTTCTTCCTGGCCAACGGTGTGCGCAGGGACCGATGGATTCCCTGGCTGGAATTCTATGGACGCTACGACCTCGGGAATCACATCAGCACTCAGTTCTCGAATCCACCCACCGCGGCCTTTGAGACACGGGACTTTACGGTCCTGGTGAACATGGGATGGGGAAAGGCTGCCACCAACTATTCAGACTTCCTGGTCGTGGATGGGGGCCTGGTCGTAGACACCAGCAGCCGCTCCGGAAGCCTTCCCGGCATGCTGGCCTCGAGCACCCGCGAAATGACCGCCTATCGCCATGCCCTGGTGGATCTGATCACCGAACTCTTCCTCGCTCACCAACAACTCCTCGACCACTGGGCCGCAATTCCCACCGACGATCTTCGTGCCCAGGTGCTGCACATCCTCCAGATCCAGGAGGTCGCTGCCCGCCTGGACGGCTATACCGACGGCGCCTTCTCCCGCGGCACCGTCACCCCGGAGAACCCATGACCTTGTTGACCTCGCTGCTCCTCGCTTCTCTTGGCCTTGCCTGGTCAGCGGAACCGCTTTCCCTCAATGACGCCTCGGCAGAGGACCTCGCCGCCCTGGATGGCATCGATCGGCCCACCGCCGACGCGGTCGTCGCCCTCCGCACCGAACGAGGGCAGTTGAGCTCCGTCGAGGAGTTGCGCATTCTTCCCGGGATGTCCGGGACCACCCTCAACAACCTGCGTAGCGGGACCCTCATGGACCTGCCTCTCGCGGCCAGCGGTGGGGACGGCAAGCGGGAATTCCGCACGGTGGACGACGTCTTGCGGGCCTTCGACCACGAACCCACCATCGAGGAAGTCCAACGCTGGGCGATGCACTACTCCCACACCCACCCGGCCGAGGTGGCCAGTTGGTGGGCAGCCACTCGCAAGGGCAAGCTGCTTCCCCAGTTCGACATCGGCTATCGCTACGACGATGACTACGGAGAGGACTACAACTACGTCACGGATGCCCAGGGCGAGAACATTGCCAGCCTGGACGGCGTGGACCGGGATCGGGACCACTCCTTTGCAGTCCGTGCCCGTTGGGACTTCGACGACCTCCTGATGAGCTCCAACCACATGCGCGTCATCTCCGAGAGCCGGAAGATGGTGGAGTTCCGAGATGAGGTCATGGAGGCCATTACCAGCCTCTACTTCGAGCGCCGTCGGCACCAGGTGGAGATGCTCCTGTCACCTTCTCGGGATCTCAAGGGCCAGGTCGAGGACCAGTTGAAGCTACTGGAACTCACGGCCCAGCTGGATGCCTATTCCGGCGGCCGGTTCTCCCAGGCCACCGCCAGGGCGGGAGAGTAGGGGAGGCGGCAGTCCGGGTTTCACCGGCTTGCTACAAGCCATCCCGCCCCCTCCGCGGTAGGGGTCGACATGAGCGAGCACCAGCGCATCCTGATCCTGGATTTTGGGTCTCAGTACACCCAGTTGATCGCCCGGCGAATCCGGGAACAGGGTGTCTACTGTGAGATTCGGCCCTGCACGGACCCCGCTTCACCGGTCCCCGGCCTGAAGGGACTCGTGCTGTCCGGGGGACCGGATTCGGTCCACAGCCCGACCCGACCCGCCTTTGACCCGGCCTGGCTCGATTCAGGGGTTCCCGTGCTGGGCATCTGCTACGGGATGCAACTCATGGCGGATCTCGGAGGGGGTACCGTCGGGCGAGGAGAGGCCCGTCAGTATGGCCTGGCGACCCTGGAACGCCGGGGCCTGGACAGCGCACTCTTCAAGGGCCTCCCGGACCGCACGGACGTCTGGATGAGCCATGGGGACCACGTGGACCAGCTGCCAGCGGGCTGGCAGGTCACGGCGGCAAGCGGTCAGTGTTCCGTGGCTGCCATGGAAGACCCAAAACACGGCATGTACGGCATCCAGTTCCACCCTGAAGTCCACCACACCGTTCACGGCACGCCGCTGTTGCGGAACTTCCTGCTGGGCATCTGCGGCTGTTCTGGCGACTGGAACATTGGGGGTTTTCTCGAGGAGCAGGTGGCCCAGATCCGGGCCATGGTCGGTCCGCAGGACCGGGTTGTCTGCGGGCTCTCCGGAGGGGTGGACAGCTCGGTGGTCGCTGCGCTGTTGCACCGGGCACTGCCCGAGCAGTTGCACTGCGTCTTTGTGGACAATGGCCTGCTGCGGAAGGGCGAGCGAAAGAGTGTCGCCGATGAATTCACCGAGTACCGGCTGCACGTGATCGATGGCACGGATCGGTTCCTGGAAGCCCTCGAGGGGGTCACAGACCCCGAGACCAAACGGAAGATCATCGGCGAGGTCTTCATCCGGATCTTCGAGGCAGAAGCCCTGAAGATTGGCGGGGTCAAGTGGCTCGCCCAGGGCACCCTCTACCCGGATGTCATCGAGTCCATCTCCTTTCGTGGACCCTCGGCCACCATCAAGTCCCACCACAACGTGGGAGGCCTGCCCGAACACATGGACCTGGCCTTGATCGAGCCGCTCCGGGAGCTGTTCAAAGACGAGGTTCGAAGACTCGGCGCCGAACTCGGTCTGAGCGAAAAACGCATCCACCGTCAGCCCTTTCCGGGACCTGGATTGGCAGTCCGTATCCTCGGGGAGTTGACCCGACCCAGGCTGGATCTGTTGCGCGAGGCCGATGCCATCGTGACCTCAGAGATCGAGGCCGCTGGACTTGGTCGAGAGGTCTGGCAGTACTTCGCTGTCCTGTTGCCCGTGCAATCTGTCGGGGTGATGGGGGATGAACGGACCTATGAGTCCACCTGTGTCGTGCGAGCTGTCACCAGCACCGACGGAATGACCGCAGACTGGGCTCGGCTACCCGACGACCTTCTGAGTCGCATCTCCCGGCGGATCATCAACGAGGTTCGCGGGATCAATCGCGTCTGCTACGACATCTCCTCCAAGCCCCCAGCCACCATCGAATGGGAGTGACTGGCGCTACAGGCTGAAGGCCTGGACATCATGGGCCCGCTCCACGGGCACCCCGCAACGGCCCACCACTTCCAACGCCCGCTTCTCGTCGACCTCGGGGTAGAAGTGGGTCAGGACCACACGCCTGGGGCGAGACGCCTCGACAATCTCGGCGACAGCCTCGGGCCAGAGATGTGGAATCCCGGGGTGAGGAACGGCAAAGGCACACTCGCACACCAACAGGTCAACGCCCCTGGCGAGCTCCACCAGGTTCTCACTCGGGCCAGTGTCCCCGGAAAAGACCACCGTGGCTCCCGCTGGGGTGGTGAAACGCAAGTGCAGCGCCCCGGCCGAGTGGTTGGCCGGGAGAGTGTCCAGGACCACGCCCCCCGGAAGCGACGCCTGTCCCGGCCCATCCAGGGGCAGTTCCGTCACCACCGGACTCCACGACGAACCCTCCATCCAGGGGCCATAGGCTGTTCGGAGGGCCTCCAACAATGTCACCAGGCCTGTCCCTCCCCAGATGGGGTAGTCCCGTTTCCGTCGGGCCACTCGCTGGGTGAACAGGATGGGCGCCAGGTCCCCGCAATGGTCCAGGTGAAGGTGGGAATAGACACCAGCATCCAACTGGTGCGCATCCACACCGGCCATCTTGAGCCTGTGCAAGGTCCCGGAGCCTCCGTCGATCAGGAGGCGGGTGTCTTTGTCCTCGAGCAGGAATCCAGCCGGGCCACGTTCACCATCGAGCAAGGTGGTGCCCGAACCCAACACCCAGAAGGTCACCCGTCACTCCCATCCTTGAGGGGGAGTTCCTCGGGACCAAGATTGAGCCAGTCCAACACCTCGTGCCGGAGCCCTTCCGCAATTCGTCTCGGAAGGTCCCCCTCGATGGCGGCAACCCGCTCCAGGTTGCCCTGGAATAGTCGCAACGCCGTGGGTTTGTCCTCCCGGGCATCCCTGTCCTTGGGTGGTGCCCCATCGTAGAGGCACCAGACCATCGGTGAGAGGGGAGGGGACATCGCAGCGAGGGACTTGACGGGCGGAAAGCGCTCCGTGTGAATCGGGATGTCAGCAAGCCAGGCAGACAGGACCTCGGGAAGAAGTTTCAAGGCTGCGGACAGGGCGGCCCGCCAGGTGGCCTCGTCCACTCCACCCACCGGTGGGTAGGCCACCGGCTGAAGTTGAGTGGCTCGTGCATGGGCTTCCCTGGCCTCGACCGGGCGCCCCAGACGCTCCAACGCCAGGCCGGTGTAGTACCAGGCCTCCGCCAGGTTCGGGTCCCGTTCTGCGGCCTCGGATGCCGCTGCAATGGTTCCCCCGAGGTCGGCCAACTCGAAACGGGCAGCAGCCAGGCCCGCCAGGGCGCCGGGCGCCTCCGGGTCCAACTCCAGGTACCGGCTGAATGCGGCCTCGGCTACTGGAGCGTCCCCGAGGGAAAGGGACGCATCGCCCACCAGGAACAGGGCGTCCAGGTGGCCCGGGTGGTCATCAAGCAACTCCTCCGCCTCGACCAGGGCAAGGGGTACTTCGCCGCGCTGGTAGGCCTCGATGGCCTGGGCCAACCGGAGTTGGGCCAGGGCACCCGGATCAACGGTCCAGCCGCCCGACTCCTGCCGGCTCACGACGACACCTGGCGCACTCTTGGGTCCAGCATTCCTGGTCTCCAGCGTCTCAATGGGGCTCGAAACATAGGGTGGTTGTCATGACCCGACAACCCGACAGCAGGCCTGCCGGGACAGCTCGCCAGTTAGGAGACCGCTGTCATGGAAGTCTTCCTCCACGTCACCCGCAACGTGCTGGCCAACCTGGATTACCTGGTGGCCTGTCCCGAGACCGGAGAGGCCCTGGCCATCGATCCCTGGGAGGCCGAACCCCTCCTGGAGGAGGCTCGGTCCAGGGGCTGGGAAATTCGAACCATCGTGAACACCCACGAGCACTGGGACCACGTCAAGGGAAACGCTGCCCTGAAGCAGGCAACGGGAGCCCGGGTCCTCTGTCACCCGGGGGCCACAGCGAGGGTGGCCGAAGCGGACGCCGGACTGGAGCCAGGCGGGGTGCTGCGCATTGGCAAGACCGTGGAACTCACCGTTCTGGATACCCCCGGGCACACCAACGCCCACATCTGTCTGCAGGCCCACGGAGACCGCCCCGCCCTGTTCTCCGGGGACACCCTCTTCAATGCTGGAGCCGGAAACTGCAAGAATGGAGGCGATCCCGCCTCGCTCTATCGAACCTTCCGTGACCTGCTCTGGGGCCTGCCTGATGACCTGGACTTGTTTCCTGGACACGCCTACCTGGGCAACAACCTTCGGTTTACGCTGGATCGGGAACCGGACAACCAGGCTGCCGAATCCCTTCTCTCCGAACTTGAGGGCGTAGACGAGGTACCCGTGCTGAAACTGGGTCAGGAACGCACCATCAACACCTTTTTCCGGCTGGACAGGCCCTCGGTCCAGAGGGAACTGGCCCGGTCCTTTCCCGACCGTGACCTGTCCACCGAACAACAGCGCTTTCTCGCTCTCCGCGAACTGCGCAACACCTGGTAGCTCCGTGCCTCTGCCCACCCCCTTGCTGACGGTCTATGCAGGGGTCTCCATTGCCCCCGCCCCTTCCTCGGGTGAGGGCTGGGTGCTGGCGGTCCACGAACCCCCCGGGGCCCCCCCAAAAAAAAAGGCCGGACCCACGAGCCAGGAAGAGCTCACCCGCCGCCTGGACCAGGCCTCACTGGACTGGGTACCTGTCACCCTCTCCAGCGGCGATTGGGCCAGCCAGGGGGTACTCGTCCGTGGCATCGCACGGGCCAGGGCGCTCCGGCTGGGTCACAAACTTCGCCGCCATGCCGTGCTTCGCGTCACCAGCGATGGCGTGCAGGTTCTCTACACGGGGCTCAACGAGCGGGGAGGGTAGTTCCAGAACCTGTCCCCCTGGTTGCTCAGTGGTCCTCTGAGACCTCGTTGCGCTTCCAGGACGGGACCTCCACTTCGATATCCTGACTGCCATCCGGCACACACTGGCAGGCCAGCCGGGAGTTGTCCCGAACCGCGGGAGCCAGGTCCAACATGTCCTCTTCTTCCTCGATCGCCTCGGGGGCAGTGTCAAGGCCCTGGTGCAGGTAGACATGGCAGGTGGAACAGGCGACCACCCCCCCACAGGCATGGTCGATGTCGACTCCCTGGTCCAGCAACAGGCTCAGCACGGATCCGGATTGACCATCCTGGGTGTCTGGCAAGTTGCCCGGGTCCACCCTGATCACCGTGTCCGTGCCCCGCACCGTCAGGGTGTAGGTCTGCGTGGGTGGTGGCGGTGCCGGCTCATCAATGAAGGGATTCACGCCCATGGCGGCGCCCTCAGGGAACTTGGGGGTCGGCCCTGGACGGCAACCACCCTTCTCAGGAGCGGGAACTAACTTGGGCATGGCTTCAGGGATGGCATTGTTTCCGATGTGACCGGTTTGCGCGCCCGGTAGATGCCGTCGCATTGGCCGCGGCCTGGGCCGTTCGTTAGGTGGGCCGCCCCCTTGCCGAGCAATCCCGTGGCCGAAAGACCCCAACGGAACGAGGACCCGATCCTCGATCCGACCCAGCAGGATGAGACCGACCTGGTCTTTCAGCTGGAAATGCAGACCCGCAACCTTCTGCTTGGCTACTGGAAACATGGTGTCGCAGGGCTGCTCTCGGTGCTCGGCGTGATCCTGGCCTTCGGCATCGTCGATCACACCCTCACAAAGGGACTGCAGGAGACCAGCTACAAAGTCGCCCTGATCGACAACAAACTCTCCCAGGACGACCCGGGATTCAATGATCTGAGTGCCCCCAGCTCGGAGAACCAGACGGCGATCCTCAAGAAGGCCATCGAATTCTACGAGGCCGCCGGGGCCGATGGCCGAGGGGCCGCAGCCGCTGACGCATGGATCAAGGCAGCCACCACCCACCTTCGCCTGGGCGACCTCGCAGGGGCCCAGGCAGCCTATGAGCAGGCTCTCGCCGACCGCGACGGTGGCGTCATCGGCTTTGCCGCCCACAACGGACTGGCGAGCATCCACATGGCCCAGGGACGGACCGACGAGGCCATCGCCATCTACCGCTCCATCGCTGACTCGGAGCCTGCCTACCTGGCAGAGCGAGCCCTGCTGGATCTGGCCAATGCCTACAAGGCCGAGGGAGACACAGGAAACCTCTCCTCCGTGATCGCCGAATTCGCCGAACGATTCCCCAACAGTCCCCGCCAGGTCCGACTTCCAGTGGTCACCGAGACCACAGCCCTCAAGGGCGGGTAGATTCCAATGATCCCGGAGCTTGTCTCCCTCTCCGTCATCCTGGCAACCCTTCGCAGCGGCGAATGGATTGGCGACCAGGGTGAACACCCACCGGTCCCCGAACTGGCGCCTGGTGCCTTTGACCAGCCCCCGGTCCTCGACTGGATTCGACGTCTCCCAGGGCTGCCAGCCCAGGCCGCAACCCACACCGAGCGCTCCCGTCCGGCCACCGATGGGCACTCCATCTACCTGGGACAGGACAGCAACGACGTCCTCTACCAGGTGGACCGCCTCACGGGCGACGTCACCCACGTCTATGACACCCACGGCGCCGTCCAGTCCCAGGTGCTTTTCGTGGACGGGGACCTGTTGTACTCGGACCTGGGCGGTTTCACGACCCGCCAGCCCGTCGACGGCTCCGAACCCACCTGGGAACACTTTGGTGGCGCCCCAATCGCCACGGCGCCCACCCTCCAGGACGGCGTTGTCTACATTGCCGACGTAGACGACACCGTGGTGGCCCTCAACGCGGAGACCGGCGAGGTGCTGTGGCGATACAGCCGCCCCGTAGACCCCACGCGGACCTCGGACCTCACCCTTTTTGGCGCTCCTCGCCCCACCGTGGCCGGTGACCTGATCCTGGCTGGGTTTTCTGATGGCAACCTGGTGGCCCTTCGACAGAAGGACGGCCAGGTGACCTGGGAAAGGCGAATCGGGGAGGGGAGGTACCCCGACCTCATCGGTACCCCGCTCGTCGTCGAGAACACGGCCTACATTGGCGGTTTTTCTGAACCCCTGGTGGCCCTCGACATGGAAACCCAGAACATCCGGTGGCGACTGGAAGAGGTGGGAAGCGCGACCATCCCCACCCCCCATGAGGGGCTGCTCTACCACGGTGGCACCGATGGAAGGCTTCGGGCCATCTCCCAGCGCGAGGGTGAGGTCATCTGGACCTGGGACAGCCACACCACTGGCGCCCTGACCCGTCCCCAGGTCACCGAAGCGGGGCTGTTGGTGGGAAGCAGTGACGGCACCCTGTACCTGGTGGATGCCGACAAGGGTCTGGAGACCTGGCGTTGGGACCCGGACCAGATGCTGGACGGTGTGACCGTGGCGCCACTCCTGATTGACCGCCAGGCCATCCTGGTCACCAATGCCGGGCGCCTGATGTCCCTGGTGGTGCCCAATCCCCATACCCACTGGGACCCGGACGGGGCAGACAGTCTCTTCAAGCGCTGAGGGCAGCTGAGCCCCGCGTCTTGAGAGGCCTCGATGGAGAGAACCCCCGGAGGACATCACGCGCCATCTATGTTTTAACATAATATGTATTCTCGGACATTCTGGCAGTCACAGCCAGGGCAGCTATACTCCGGTCCGTGGCACCAATTCCGACTCCCCTGATGCTCCTGGCACTCACAGCTTGTGGGCAGGGGCACGTTGCCACCCTGACTCCCCATGGGCTGTTGCAGGTCGACGATGGCCCCTTGGACCTGGGCAGCGTGCCCCTGGACCTGCGGGCCGAGACTGTGCTCGCCTTTGGAAATGGTGGCCAGCTTCCCCTCCAGGTCGCCATGGCCCTGGCCGACGAAAGCGCACCTTTCCAGCTCAGTCAATCCTCGCTGCTGCTCTCACCGCTCTCCGACGGGAGTGTGAACCTCTGGTTTGAACCACCAGAGTCTCTGGAAGCCCAATCGACCCAGTTGATCCTGACGCCCGACGAGGGAGACGAGGTCTGGATTGAGGTCTCCGGGGTGACGAATCCCGACGGGGATGGCGACGGCTACGCCCACCTCCAGCTTGACGGTGATGACTGCGATGACAGCCGTGCCGAGGTCAATCCCGGGGCTGAGGAGAGCTGGTATGACGGGCTTGACCAGGACTGTGATGGTTTCTCGGACTTCGACGCCGATGGCGATGGCTGGGATGCGGAACCTGTGGGTCAGGACTGCGATGACACCCTGGAGGCGGTCCAACCGGGCGCCGAGGAGGTCTGGTACGACGGTCTGGACCAGGACTGCGACGGCCACTCGGACTTCGACGCAGACGGTGATGGCGTCGATCGCGAACCCGAAGGGGATGACTGCAATGACGGTGATCCCCTGGTTCGTCCAGGGGTGCTGGAGGTCTGGTACGACGGGCTCGACCAGGACTGCGATGGCCTTTCAGACTTCGATGCCGATGGCGACGGCGCTGAAAGCGCGGTCTGGGCAGGGACAGACTGTGACGATGGCAATCCAGGCATAGGGCCCCAATCTTCGGAAGAGGATGACCTGGAAGATGACGACTGTGATGGCCTGGTGGACGAGGATTTCCTGGTCGCCGGGGATGTCCTGGTCACCGAGTTCATGGTGGACC
>CAZMNK010000101.1:17968-20359 GCA_964567625.1 uncultured Enterobacterales bacterium | reverse complement strand
TGGATCTACTCCGCAATGAGTTCCTTGCCGACACCGGGCTCTCCAAGCACGAGCACGGTCACCTCGGTCGAGGCGACGCGCTCGATCAACGCCAACAGGCGCCCCAGGGCTGCGCTGCGTCCGAGGATCCGAGGATGCCCTGGCACTCTTGTCTGGGGGTCCAGTTGCTGGACCAGCAACAGCAGGGGGCCCACGGCCACCACGTCTCCGGGGTTCAGGACGGCCCGGGTCACGGTGTGTCCATTGACCCGGGTGCCGTTGTGGCTGCCCAGGTCTTCCAGTTCCAGGCTGGCCCCGTGGCGCTGGATGGTGGCATGGCGCCGCGAGATCCGGCTGTCGTCGAGCGCACCCGGAACCAGGTCCTCGGACTCGCGCCCGAGCAGGATCGTCTCGCCGCGCCCTGGCACCCGGCTGCTGCCCTCGAAACGACGGGAGGGGTGGAAGACTATCGAGATCGCGGGCTGCAGGGGTCGAGCCTGACCGGTGGCGGCCTTTGTGGCGGTACGGGTCGGGTCGAAGTCCATGGCGGGGGTGCGGAGGGCCACCAGGCCACCCGCCCCTGAATCATAGCTCGCCACAGGACTCAAAGACTCAGAGCCGGAGGATGAACTCGCGCAACATGGCCTTCATGTCCGCAGTGGCCTGCTTTTCGTTGTGAAAAGTGGTGAACAGCACCAGGCCTTCTCCTCTTTGGAAGGACACGGCCAGGGGAGCGTCCTGGAGTGCATTCGGTTCAAAGAAGAGCGGAGCGGGGCCGCTGAGCAACAGATCGGTGTCCTGGTCGACACCCTCGACCACCGCCCAGCCCCCCAGGTCGTAGTCGACGAGTGCAGTGGTGGACTCGAGCACTTCGATCAGCACCGGGTCCTGGACCTCGGCGCGAACCTGGGCCATGTCACCGCCATAGGCTTCCATCGGGAAGGAGTCATTGCCGTAGAAGTCGACCGCGTCCGGAAAGGCCAACTCGACTCCGTAGAAGGACCAGTCCGAGGCGTAGATGGAACCTCCAGCCTCCGCAAAGGCCGCCAGGTTCTCGGCGATCGGCCCGGCATGGTCCAGCCACTTGTCGTCCATGCCGCAGGCGAGCACGACGATGTCGTATTCCTGCATGCGGTCCAGGTCTTTGAGGAAGGGGACCTGCTGGCCTCCCGACTCCCGGTAAAGGTCATAGCTGAGACCCATCTGGTCGAGGAACTTCTCGACTTCGTCGTAGAAGCCCTGGACGACGGCGATGGCCACGTCGTCTTCGAGGCACGCCGGCTCGGGAAGGGACTGTTGGCCTTCCGCAAGGGTCACCTCGATGGTGGTGTGGAAGCTGCCCTTGATCACCTCGATCGTCCAGGCTCCGACCGGGATTTCCTGGAGCACGAAGCGCCCTTCGTGGTCGGTCGTGTCCTGGGCGATGCCGTCTCCGTGGTCGAGGGTCACGGTCGCACCTGTGATCCAGCCGCCCCCTGATGGATCACAGATCTGCCCCTCCAGGGAGGCCTCGCCGGGAGCCACTTGCTCTTCGTTCTCTTCGGGGACCTCCTCTTCTTCGATGAGGGTGTCCGTCTCCTGCAGTCCGGCTTCTTCGGCCTGGCTGCTGATTTCGTAGTCCATGCAGGCGAGTAGCAGCAATGGGATCATTGGAACCTCCGCTCGGGGTCATGGCAAGGGGCGTGCCAGGGCCTCGATCCCCTGTTGGTGCGGATCCATCTGCCAAACCCGTCACCAGGAGTGCGCCATTGGGTGTCCTGTCACGTTCCAGTTGGAACAGTCGGAGGGGTTGATTCGCTCGGTTCCGCTGACTTCGCCGGAGGAACTCGCCGGGCTTTTTGGGCAGGGTCATGCACGCCCAGTTAGGACAGGCAGGTCCGGGTTCTCCCCTCACACCGGGACAGAAGGAAGACCATGAACACCTTGCGCTTCTCCTTGATGCTTCTGCTCGGCTCCCTCGCCTTTGCGCTCGCCTGTGGCGACGACACGCTCGACGATTCCGGGCTGGACAGTGACGCCGACGCCGACACGGATACGGACACCGACACGGACACCGATGCCGACGCAGACGCAGACGCCGACGCCGACGCCGACGCCGACGCCGACGCCGACGCCGACACGGATATCGGCTGCTCGGTTGCGGTGCCGAAGACCGCAATCATCCTGACGGCAGGGGCGCAGGTGACCCAGGAAGATGCCTTTGTCTGGATCTGCAATGGCGTCACGGCTGGCGTCACGGGCAGCGGCTCCACCGTGCTGGTGGTCAGCGGCGGCGCGGTCACCGTGACCGGCAGCGATTCCGACGTCTACGCCAAGGGCGGCTCCACCGCCACCTCCAGGGGCAGCGTCGACGTTGCCGCCGAGGCCGGGGCCACCGTGGTCCAGAAAGGCAAGAAGGGCACCCTGACCGAC
>CAZMNK010000101.1:0-17958 GCA_964567625.1 uncultured Enterobacterales bacterium | reverse complement strand
GTGGTGGACAACTCCGCCGCTCCGGGTAGCTGCAACTAGCGCTTCTCCCGAGAACATCGCGTTCGCGGGACGACCTGGGCCTCGGCCCGGGACGCTTCTCAGCACAGAACAGAACGGCATCAACCGCTCGAAGCGGTGGCTGGCAGCCCGGAGACGCTTCGTCGGCATCGGGCCCCATCGCCCCTTCGCCGGCGTCAGGCATCCCCCATTCAGCGAAGGGCTCGATTAACATGCACTCCCCAGGGCTCACCCATCCAGAGGTCCCGATGCTGGCCGAGAGTCCCGACGTCACCACCATCGGTGCTTGTGCTTGTGCTGCCGCTGCCCTTCGCCAGGAGGGCTTCACCAACTGGGTGTCGGAAATGGCATCTCTTCCCGGTCTCGTCATCGGCGAGGGCCTGCAACCCGAGGGATTGGACTTCCTGGATCGGTGCTCCTTTGACTTCATGGATCAGAACACTGAAGGCCTTGGCCGGGCCTTGAACCAGAGCAACCCCATCGTGGCTCTCCACGGCACCAGGGTGGAACAGTTTGCGTGGTTGGCCCACGGGAGGCCGTGAACGCCGGCCCAGCCCTGTCACCTCGGGTCCGGCGTCTCGCCATGGGGGCCCTGGTGGTGGCCTATGCGCTCCAGACCGGTCTGGTCTGGTCCGACCCCTCATCCCAGGAGCCTCTGACCGGAGAGGCCCTGCTTGGGGCCGAGCTCTGGCACCAGCACAATTGCCAGGCTTGCCACCAGCTCTATGGCTATGGCGGTTTTCTGGGACCTGACCTGACCAACGTGGCGACACTGCACGGGCCCGATGGCCTCCGAGAGCGTCTGGCCTGGGTCCTGGAGGAGGGGCCCGGAGCGATGCCCGTCATCCCCGCCAGTTCGGGGGATCTCGACGCCCTGACGGCCTGGCTCGTCGTGATGGATGAGACCGGCGTTGGCCAGGCCCGGGCGCCGGAGATGGGATCGCGCAGATCGCGTTTCTCGGCGGCGGTCGAGGACTTGCTGGAGCCGGGTACACCGTCGGCGGAAGGCTATGCCCTCTGGCAGTCCCGGCCCTGCGGTGCCTGCCACCAGCCCCTTGTCCTGGCGCCCGGTGGAGCGCCCGACCTGTCCCTCGCTCCTTCCCGCCTGGGGCCCGCTGACCTGGCCCAGGTGCTCGCGGAGGGTCGCCCGCCGCTCATGCCGGATCCGGACCTGGACCCGGAGGAACAGGCAGCGATGAGTGCCTGGCTCCTGTGGTTGGAGGCCCATCGTCCAGAGCTGCTCGAGGCCGTCGAGAGCCAGGCGACCCTGTCGTGGGCAGACCTGCCCTGGTGGGAGTTCGAATGAACGTCCCCGCCCGCAACCCGGTGCACCGCCTCATGTCTCGCGTGTTCCTCCAGGGGGCCTTGATCGCGTTGATGGTGAGCCTGTTGGTGGGCCTGCTGGCGGCCTTCTACAGCAGCCCGTCCGGTGCGGCCCTGCTCGAGCAGTGGGGCATCGACATGCGGGACCTGCGCCCGCTGCACACGGTTTTCGGGGCTGCCTGGATCATCCTGGGGTCCCTGGCGCTGGTCTACCGGGATCTCCAGGACCAGGTCCTGGGCGTCACCCGGGCCGAGCGCCGCCGTCTCCGCCTGATCGTGCTCGCCTTTGCCGGAGCCGGCCTGGGCATCCTGGTCACAGTGCCCGCAGGGATCACTTCAGGCCGAGAGTACGTGGGTTTCCATCCCGGTTTCGCGTTGGTGATCGCCGTGGGCTGGGTGGCGCTGATCCTGAGCTGGTTCCGGGTCAACTGGCGGGGGTTCTGGGACCAGCCCGTCTACCGGGTGATGTGGGGAACTGGCCTGGTGCTCTTCCTGTGGACCCTGGTGGAGCAGCATGCCTGGCTGGTCCCGGGTGTGTTCGCTGACCCCATCGTCGACCGTCGACTCCAGTGGAAGGCCTGTGGCACGCTGGTCGGTGCCTTCAACTTCCTGGTCTACGGTGGGCTGGTATGGCTTGGCACGCGGCTCTCGGGAGACAAGGCCTACGGCCACAGCCGCCTGGGCTGGAGTCTGTGGTTCGTGAGCGCCGCGAACACGTTGCTCAACTACATCCACCACACCTACCACCTGCCCCAGGGCCATGGACTCAAATGGTGGGGCTTCGCCATCTCGATGACCGAGATCGTGCTGCTCGTGAAGACGGCGAGCGAGGTCCTCGCGCTGGCCCGGGAGCGGCGGGAGGTCATGGGAGCCTGTGGTCACCTGCTCGCCGCGACCAAGGGCTGGACGCTCTTCATGCTGGTCACCTCGGTGGCGATCTCGATTCCGCCGGTCAACGCCCTGATCCACGGCACCTACCTGGTCGCCGGTCACGCGATGGGCGGCATGGTCGGGATCGACACGATGGCCGTGCTTGCCTTTGTCTGCTTCCTGCTCGCCGAAGAGCAGCCCGCAGTCGCCCGGGTGCTCGATGCCCCGGGCACCATCCGGTGGATCTGGGTGACGAATGCGGCGGTGGCGGGACTGGTTCTGTGGATGCATGCACTGGGTGCGGTTGACGGCGTGCTCCGGTACCTGGAGCCCAGTGGTGGGGGCTTCTCCCACCGTCCAGCCTGGCTGGTCACAGCCTTGCCCGTGGGACTCGTGCTCTGCGGTGGCGCCACTCTGCTCGGGTTCGGCGCCCTGCTGCGTCGACTTCTCCCTGTCGCCTTCGTGCGGCCCCCTGGGGAAACACTCCCGGTCCGGTGAGTGTCGGGGGCTATGGGGTCAATGCCACACGCTGAGTACCGGTGGTTCCGACCGGCACCCACTGTCGTTCGGGGCCTGGTGCGGGTCGCCGTGATCCGGTGTGTTTCGTTTCACAAGCTGCATTCATGACCGGATCAGGGCAGAATGTGGGGCACGAGTAAAGACCCTGGCCATGCTCTCAGTCCTCATCTGCCTTTCAGCCTGCACCGAGTACGGCATCTCCTCCCAGGACGATGTCGAGGTTGCTGGCAATGACACGAGCCCTCTTGTGGACTCCAGTGACACCGGAGCCTGGACCCCCCTGGTGGAGTTCTGCGACGAACCCGCGGACTTTCCGGTGGAAGAGGTGCCGCTGAACACCGAGTGCGATGTCGATCTGCAGACGGGCAGCTTCACCCCGGTGGTCGAGTGGTCCTATGGCACACAGGCCTTTTGCGGACCCGCCGCGGTCGGGCAGGTGGTCGACAGCGACGGCAATGGCCTGGTGGACGGTGATGACCTGCCGGTGGTCCTGATCTACCAGAACGACAACGTGTATGCGCTGAAGGGGGACGGGAGCGGCACTGTCTGGATTGCAAATAGCCGCAACTATGGCAAGGACGGTGGATTCGCTGTGGGAGATGTGACCGGAGATGGCTGGCCAGACGTGGTCACGGCCTCCACGAACATGGTCTGTGCCCTGGACGGCCGCGATGGCTCGGAACACTGGTGCAACAACGAGCTCTACGGGTCCATGGACGATTTCGGCTACAACTTTCCCTCGGTGGCGGACATGGACGGCGATGGCGCTGCCGAGGTCACCGTGGGCAACGCCATCCTGAGAGGGGTGGACGGCGAGATTCGGGGACAGGGCATCTACGGCATGGGGGCTGCACCCTACGATGGCGTCAGCGCCATGGGGACCTATGGCGCCATGTCCGTGCCCATCGACCTGGATGGAGACGGGATCATGGAGCTGGTCACGGGCAACACCGCCTACGACCCCGATGGCAAAAAGATCTGGCACAACGACCAGCGGGATGGGCTCGTTGCGGTGGCCGACTTCGACCTGGATGGCGAGGGCGAGATCGTGGTGACCAGTGGCATCTACATCACGGGATTGGAGACCGATGGCACCCTGGCCTGGGGTCCCCTGGACTACAAGGGGGACGTCCTCTCCGTGAACCTCGGGGCGCCGGCCGTTGATGACCTGGACGGGGATGGAACGCCCGAGATCGTGTTCGCAGCCTCCAACGCTCTGGTGGCGATGGAGTGGGGCGGCACGGAGGCCTGGAAGGCTCCGATCGCGGATGCCTCCGGTGCAGCGGGCCCGGCGCTCTTCGACTTCGAGATGGACGGCTACCCGGAGGTCCTCTACGCCGACGAGACCAGCGTGCGCTTCTTTTCGGGTGTGGACGGTTCGGTCAAGTACAACTCGGGAGAGCACGCTTCCTACACCGTCCTGGAGACGCCGGTTGTCGCCGACGTCGACGGGGATGACCAGGTGGAGATCGTCGTCGGTCACTGCGCCCGTGGGCCGACCTACACCGGGGTGACCGTGTACGGGGACGCGGATGAGACCTGGCCTCCTGGTCGTAAGATCTGGAACCAGCACGCCTACTACATCTCGAACATCGACGACCTGGGAGGCGTTCCCAAGGCCGACGAAGGTCCTTTTTCGCTCTACAACAACTTCCGAAGTGGAGACGTGGGAAGGCCCCCCAGCGAGTACTGGGATCTGCGGGCCGAAGTCCTGGATGTCTGTGAAGACGAATGCGGGACTGGCAGCGTCTACGTGGCGGCCCGCCTGTTGAATGCGGGCAACCTGGAGGCCCCTGCCGGTATTCCAGTGTCCCTCCGGGCGGGCGCAGGAGGCACCATCCTGGCGAGCGACGTGACGAAGGGCGTCATCGCCGTTGGCGAGACCAGCAAGGTCTTCGTGCTGAGCGCTCCCTACGAAGCACTCGAGGGCCTGCGGCCGATCGTCACCGCCGATGAAGATCAGACCGGGGTGGGTACCGTCTTCGAGTGCGATGAGTCCAACAACCCGGACGACTGGCACGAGTCGGTCTGCGACTGAGGCCTCGGCCTCCAGGGAAGCCCTGGACATCCTTCCCGTGTTGGGCACAGGCTCCTCTACGCGCTAGGCGGGGCCCAGCCGTTCATCTCTCCCTGGTCTGTCGATGTCGAACCACTCTCCGCGCTTCCTGATCACGGCGGGTCTGCGCAATGGCCTGGCCTACGGCGTTGCCGTGGCCTCCGCGCACCTGGCATGGGGAATCGGCCTCATCATGGCCACGAACATGCCGCCCCTGACTGGATTTGCCTTCAAGTCCTGGCTGATGGAACTGCCCCTGGGACTGCTTTTTGGCTTGCTCTTCTGCCCCCTCTTTGCCTTGAAGAGGGGCAAGCTGCTGCACACGGTGGCGCTGGTGCTGGTCTGGCTCGGAATGGAGTATTCGGTCACCATCGACCCCAATGCCGTGCTCATGTGGGGGCTCCCGGCCCTGGTGGGGCTCCTGGTCTACCTGGCAGGCGGCTGGTTGGGGAGGCGCCACCCGGTGCTTCCCGTGGTGGGTGCACTGGTGTTGCCCATGGTCATCCTGGCGGTGCCCATCACCCGGACTGCGGCCCGTGGAGGGATGGCGAGCGTCGATCTCTCGGGCCGGTCTTCGGCACCCGAGGGTTCGCCAGACATCGTCTTCGTGGTGCTCGACACGGTGCGGGCCAAGAGCGTCTCGTCCCTGGGTCATGACCGGGACACCACTCCGAACCTGGATGCCTTTGCCGCCGAGGGGGTGCTCTTCGAACAGGCCATCGCCCCGGGAACCTGGTCCCTTCCAGCCCATGCCTCCCTGTTTACCGGCCACTTTCCCAGCAGCCACGGCACCAGCCTGGAGCACCGCTACCTGGGCGAGGAGTTGCCGACGTTGGCCGAGACGCTCCGGGATGCCGGCTACCAGACCCTGGCGTTCACCGCGAACACCCACATCTCGGAGAGCTTCGGGCTCATCCGGGGGTTTGACTGGACCGACCAGGCCTGGATCACCGGGGCCGGGGGCCGAGGCTTCACGTTCATCTACCGTTTCGTGGACGCGCTGGGCTTTGCCGCCGAGGACAAGGGCGGGGGCCAGGTGGCCAGCAATGTCGAGAAGTGGATGGCACGGAGGGAGTCAAACGACACCCCTGCCTTTGTGTTCGTGAACTTCCTGGAGGCCCACTTTCCCTTTCACCAGCTCCCGGACGAGTTCCTCCATGCCTACACCAAGGAGGAGGAGTCCACCCTGCGCGATGCCAGCCAGATCGCCTTTGGGGCCATGTTTGGCAGGGCCCTGGACGACGAGGAACTGGCGTACATCCACCAGCCGATCCTGGACATGTACGACTCGGGCGTGAAGTACTCCGACCATCTCTTCGGTCGGGTGATCGAGGCCTACCGCCAGTCGGGCAGGTTGGACGACACGATCTTCGTGGTGCTGGGTGACCACGGGGAGATGACGGGAGAGCATGGTGGCCACGGACACAGCACAGGCATGTACGAGGAGAACCTCCACGTCCCGCTGGCCTTCCGGTACCCCGCGAAGATCGCCGCCGGCCAGAGGGTCGCGACGCCGGTGAGCACCGTGGGGGTCTTTGCCTCGTTGCTGGACCTGGCCAGTCAGCCCGCGCCTGCGGGGGTCCAGGTCACCAGCCTGGTGCCGGCCCTGGAAGGCCGGGTAGCGGGGCAGCCGGTTCTCTCGGAACACTTCGAGGAGGTCATGCTGCTACGGCGCTACGGGGATGAGGTGGTCGATGCCATGGACCCGATGCTCTCCCCTCGCGGGCGGCACCGGGTGCTTCGTTCCGGCCCCCACAAGCTGGTCGAGCGGGCATTCCGGATGGGCGAGGAGCCCTGGGAGTACCAGACCCTCTACTACGACCTGTCATCGGACCCGGACGAGATGTCGCCCCAGGGTGGGGATCATCCCGAGGCAGTGCGCCTGGCTGCCGAACTGGACGTCATCGAGGGGGCCCTCGGGCTGCCGCTGTTGGACGGAGAGATGGGCACTGGCGGCGAGGTGCCCGAGTTGAGTGCCGAGGCCGAGGAGCAACTGCGGGCGCTCGGCTACATCGAGTAGAAGCTGGGCACCGGGACTCCGAGTGTGCGAGGCATCGCCCCTCGATGGAAGGCCATGATCGGCGGGGAGAAGCGACGCTGGAATCCTGTGGGGGAGCGCCTATGATGTGGGCCTCTCCAGGGTTGCCCGATGAAACGCGTCCTTTCCTTCCTGGTCCTCCCGATCTGTACCGGGTTGGGCTGTGGCGCCAATGCCGACCCCGAGGCCGTGGTCCACTCGCACAGCGACGGCGAGGAGATCCTGGAGGCCTACACGGAGAGCTTCCAGGGCACCGTCTCCGACCCGGACAACCCGCTCTCCGAGCTCAGAGCCACCTGGTACGTCGCGGGCCTGGTGGCCTGCGCGGCCACGGTGCCGGACGAGGCGGGGAACACCGAGTGCGTGGTCCTGGTCACGGAGACAACCACCCAGGTCAGGCTGGAGGTCACGGACTCCGAAGAAGCGGTGGGGTTCCACGACATCACCCTCGTCGTCCTTCCCACCAAGAGTCCAGTGGCGAAGATCCTCTCTCCCACGGGAGCGGGCACCTACTACAGCGACGAGGAGATCCCCTTTGAAGGCCAGGCCAGTGATGCAGAGGATGTTCCGGCCGACCTGGACGTGGCCTGGGGAAGCGACCTGGATGGCACCCTCTCGGTGGCCGATGAGCCCGATGACGAGGGGCTGGTCTCGGGTGTGGCCTATCTCTCCGAAGGAGAACACGTTCTCAGCATGACGGTGGTCGATCTCACCGGCAAGACCGGCACCGATCAGCGGACCATCGTGGTGGAGCCCTGAGGAATCCGGCTCTCGTCTCTCTAGGCGAGCCCACAGAGCGCCCGGACATGCTGGAGCACGGCCTCTCGACGGGCCTCGAGGGTGGCGGGGTCGTAGACCGATCCACCCACAAAGGGGCCGGTGACCACATCGGTGCTGAACCAGAGCAGGTGTACGCTGGTGATGCTGATGGCCAGGTGCCGGGGGTCCTGGACGGGGATGGCCCCTTCGTCCATGCCCGACTGCACGAATGCGGCGAGCATCTCCAGGGTTCCCAGGACGGCGGACCCCCCCGGACCTCCAGCAAAGGGGCCCTGGTCCATGACCTCCCGGAGCAGGAGGCGGGCAGCCCCGGGCCGGTGACCCAGGTAGTCGGTGACGAGGTCACTCATTTTCGCCAGTCGCTCGGTCCACTCTCCATCGCCAGGCCCGGCGCTGGCAACCAACTGTCCCAGGTCGCCCAGGGTGGCCTGGAGAACCTCCAGGTAGAGGGCCTCCTTGTTGGAAAAGTGGTGGAAGAGGCTGGCCTTGCGCAGACCGGAGGCGTCCGCGATGCGGGACATCGAGGTCCCCAGGTACCCGTGCTCGGCGAAGGCGGTTCGGGCAGCTCCGATCAGCGCTTCACGTGAGATCGGGTCCTTGGGTCGGCCTGGGCCCCTTGCCATGGCCATTCCTCCAGGGTCCGGTTTGCATCCAGGCACGTAGAGTATACCGACCGAACGGTTGAAAACAGACGCTGGCCTGCGAGATGCCGGGGTTGTGGCACCGTGGCCGGGACCTTTGCGCCCCAGCAGACTGGGGCACGGGCTCCCCAGAATGAGTCTTCGCTGTGGTCTGCCCCGATCCTGCCGAGCTTCGGTTCTCTCTACTGGGTGACCTGGTATCGAATGACCGTGAGGACCCCCTGGGTGAGTTCTTCCAGAGCGCTGCCCCGGGACTGGGATCCGCCGGGAGGTGATGCCTGGGCGGCCGCCTGGGGCGGGCCCATCCAGCGGCGCTGAGAGGGGTCGAATGTCAGCCAGACCTGGAGTCCGGAGTACCGTTGCTCGCCCTGGTGGGGCTGGATCCAGCTGTGAACGCTTCCGTCCGGGCCCACCGCGAGGAACAGGGACTCCAGGAAGAAGGTGATCGTCCAGACGTGTCCCCATTCACGATCGGGACGGCGGTTGGCCCGGTAGCCGTACTGGTCGAACAGGTTGATGAGGTCGTTCAACAGGAGACAGGTGGCTGTACGCCTGGCTTCCTCGCTGGGCATCGGCCGCATGGGTATGGCACCACGCAACAGCGCACGGGCCGTGACGGTGTCGTACTCGAACTCGTGTGAGGGAGCGTCCTCTGTGGTTTCACGGGTGTAGGCGAGGGCGGTTCTGGACATGAGGGCTCCGTGAAAAAAAGTGGGGCTGCCTCAGGAGTCGGAACGGGGGTCACGGGGGTTGAACCGCGTGACGAATTTTGACGAAGTGGTTCCCTGGCGCCTCTCGCCGTCCCTGGGATGAGCCGGCCCCGGCGAAAGGATGGCATGGTGTTTGCTATCATTGGGAGGATGGAGGTCTGATGTCCGCCCTGTTGTTCGCGCTGGTGGCCTGCAACGAGAACGGCCTGTCCCGACTGGCCGAGGTGGACGAGTTCACCCAGGAGGGGACCGAGCAGGTGGACATCCTTTTTGTCATCGATGATTCGCGTTCCATGGAATCGGAGCAGGAGAAGGTGGCCGAAGGATTCGGGGACTTCATGGCGGCGTTTGTGGACACGGACCTGGACTTCCATCTCGGCGTGGTGACCACCGACATGGACCTCGTCAATGCTGGTGCCGGTCTCCTGGTCGGAAGTCCTCCCTTCCTGGTGAACAACGACGACTGGCAGAGCGACATGAGTGGTCGATTCAGGGTCGGCGTGGAAGGCTCCGACAAGGAGCGCGGACTGGAGGCCGCCTGGGCCGTGGTCAGCGGGGAAGACGGCGCCAACGACGGCTTCCTTCGGGAAGAGGCCACCCTGGCGATTGTGTTTGTCTCCGACGAAAACGACTGCAGCCACGAGGGCGCCCTGACCGAGGAGGCATCGGGGAGTCGCTGCTACGAGATTGACGAGGCCCTGGTCCCGGTCACCACGTACATCGACCGTTTCCGGTCTCTCAAGGGAAGCAGCGCTCGGGTGATCGCAAGCGGGATTCTGGGACCTGCGGTCCAGGCCGGTTGCGAGGACACCTGGCCAGGACATCGGTACCAGACCGTGGTGGAACACCTGGGGGGTTTCGTCGGGGATATCTGTCAGAGCGAGTATGGGCAGATCATGGATGCCATTGGCTCCAAGATCGTCGCCCCTTCCACCATCTTCCCCCTGGATGAACTCCCGGTCGAGGAAACGCTCGAAGTCGAGGTTGATGGGGAGATCCTGGAACGGGACCCCGTCAGTGGTTGGGACTACGACCGCGAGGACAACAGCGTGCGCTTCGATGGGGACTATGTGCCTCCTTTCGGAAGCGAGCTTGAGATCCGTTACGAGATCGCCCACGGGTGACGCCGCTGACCCGCGCGGTCACCCGGATGAGGAGCGGTACCCGTGGTCGAGATCAGGATGGAAGGGCCGGGCATGAATTGCCTGGGAACGACGATGATGAACTGGCTGCTCTCCCAACTGGAAGTCGCCGGGGGTGAGCCGGTCCTCTTGACGGGTGCAGGTCGGGCTTTTTCCGCCGGACTGGACCTGAGAGAGGTCTCCGGGCTTGATGCCGCGGGCATGCAGGCTTTTCTGGAGACCCTGGATCGGCTTGTCCGGGCGGTCTACGAGTACACTGGGCCTCTGGTGGCCTGGGTCAACGGGCACGCCATTGCGGGGGGCTGCATCCTGGCCCTGGCCGCGGACGCCGCCTACACCACTGCCGACACCAGGGCCCGGATCGGACTCAACGAGGTCGCCCTGGGGCTGCGTTTTCCTCCTTGCATTCTGGAAATGGTCCGGGCCCGGATCGATACCCGCCACCTGGAGGAGGTGGTGCTGGGTGCAGCCCTGCACGCCCCCGTCGAGGCTGCTGGGCTGGGACTGGTCACCGCGGTCAGCCAGGATCCCGAGGCCGATGCACGGGCACACCTGGCACGCCTGGCCGCCCACCCGCCCGATACCTACAAGGCTGCGAAGGCCGACCTGCGGGGGGGTGTCATGGACGCTTCGGCGGAATTGACGCGACGTTTCCAGAACGAGGTGCTCCAGGCATGGACATCTCCGCAACTCAAGGCCAAGGTGCTGGCCCTGCTGGAACGCTGACCATGAACGCTCGCCTGCTGATGCTGTTGTCCTTCCTCGCCTGCCTGGCCCTGGCCGCACCGCTGGGGGCCGCAAACTCGCCTCCTACGGCTGCCCAGGTCGATGAGTTCTGGTCCGACAACCAGTACCTGAGGCTGGGGAGCACTGCCTTTCTTGCGGATGGCACTTCGCTGGACCTGGGCACGGTTTCCTATGCTTTCGACCAGGGTTGGTTCTTCCCGATCTACGCGGGCCGGAAGAGGCAAGCAGAAGAGGACGGCACCCGGGTGGTGGGGTTGGCCTTTGCCGGCAGTGGTCGGGCATCTCTGCGATTTTCGGAGCACCGGGAGGCGGTGTCCTTTGCCAATCGCCTGGTCTTGAAGGGGGTCCGTGAGCGGGAGGAACTGGTGCCGCTGGTCACCGGCGAAGAGCCCTTTACGGCCGAATTTCGCCAGGGCATGGTGCTCACTGCGGACCCGGCTCTGACCGACCTCTTCATGTCCCTGGACGCGATCAAGGGCGGCGCCCTGGAGAACCGAGGACCGAACACCAACAGCGAGGTCTACCTGGTGGTTGAGAACCGGGAGCTTGTGAAGGCACGGCTCCAGGCCTCGACCTCGTTCCAGACGCGACGAGGGCTGTTTCGCAAGGGCGGACTGGAGTTGGAGGAGTGGATCCAGGAGGACCTGTTGCGCCTGGACCTGTTGGGAGAGGACCCGGCACACGCTCGCTGGATCGGGGACTTCCTGCTCGAGGAGCAGCACGGGGTGAAGCTCTACGAGCCCGGCCTGGCGGATCGGGAACGCAGCGATCGATGGCTCAGCACCATCCGGGACAGCCTGGGCCGCTTTGACGGGCGGAACCAGTCCGCCGTTTTTGTGATGGGCTTTCCTGACGACCTGGTGTCGCTGGCCGAGGAGAATGCGGGCAGCGATCAGCTGGCCGAGAACTACGGAAAGGGCGACGGCAACTCCCGGGGCAAGATGCTCCAGGATGACGAGCTCAAGGTCGACCGGGCGCCCTTGCTGCTGACTCTGACCGGGGAGCCCATGCCGCCGCTGGACCCGGCAGATCCGACCTCGGCCCCCATGGCCCCGGTCCGGATCGAGCCGGTCAAGGCGGATGTCGAGATTCGGGTGCGGGCCGCCAAGCGTGGCATCGTGTCCCGGGTACGCATCTTCGGCAAGCTCACCGTGCGGGCGGTGGGGGGAACAGTGCACGCCTTTCGGCTCGACTTTCCCCGACACAACGGAAACCGTGACACCTTTGAACTCACTCGCCTGGACAGCTCCAGGACCCACTGGTTGCCGACACGGAGGGACTTTGATGGGGAGGTCCTGGTCGTGCTCCGGGAGCCCCTCGCCGAAGGCGAAGAACTGGTTCTGGACCTGGACTGGACAGACACCTGGTCCACCGAGCTGGCACGGGGAGGCAAGGTCGCTGGTGCCTACCTGTTCCTGCCCGAGATCAACGGGAGCCTTGCCGGGGGAGCCTGGCCCTTTGAAGCGAAGATCAGCACACCGGTCACGCTCTTCAGCGGCATGGCACCTGCGGCGTCAGGGGTGACGGTCTCCTGGGATGCCAGCGAGGACTTCCAGAACCTCACGGTGGCCGATGCAGGGGCTCGTCGGCCGATCCTGGCCCTGGGCGACTACGACGTGGACTCCGTTCCCGGCCCTGATGGGATGCCGGCGGTGCGGGTGGCTGTCCTGCCCCAGGACCGGGTCAACCTGGACGCCTTTCCCCGACAGATGTTCCAGACGATCGGCTTCATGGAGCGCCTGTTGAGCGCCTTTCCCCTGACGGAGATCGAACTGATTCAGACCACTGACGACACCAACCTCGGGGGCCAGGGGGTGGTGGTGGTTGGGGGTGAAAACTACCCGGAGATGACGCGGGATCCCGACGACGATTCCGCCGGGTCCAATGCCTCGGTCCGGGACAACTACCCCTACATCGAGGCCAGCATCGTCGCCCGCGGGGTCGCACAACAGTACTTCGGTCAGCTCGTCCATCCGGCAAGCCGCTACGACGAGTGGCTGACCCGTTCGCTTCCCGAGGCCTGGGCCTGGTTCTACACCCGGGCTGCCTATGGCCGTCTCTCCCTGGATGCGCGAATGAAGCACACCCGGGGCATTGTGGAGGACCAGGACGGTCCGGAGCCCTTCTACAGCCTGACCCATGCAGGAGGCATCGAGCGGTACAAGGACTCCATCTACTACCACTACGGACCCTATGTCTTTTCCTGGATGCTCCGAAAGCGCATCGGGGATGGGCCCTTCTTCATGGGCATGAAGAACCTGGTCGAGCAGAAGTCCTGGCAGCCGGTGACCACGGCGGACTTCCAACGGGCCTGGGAGGCCACCTCGGGGGTGGACCTGTCGCCGTTCTTCGACTGGTGGGTCTACGGGGGCTACCTGCCGGAAATTACCGGGGAATACGTGGAGACCCGAGGCAGTTGGGGAGTGGGTATCCGGGGCTGCCTGCGCACCGACGTGCCCTTTGGGGTCATGGAGGTGCCCGTCATCATTCGCGACGACTGGGACATCCCCTCCGAGGTCTGGGTCCGGGTGGAAGACGGCATCGGGTGGTTCGAGAAGGACGGACTGGGGATGCGTGCCGAGGTCGAACTGGACAGCGACAAGATGGTCCTGGCCTACAAGCGCAAGCTCAAGAAGGTGAGTGGTTCGCCCTGTGCCGAGACCGTAAAGGCGGAAGAGGAACCCGAGCGGGAAACCGGGCGGAAGCGGCGGCGAGGCGACTGAGCGTCGGGCTTATTTCCTGGGTTTCGGCTGGAACTCCAGGGAGCAGATCTCGGGACGGGCGGGCACATCCCGGTCCACGGCCCGGCGACAGGCCTCCTGGGCATCGGGGCTCGCCAGTTCACAGGAACCGACTTCCTGGCAGGCCACGACCAGTCCGAGCAGCGCTCCGACGGCGGGACCATGGGCGGTCTCCCTGGCCATCCGTGCGAAGGAGGACGCATCGGGCTTGCTTGCCGCCCAGCGCTGCAGGGCGTGGATGGTGCAGTCCTCGGCAAAGCGCCCGGTGTGGCTCCGGCATGCCTCCAGCTGGCGGGAAGGATCGGTGTACGGGCGGAGGTCCAGGACCTCCAGGGCACAGTCATACGACTCGCCACAGGCCACCAGCAGGTCTTCACGGCTTCCTGTTTTCTGGCTCAGGTTTCGGCGGACCCCCGCTTCCCTGCAGGCGCTGGCGTTCACACCGAGCCCGTCGCAGGCATCGGGCTCGATGGCGCCACGGGTGACCAGGCCGGTGACACAGAAGGCATGAAGGGCTGGCGCTGTGTAGCGGCCGCAGTCCTCGATGGTGGTGGGTGGCGCAGTGGTGGGCATGTCGGAAGACACGGCACAGGCCAGCCAGCAGGACATGAGCCCGATCATGGCCGCCCGTCCCGGAGTGGCACAGTGACGTCAGTGGCGCTGGCCGCAGGCATCCTCACCAGCCCAGGGTACCGGTTTCGGGGGTTTGGGGGCCTGCTCTTCAACGGGCGTAGCGGGACAGGGCTCTCAGGGCCTCCTCCCAGGTCTCTTCGCGCAGGGTGGCATCGGGAAGAGGAGCGCCACTGGGATCGACGATCTCGTAGGGGCCCGCCGGGTAGGTGATGGTGGTCCGATCCGGCTCGACAACGGCGTGGTTGTAGTAACTGCAGGCCACCAGGGGAGGTCGTGGCTGGGGGTCCGCCAGGGGCAGCCCCCTGGAGAGGGACTGGTCCGGGTCCTGGCAGCCGAGCCAGTCCTCCAGGAGGGTGGCGACCAGGTCCTCGTGGGTGGTGCGCCAGGCTCGGCGCCCGCCCTCCTGCCCAGGCCAGGCCAGGACCAGGGGCACCTGGAGCTGAGCAGCGGTGTAGTTGCTGCCGTGCCCCCACCAGCCCTGCCCGTTGTCGTTGAACTCCTCGGCATGATCGCTGGTGAGGACCAGGATGGTTCGTTCTGTCAGTCCTCGCTGCTCCAGGGCCTGGAGGACCTCGCCCACCCGGGTGTCAGCAGCGAGCAGGGCATTGCGGTAGAGGTTTCGGTAGGGCGTCGGATCGGTCCCAGGGCCGAGCTTGAGGTGCTCTGGCGTTTGCCACGCGGGTTCAAAGGGCCGGGGTGCCTCCTCTGGAACGCTGTACCCGTGAACCGCATCCAGGTAGAGGACGGCTGCAAAAGGCTCGGGGGCCTGGGCCAGGAAGTGAGCCAGATCCCTGGCGGCTGCGGCGTCCCGCCTGGCTGGCGTCGATTCCGGGCGACTCAATTCCAACGCCTGCACCTGGCTGAAGACCGTGCGGTCGAAGGCCTGGGGCGCCAGGTCGGCGCTCAGTCCCAGGCCCAGGTTGAAGCCGGCTGTCCGGGCCTGGGAGAGGAGGACGGGAGGCGCCTGTGCTGCGGAGATGGCCGGCCAGTGGGTACAGGGAATGCCGTAGAACAGCGAGAAGATGCCCGTGCGGGTGACATTGCCTCCGCTCCAGTGGTCCAGGTGGACCGTGGTGTGGGACTGTTGGGCGACTCGCCAGGCATGGGGGGTGACCTCGGGTCCGAGCTCATCGGCTCTCCAGCTGTCGACGATGACCAGCAACAGGTTCAGAGGGGGCTCGGGAAGGGTGCAGACCGGATCACGGACCGGGTAGGCCAGGTCCTGGTCTGGCACCGGGCGAAGGCTCCGCTCCTCGGCCAGGTCGACCCAGCCTTGAGCCGCCAGGAACCGCCGGGCGGTCAGGGGGTAGAACAGCGGCAGGTGCCGGGTGAGGCGAGTGATGCTGCTGTTGTAGGTGGCATCGGCCCAGGCATGGACCCCGTGATGGCTCACCAGGGCAAAGGCCAGCAGCCCCCAGACCAGGCCCGCTCCTCGGCGGGGTTTTGAGGCCAGTCGCCAGGTGCCCCAGAAGACCGCGGCCAGGACCAGGGGGACACCGTAGAGCCCCGCCCTTGACCAGGGGCCCAGGGCGAAGATCCGGTCTCCGGAGGACCCGAAGAACAACGCCAGCAGGGTGAAGTCCAGGTGGAACCGCCAACGGTCGTAGACCAGGGTGTCAGCGACCAGGAGGCTGGTGGACACGGTGGCGCTGGCGAGGACCAGGCCAGTGAGCACTGGACGTGGCAGGAGTCGGGTCAGGGCAAGCAGCAGGAGGAGAGGTACCCCCACCCACCAGGCCACCTGGCCCAGGATGGCGAGTGCCCGGTAGGTCATCGCCAAGCCGTCCGGGCCTGCGCCGGCGTGGGCGAGGTAGCGCAGCAACACCAGGGCCTGGATGCCGGCCACACCCAGCCCGAACCGGACGAGCTGGCCCTTCATCGTTGGCGGCCTGTGCGCAGGACCAGGACCAGCCAGAGCAGGAGGCCAAAGGCGGCAAGCCGGACGCCAGTGCTCCAAGGCCAGGGCCGATACTGGAATTCCACCCGGGTGGTGCCAGGGCTCACAGCGACGCCGCGAAAGACCCCGCCGACCCGGAGGACCGGTTGCCATTCCCCATCGACCAGAGCGCGCCAGTGGGGGTCCCAGGTGTCCGCCAGGACCACCAGGGAAGGCTCGGTCACCTCCACCTTCATGCCGACGAGTTCGGGCTGGTCATGGGTGAGGGCCAGGGGGGTGACGCCCGGGGTACCTCGCAAGGCGGTCAATCCCTCCACGGGGGGGCGCTGTCGCGCAATGGGATCTCTTGCCACCTGGTCCAGGGCTGCCTCGGTGGTGGGGGCCTCGGTGGTGACGGCGGTCAGCCAGGCGCGGGTTGCGTCCGGGGACAGGGCATAGACCCCGAGGGGCGCCAACCCGACGTCCACAGCGGACAGGCGACCCACGGGGGCCTCGCTCAGAATGTGCCGAACCCCGGCGAACCGCATCAGGTTCAAGGCGGCGGGGGTCGCTTCTGCGATCGGGTACCAGGGACGGGCCAGTCGTCCATCCAGGCGACGGGCCAGCAACTCCCATCGGTGAGGCACGGGCAGGTCGTACCCCCGAAGGTCTTTCAGCCCCACCAGGGCGCCGGTGTTGGGCTGCAACGCCCAGCCCAGGCCGGCCACCCGTCCTTCACCGACCTGTTCGGCCAGCACGGTGGTCCAGGCTGCTGGCTCCGGGTCGTGCTGTGAAGGAGAGAGAGATCCCTGGTCCAGGTGGCGGGCCCAGAGGCCTGTGCCGAGCACCGCCAGGGCGGCCATCAATCCAGGTGCTCGGGGCATTCCGTTCATGGCAAGCCCCGCACCCAGTGCAACCCACAGGGCGCCCATGCCCGCGAGCCGGGCATGGTTCATTGGACCCGGCAGACCGATCCAGGCCAGGGCGAGACAGGCGATCCAGGCGACCAGGAGCGCCCTGCCCAGCCCGCCTTTTCGAGTCCCCCAGGCTGCGAGGCCCAGGGCCGCCAGTCCCGGGTGCAACACCCCGTCCGCCCAGACCCCGGGACCCGTGTAGCCTTCGCCTGCCGGGTGACCGTGGAGGTTGGGTACCAGGGCGTCCCAGAGCTGACCCGCTGCCAGCGTGTTGCCTCCGTGAGCGCCGAGGGTCGCACTGCGGGTGAGCAGCTCTGCCAGGGGCAGCCAGACGGGGGCGGACAACAGTGCCCCCAGGAAGAACCCGATCAGGACCCGCCGATCCCGGGCACGAAACAGGGCCCAGATCCCGGCGAAGAACAGTCCGTGGGCAGCGGTCTCGGGGTGGCCACCTCCGACGAGGCCCAGACAGGCCATGGCCAGCCAGGCCGCCGAGCGTCGTTCAGTGGCCCAGAGCAACCAGGGCACCCAGGCGAAGGTGGCGGCATGGGGATGCAGCAGCCAGACCTGGGTGTACGGTCCGAGGAGTGCTGCACTCCCACCGACGAAGACCCCCAGTGACCCGACACCCAGTGCCCGAAGCAGGAGCCCCGTGCCGAGTGCGGTCCAGATCAGGACGAACCACACCCCGAAGTCCTGGGCGGTGTCCTCCTCGAACACGAGCCTTCCCCAGGTGACCGGCGATGCGGCCATGCTCTGTCCGCTGGCCAGGAGGGGGCGACCGGCGTTCAGGTCCGGGTTCCACAAGGGGGGATTACCCGCCTTCAGCGCCTCCACCACCCGCAGGCGGAGGGCCTTGAAGTGCAGAGCCGGGTCGGAGAGTTGGGGGTGCCGAATGGATCCGCCAGGCTTCTCTTGCCAGCCATGGTGCACGCTCAGGTGGTCGTCTG
>CAZMNK010000100.1:5546-20448 GCA_964567625.1 uncultured Enterobacterales bacterium | reverse complement strand
TGAACACCATCAACCCCGACCAAGCAAACCTAGACGGCGATGCCTTTGGGGACCTCTGTGATGATGACTTAGATGGCGACGGTCTACCCAATCCCGAAGAGACACTCTTGGGCACCAACCCACGCAGCGTTGATACGGACGGCGACGGGTTAAACGACTTATACGAGCAGCGCGGACGCACCAACCCCCTCGAGCCCGACAGCGATAACGACGGTGAGACTGATGGCGTCGAAGTCGGCGACAATTTGGACGAGCCCAATGATTACGATGGCGACGGCCTATGGGATGCCGAGGAAAGCCAGATTCGAGACAGCGATGGCGACGGCAGCAAGCAGCCCACGCAAGACCAGCACCGCAGCCCCCACCGACCGCCGACCTGCAGGGGCAGGGTGGCTCTGCCAGGTGGCTGCCAGGCCCACCAGGCCGATCATCCCGGTGAGCACCAGTCCCATCAGGCGCGGGTCCCCTCCCCCGCTCCGCCAATCCTCGACCACCACCACGGTCGCCACGGCACCACAGGTCCACAAGCCCAACCCCAACCCGCTCATCAAGGCGAGCTTCCGGCCCAGGGTCTGGCCTGGAAGGTGAGGCGGCAACACCCGCCACAGGTAGAGGAAGAGGACATTGAGGAACATGCTGGCGGGGGCCGAGGCCATGGCCGCAGCAAAGGCCTCCCCGTCGGCAGAGGCGGCATGGATGCCAATGCTGGCCGGCACGATGGTCGAAGGAAGGGTGCCCAGAACCCCACCGACAATGCCCCCCCAGCGCTCGATGGCCACGGTGACACCCACAGCCACAAGTCCAGCGAACAGAGCGCTGAGCAGGATGCTCACTCTCGAAAACTCCGGGTCTCCAACAAGGAATCCAGACCCTGCTCACCGACCAAGCGTCTCGCTTCCTGGGCCGGATTCTCCCGTCTCTCCAGCCGCCGCCAGAGCGGGCCCAACAGGGGAGCTTCTCCAAACCCGCGAGCCTCAAGAGCAGCCTGGCAATGGCCCAGTACCCCTTTCAGGAAGTCCGGAGCTGGTTCCACGGCCTCCAGGCCCTCCCGCAGGACCCGCCCGTGCCATTCGCGAAGAGTGGGCCAGGCCGATTCGCCAAACAGTCCGACCACCCACTCCGCCAAAACCTCATGGGCCTCGATCAGGCCGAGATGCAAGGCCGCAGCGCTGTGACGCCCCTCAGGGGGCTGCTGACAGGCAGCGCGAAGTTCCACGGTGCCCTGTCGGCTGCGCGGCCTCGCGCTGTGCCAGACATAGTGCTCGTGCAGCAGAAAGGCCCGGTAGTCGACCCTGTTTCGGGCCATCCAGGCCTCAAAGGGTTCATCCACCGGAAAAGGCAGTCCATTTCGCTTTTCCATCAGGAAGGGAAGCTGGATGAGCCGACTGACGTGTTGCTCAAAGGTCTCGGCGGGACCCGCGGGCATGCCGTGACGGAATTCCCCCGCGCCACCGATTGCCCCCATGCCTGCCTCCCGGGTGCTGCACCAGGTCGAAGGGCCCTCTCCGTGGACGGCGGAATTGGCACACAGGGCGATGGTCACACCAGCCAGCAGGTTCGCCAGGTCCGACGCCTGCACCGCCTCATGGCGGGCCACATCCACGTGGACCTGGTCGCTGGCCGTCAGACAGAACCAGAGCCATGCGTCCCCGATGACGCCATGAAGCACCCCGTAGCGACGCTTGGGCGTCATGATGGCCGGGTCCCGGGTCGCCCTGGGCTGGATCCCCATCCCCAGAACCCGCCATTCCCTCCTGGATGCTGCCTGGACCACGCGAGCCAGCCCGGCGTCATGGACGGCGTTGAGCGCATGCAGGTCGCTACAGGGGCCCGTGATCACCTCCAGGGTGCCCAACCCCACCTCCAGCATGAAGCTCACAGAGTCGCCCTCCAGGGCCACGACCTGCCCCTCCAGGTCCCGCTGCTCCTCCAGGTCTCCCCTGGCCATCAGGTCGGGCAGGAGTTCCCGCACATCCGCCAGCTGACCGTCGCGGGTCACCACCGGGAATTCCGCCTCCCGACCCACTGTGCGGGGTCCTGAGAGCGCTTCATCGAAACCACCAGCGAAACGATCCGCCAGTTCGCTCACCGCAGCCTCACGCCAGCGACTCAAAGTGCCTCCAGCAACTGTCCCAGTGCACGGTGGTCAGAGCACACCACATCGGCCACGCTGTTGGCTGCACCCCGATCCTTGACTCCGGTGTAGAGCACCCCCCTGGCCCCGGAACGCTGGGCGCCGATCACATCATTCACCTCGCGATCCCCGACATGCGCGAGGGCAGCCGGTTCCACCCCAAAAGCGCGAACGGCCTGCTCGAACACCCGCGCATCGGGCTTGGCCGAACCAACCTCGTCGGAGAAGACGAAGACCTCGAAGTGTTGAAGCAGGCCATACCGCTCCAGGATGGCCTTCAAGCCCACCCCCGGGGTCACGATGGTGTCACTGATGATCCCCAACCGGTAGCGACCAGCGAGGGCAGGCAGGGCCTCTGACACACCCGGCGCCAGCTTCGGAGGAATCTCAACCTCCATCGTGGAGAGCAGGTCGACCAGGTCGTCAAATCCCGGGCTGCGCCCCAAGCCCAGGGCCTTCAGGGCCGCATCCACCCGCTCGGGCACGGTCGGTGTGATCCGCTCGTCGAGCCAGAGAGCACGGCACCAGGACAGGGATTGGTCCCAGGCCGCACTGGCCTCTCCCGCCAGGACAGCCGGGTGGTACTGAACGATTTCGTCGACCACCATCGCTCGTCGAGCCACGGACTTCGGCTCCAACCCCTGAGCCGCCCGGGCCGGCTCGTCCGAGTCGTCGATCACCAACGTGTCCCAGAAGTCAAAAGTGATCGCAGTGATGTCCATGGCCCATCCTCTCTCGGGTCGCCGTTCTATCCCCAAGCGGAATCGGCGGCCGGTCCCCGGGACTGGATCCCCTCCACAAGGCCCGGATACCCACGAGTCACCTCGCCCCTGGAGAAAACATGTCCCGTCCCAAGCTGCTGTGGCTGCCTGTTGCAGGCGCTTTGCTGGCCATGGTCGCATTGCCGGCCGAAGCCCGACGCAAGGCGCCTCCGCCGCCCTCCTCGGAGGTCCTGATCGAACAGGCAGCATCGACCCTGACAGGCCTGGCGATCCAGGGGGAAGGGGCCTGGGTCAAGCTGCTGGAACTCGCAGACGGCATCGGCCATCGGCTGGCCGGTTCCAAGGGCCTCGAACAGGCGGTTTCCTGGGGCGTCGACCGGATGAACAAGGACGGGCTCTCCAATGTACGGGCCGAAGAGGTCGAGGTCCCGGTCTGGATCCGGGGACACGCCCATGCCCGCGTCACCAGTCCACTGGACGAGGAACTCGAGATCCTGGCCCTGGGTGGCTCCGTGGCCACCCCTGAGGGCGGACTGACGGCCCCGGCCCTGGTGGTGGGATCCTTTGAGGAACTCGATGCACGTGCCACCGAAGTTGCCGGCAGAATCGTGATCTACGACGTGCCGTTCACGAGCTATGGCGAGACGGTCCAGTACCGCGCCCATGGCGCCAGTCGGGCCTCTGCCCACGGTGCAGTCGCCGCCCTGGTTCGCTCGGTGACCCCCGTCAGCCTGAACACACCCCATACCGGGGGAATGCGGTACGCCGAGGACTCCGACCCGATTCCCACTGCGGCCATCACAGTCGAAGACGCCGCACGCTTTCATCGCTGGGCGGACGCCGGCGTGCCCATCTCGGTGCACCTGGATCTGGGGAGTCACATGGCCCCAGATGGCATCTCACACAACGTCATCGGCGAGGTCATCGGTCGGGAGAATCCAGACGAAATCGTGTTGTTGGGCTGCCACCTGGACAGCTGGGACGTCGGCCAGGGCGCCCAGGATGACGGAGGGGGATGCAGCATCGTGATGGAGGCTGCTCGCCTGATCGGACAGCTGGACACCCCGCCGCGACGGACGGTACGGGTCGTGCTCTTCACCAACGAGGAAAACGGACTGAAGGGAGCCTTGACCTACGCGGAACAGCACGCAGGCGAACGGCACGTGGCGGCCATCGAATCGGACACCGGCACAGGACTTCCCAGCGGATTCAGGGTCGATGTACGACACGATGACGAGGAGGAGCAGGCACATCGACTTGAGATCGTGCTCGCCGGACTCGCACCCATCCAGGCCCACCTGGCACCTCTTGACGCCGCATCGATGCGTCCCGCGTACGGCGGAGCGGACATCGGGCCACTCGTCAAACAAGGTGTGGTCGGGTTTGGCGTCGACCACGACACCACGGGGTACTGGCCGATCCATCACACGGAGGCAGATACCGTCGACAAGGTCGATCCTGCAGCCCTGCGCCAGGCCGTGGCTGCCGTGGCCGTGCTTGCCTACGCGCTGGCAGAGACGCCGGAACCCCTGCTGGCCCCCTGATCCTCCAGGCCTCCGAAGACCTCGTCCAGGAAGTTCCCCTGGGACCTCCAGCAGGCCCGGGCAGCCTTCCGCCAGATCAAGGCATGAAAGGCATGCACCTCGCCGGGGTACTCCTCGATGACGCTGTGTACGCCCAGACGGTCCAGGGCCCGGCCAAGTCGATAGCTGTCCGCCAGCAAGGGGTCCCGGGTGCCCGCCGCCGCATAAAAGGCTGGCAAGGGCCGTGGGGGGGCCTCCCCTCGTTCAAGGACACAGATCGGATCCGCCAGGTCCGCCGCCGGGTCCCCGGGCTGGATGTGGTCGGGCAGGTAGTCCCCCGTACAGCTGAAGAGCGCGTCTGCTGTAATGAAGGACAGGGGGCCCACACGTGCGAAGCGCTCCGGATCGCTGACCTGGAGCATTCCGCAGATCGGAAGGCAGGCCTTTGGAAGCACCCCCGACATCCGGACGGGCTGGGTCCAGACCTCAGGCCGATCGTAGGCTGCCGCGACAGCCAGGGTCGAGACCAGGTTGCCGCCCGCTGATTCTCCGGCCAGCACCAGTCGATCCACATCCCCCCCATAGCGATGGGCGTTCGCCGCCACCCAGGCATAGGCACGGCAGGCGTCTGCGGGAGCAGCCGGGTACTTGAACCGCGGTGCCAGGCGGTAGTTCACGTTGAAGACCACGTAGCCCTTGCGGGCAAAGGCCAGCCCCATCAGCCAATGGGTGTCCTTGGACAGGGAACGAAAAGCGCCCCCATGGATGTAGATCACGACCGGGAGAGGACCCGGACGGTCCACTGGACGCCAGACATCCAGGGAATGGGCCCGGTGCGGACCATAGGACAGGCCTCGCAGCCGCTCGACACCGTGGAAGCGCGGCCAGGTCACGGGAATCAAGCGACTGGTTCGCGCCAGGCCCCCAAAAGCCTGGTCAATGGTCTGCCCCACCGCTCGGCGGCGGGCGCGAACTGTCAGTGATCGGGAACGAGCCACGTGCATCCGACCAGGATTCTACCCTTGGCCGGACTCCCGTGCCGCTCCAGGTTGCCCTGGTCGAAGCCCGCCTAGTCGGAGGGGGCGCCGTTCAGGATCCACGACTCGACAGTCGACGACTCGGAGCCGGTCAGTGACCCGCCCAGAGGCATGGCACTGCCAGAACCACCGGCGTCGCCATGGGTGTCCTGAAGCTTGTGCCAGAGGTAGCTGTCGTCCGTGCTGCCTGCGGTCACCTGGTCCATCGATGCCCCTGTGGCAGCCACGCCGACCAGGTTGGCATGAGAACTGCCGTCATCCAGGGCCAGACCGCCAGAGGTCCCTCCACTCGTATGGCAACCCGATCCAGCGCAACTGCCGTCCCAGATGGCCTGCACATCCGCATAGCTCACATCGGTGAACGTGCCGGAGTCCCCGGTCGACGAGTCGTCCGTGGTGTCGCCACTACAAGCCGACGCGCCAAAAACCAGGAAGATCGAGGCAGCCAGAGGGCGCCAGGGTCGAGTTGTCATCATCTTCTCCATCAGGTTGAGGGTCGCGAGCATGCCAGGAGTGGCCCAGGGTCTGCAAGCGCCACCGGTAGGGGGGCCCGGCCATTTCCCCGGCTTTCGAGGGCACCCGCCGGGACGGTCATTGACAAGGAGGTGCAAGGAGGCTGTGACTGGCGCCGGACCCTCGGAGCACGCGATAGCTATCGCATGCATGATGCGCTGGGTCCTGTGGATGCTCCTCCTCCTGCTGCCGGTGACGGCCATGGCGAAGGAGGTCGAATTGTTGCCGGCAGGAACGGTGTGGGCCGATGGTTCCACCCGGGCCGTTGTGATGCTGCGCGTCACGGGCGCCAGGTCCGGCGGGAGGATCAAGGTTCGGAGCAAGGAGGCGCGAATTCGCTCCGCGAGAGTCGTCGGCCCCGACCTGGTGCGAGTGGTCCTGGTGCCCCTGGCAAGAGACGCCCCCGGGTCAGTCTCCCTTTCCGTCAAGACCAGGGGAGCCTCAAGCACCGTCGAGTTGCCGGTTGTTCCAGGCCCATCGGGCCACCTGAGCATTGAACCCGCCACCCAACTGGCCTGGGCCGGAAGTGGCAGCGTGCTCGTGCGCATCAAGCCGCAAGGACCGCACCCGGTCCCGGAGAGCCAGCGCAAGGTGCTGCTGCACGCCTCTGCGGGCCGCATCACGTCACCTCCCCAGCCCAGCAAGTCCGGTGGCTGGTTTGTGCGCTGGACGCCCCCAGCCGCAGGTGATGCGCCGGTCGCAGTGTTGTTCACCGCCACCGACCTGTCGGCACCCGAGCGAGTCGTTGGCCAGACTTCATTGCCAGTTCAGGTCCGCCGTACGGTGAGGATCGAGGTACCCGAAGGTGCCGTGGTGATCTACGACGGTCAGCCCTCCAAACCCGTGCACGGTGGCCACTGGTCCTCGCGACTTGTCCTTCACCCCGAGAAACTCCCGGCCACCCTCCAGACCCTGGATGCCGAGGGCAGGATGGTCGAGTCCCCGCTGGACCTGGGCGACCCGGTGAGTCCCCAGGTGGCCTTTGCTCCCCTGCCCTCTCGGATTCCCTCACCCCGCCCCTTGACCCTCTGGCTGGCCGCCCGTGACCCGGACGGGAGCCCCTGGTCCGGACCGCCACCGATGCTGGAGGGGGTAGGACGATTCAAATCGGCGGGGGACGGCTGGTATGTCATTCGGGTCCAACCGCCCTCCCGTTCCGGAACCTGGACCCTGAACGCCAAGGTGGGCGATCAATTCGCCACGGCCCGGGTGACTCTGGAACCGGAACCCCCTGCTGCCGAACTGTCGCTCTACCCCTTCCCGTTGTCCCCAGATGCCCGGTCTGCAGAGCTGGTCATCACGCTGAGGGACCGGGAAGGCAACGGGGTCCCGGGGATCGCTGTCACTCCACGGGGCAAGGGCTTCAGCAGCCAGACGCACCGCAACGATGAAGGAGACGGAACCTACTCCTGGACCGTGCGCCCCACCACCTCCCGTCCACTGACACTGGGCACCCGCGTGACCCTGCCCACCTCCAGGCTGCCTGTGGCACATGTCCTTGCCTGGACCTCCACCCCGGTCATCCCGGCGGATGGCCGCACCACCACCGAGGTGAGCCTGGTGGCAGTCGATGCCCTGGGGCGCCCGGTTCCCAAGGCCCGTTTCGACCTGGCCGTGCCCGTGGGCGACGCCCACGTCCCTGCGCGGGTCTACGCAGATGGGAGAGGCTTTGCCACGGTCAGGGTCGTGGCAGGCACCCGCCCCGGTCCGGTGGGACTGGAGGCCCGCACTCGCGAGGTGAATGGCGCCGTGGTCCTGTACCAGGCCACTGCGGAGGGAATTCCTGCCCTGGAGGCGGTCGGAAGTGCCCCCACTCGCGCCTACGCGGAACGGTGGGGCGCTGCCAACCTGCGGCTGGGTGTTCCCCGCGGAACTGCCCTCGTGTTCGAGCGACCTCCGAAGGAGGAGGAAGCGCCACCCCAGGCCTCCCTGCTGGAGCGTTTCGCCCATTCCCCCCAGGACACCGAAGAAGACACTGAACCACCAGAGTCCCGGTCCAGACCTCGGGTCACCCCGAGGCAGGAGGAAGAGCAGGAGGAGGCTTCCGAGGGCAGGCGGCTCTCCCTGGGTCTCGGCGAACAGGTCCAGGGCGCCTCAGAGGAGTCCCTGGTACGGGCCCGACTGGTCCTGGTGGATGCCGGGTACCAGGTGCGGATGACCTCCAACGGCCAAGATGGCGTGCCGACGGAGCGGGAAGCGGCCCGACAACTGCCCGCCGGGATCGTGCTTCCCTCGCTCCAGGCCGAGTTCTTTCCCCAGCGGTGGAGCGCCGGTCTGGACCTGCGGCTTCGCGGTCGTGGCCTTGGCTGGGAAACCACCCAGGGAAAAGCGCCTGACGTCACGACCACAGCGGTCCTTGGGGTGTGCTGGCGTGAACCCATCTGGGGCCCGATCTCGGCGACCGGCGGGCTGGCAGCCCAACGAAGCGCCACCCTTCTCTACCGGTATGCGGACGATGCCGAGACCGTTCTGACGGCCCTCAAGGTTCCCTACTGGGGGTGGCGACTGGCCGTCGGCCTTCGTCTGGACCTGGACCCGGTCCATGCACGGGTAGAGGCGGCCGAGACCATGGCTCCGCTGTACCCGGTGGCCACCCACCTGAGTGCCCAGGTCGACGTCCGGGTCTGGGAGATGATCTCCGTGAGCGCCGGTGCCTCCCATGAACGGAGGTCCATGACCCTGACCGTTGGAGAGACCGGTGTGGTCCTCAAGGACCAGTTGACGACCGTGGAACTGGGGGCTTCCGTCACCTTTTAGAGCCCTGCATCGGCGATGATGTCCCTCCACGCCCAAAGGAGAGCTTGATGGCCACTGGAAGCAAGACAGCCGTCTACGTCGCGATTGGCGCCAACAGCGTGGTCATGGTGGCGAAATTCATCGGTTTTACCCTGACCGGGTCCGGCTCGATGTTGTCCGAGGCCATCCACTCACTGGCCGACGTGGGCAACCAGACGCTCCTCGCCGTGGGCCTGAAACGAGCCGAACTCCCACCGGACGAAAAGCACCCCTTCGGCTACCGAAGAGAGGCCCCCATCTGGGCCTTGATCTCCGCGGTGGGAATCTTCTTCCTGGGTTGCGGCTTCACCGTCTACCACGGGATTCACAGCCTCCTGCACCCGGAACCCATGGCCTCCCCCGATGTGGCTCTGTGGGTCCTGCTCTTCGCCCTCGTGGTCGAAGGGGGGGCACTGTTCGTGGCCTGCCGTGCCCTGTCCACGGAAGCCGCCCGGGATGGCAACACCCTCCGACAGTACGTGGCAGAAGGCGACGACCCCATGGGGATCGCCGTGCTCGCCGAGGACAGTGCTGCGGTCCTGGGAGTGCTGCTGGCCATGGCCAGCATCGGCATGGCCCAGGTCACCGGCGACCCACGCTGGGATGCCGCCGGTTCGCTCCTCATCGGGCTCCTGCTCGGCGCGATCGCCATCTACCTCGTCCGAATGAATCGGCACCTGCTCATCGGCAAGGCACCGCCGCCACAGGTCCAGGCTCGCCTGCGCAAGGTGCTGGACGAGGACCCCGTGGTCGAAAGTCTGCAGACGTTCAAGGCTGTGGTCTTCGGGACCGACAGCGTCCGTCTCTCCGTGGAAGTTGAGTTCCACGGAGAAGAGATCGCTCAGCGTCACCTCGAGGCCTATGACCTCGCCCGGACCTGGGAGGACCTCTCGAGTGCAGAGGATCTGCGGGCTCTGCTCCTGCGTTTCGGGGATGGCGTGGTCGAGGCCCTGGGCGATGAAGTCGATCGACTGGAGGACCGGCTCCGCGAGGCCGATCCAGATGCAAGACAGGTGGATCTGGAGGTGAATTGAATCCACAAGAAGCCGGTGGGGTGGCTGCAGTCCTCTCGGGTGGTGGAGCCCGGGGGGCCTACGAGGCTGGAGTGCTGCGCTTTGTCGCGGAGACGATCAGCCCTCACCTGGCGCAGCCTGATCGGTTGGACACCTTCTGCGGAACCAGCGCCGGTGCCCTGAACGCGGCCTGGTTCGCTGGACACGGTCTCTCGGCCACTTCCGCCAGGGGATTGACCGCACTGTGGCAAGGCCTGTCGATCAACGACCTGTATCGATTCGACGCCAAGTCCTTCTTCGTCACCCCCCTCAATGTCCTTCGAAACAAGAAGTCTGGACTCGAGCGTTCCGTCCTGATCGGGGAAGGGATTCGAAACCTGATCCGCGACAACTTTCCCTTGCAGGGGATCCAGGACCGGCTCCGGAGTGGCAGCCTGCGAGCCGTTGTGATCACCGCAACAGAGGTGGCCACCGGCCGAAGTGTTCACTGGATGGAGCACAACGCCCAGCTCCAGACCCTTCCGGAGCGATCCCTGGGGGCTGATGCCATGCGAAGGGTGCACCTCACCCCAGAACACTGCCTGGCGTCCGCTGCCATTCCGTTCCTCTTTCCCGCCGTCAGGCTGAAAGGCCGGTGGTTTGTGGACGGAAGCCTTCGCCAGAACACGCCCCTGCGGCCCGCCCTCTACCTGGGGGCCAGGCGAATCCTGGTGGTGGCGGTCAAGCAGCCCTTCTCGGTTCGTGCAGAGCGGGCCCTGGCCCACCTGGAGCAACAAGAAGCCGACCTGGTCTTCCTGGCTGGAAAGACCCTCAATGCACTCATGCTCGATCCCGTGGAACAGGACCTCTACCGTGTCGAGGCCATGAATCGCCTGTTCGAATGGGGCTGCCAGACCTACGGCGAGACCTTCCTGGAGAAGCTGAACCAGGACCTTGCCGAAGAGCGACCGATGCTCTACCGCAGGGTCCGCACCCTCCTCATCCGCCCTCGCGAGGACCTGGGCCAGGTAGCAGCCACGGTGATGAAGACGAGTCCGCCAGAGGCGAACCGTGCCACTCGCGCTCTCCTGAATGCACTCTCGGACCCGGAGAGCAACGAGGCCGACCTGTTGAGCTACCTGCTCTTCGACGGGGCCTACACCAGCGAATTGGAGCGCCTGGGCTGGGAGGATGCACGGGACCGGGCCGACGAGTTGCACGACTTCTTCGAACACCCCGTGGACTAGCGCTCAGCCACCCGGGCGGTCCACTGTCCCTGCCCACCAGAGGCGCCAACACCTCGACTCCGGTGTAGACCCGCGCTCTCTGAGAGATCTGCTCTAGAACTTTCCGGTCACGTCCAAGACATGGAGACGACGCCAGTCCGCGCCCTCGTTGGGCAGCGCAGTAAAGGCGAGCAGCAGGCGACCGTCGGCCTCGGTCAATTCCGGCTCGCCACAGGCCCAGAGCCCCGTGGACAGGGTCCGGGTATTGGTTCCGTCCAGACCGGTGATCCGGATGGCCCCCGACAACTCGTTGTCCGCCATGGCATAGGCCACAGAGAGACCATCCGGGGTGATGGCCGGAGCAGACCGCGCCGGGAGTCGGATGTCCCGAGCGACGATGGTGCGCTTTCCGCCGACCAGGGGGACCACGGCGATGTCCCAGCTCCCATCCCCCCGTTCCGAGGTGAAGTAGACGACCTTGTCGCCCACCACCACCGGCCGGGTCTGGTCTCCGTTCCCGCCCTTCAGAGGAGGCGTGGTGTTGCCGCCATCCCAGCGAAAGAGGTCCTCGCTTCCGTTGTTCCCCCGCGAGAACACGATCTGGGAACCGTCGGCTGAAAAGGCCGGAGCATGCTCGGAATCATTGGTCGTGAAGATGACCTTGGGATCCGCGTTGTTCAGGTCCCACATGTAGACGTCCCCGCGCCCTGTGGCGTCCGAGATGAAGGCGACGTGCTGACCGGCGTTCGAGATGGCCGGGCTGGACAGGTTCCCCTTGACCTGGCCCACGGAGATGAACTCATTGGGCGCCCCCGACTCAGGGCTGGCGTAGTACAGCCGCATGGTGCCCCCGGGATTGGACCCTTCAAAGACGATCATGGTGCTGGGCGCCTGTGTCCAGACCGGCGAACCTGCAAAGGAACCCCCCACCCCAAAAGCACTGGAGGTCCCCGGAATCTTGAGTTGACGCGGCTGACTGGGGATGCCCCCATTGACCCGGGTGAGCCAGAGATCGACCTTGTTCGAGAGATTGTTCATCTCGAATGCCAGCCACTTCCCATCCTTGGAGAACTGGGCGTTCTGGACATGCCCGTTGTCCGAAGTGCTCACCTCGGCGGCCTCTGCCGGCCCTCCAAGGGCCAAGGCCAACAGGCTGACTCCGATCATGGATTGCTCCTTGCGTCCTTCGGGGCCAGTGTCAGACCCACGTTGGCCCAGGGGTACCAGCGCTGGCTGTCGTTCTGGATTCCTCCCAGGGCGCTGACAGCCAGGGTCAAGGAGGAACCAATGTCATAGACACCGTAGCTGAGCGATGCCTGCCCACCAGCGGTCAACATGGGACCCGAGGTGTTCCAGAGCAGGTTCTCGTTGGGCGCCGCATTCTCGGTGACGGCCTGGGCGATCCCTGCCCCGATGGTCAGGCCAGCGCTCAGCCAGATGTCTCCTAGCCGATAGGTCGGTCCCAGGGAGAACCACCCCAAGCGCAACTGGTTGCCCGGGTAGTAGTCCAGGGCCTCGAGTTCTTCCTCGTAGACATCGACCTTGGAGCGAAGGCCCTGGTACCCCACCTCGGCATAGGCCCCAAACTTCTCGTTGATGCCCACCTCGAGACCAAGTCCCAACCGGACTCCGACCCCTCCAAAGGCACCAGGTGCCCCGGCGATCTCTGGATCGCTTCCACGGGTGTAGCCGGGTCCCAGATCTACCCGGGGTCCCACATAGGCAAAAGAGAAGTCCTGGAGCTTCTGCTGGCGCTCCGTGGGCGGCGGATCGATGACAATACTGACAACCTCGGCGCCCAGCTCCACCACAAATTGCTCCTCGCCAAGGGAATAGGCGCCCTTGGGCAAGAGGCCACTGAAGACCCCCTCTTCGAGCAGTTGAGTTCGGGCCACTTCAATGGCCTTCCGCTGATCCGGCACGAAGGGCATGGCTGCGGGCTTGAGCTCGGCCTGGGCACCCTTGCCCACTTCGAGAGAGACACCGCCATAGACCCGGTCGATCTCCTCGATCAAGGCAATGGTCTCGGGACTGGGTTGAGTCTTCACGACCTCCCCCAGGCGGTCCCGAGCCGGCCCCATCAGGCCCAGGGCCCTGGCAGCCTGGACGCCGAGCATCCACTCGGGTGCTGCGATCACATGACCACGGGCCTGGAGCGCGAGCATCTCCTGGAACTTGGCCTCGACACCAGTCCATGCATTTCGGGAAGCCATTCGGTTCATCTCTTCCCGGAGGCGCTGGTATTCCGCCTCCTCGATCTCACCAGCATGGGCGACAACCGGAAGGCTGGCGACAACGCCAACCGCGAGGAACAAGGAAAGGCCAGTCAGAAACCTCATGCTTCACCTTCCACGTATTGGTGGCACGCTACCTGATGGTCCGCCCGACCTGCAGGTGCAGGAGTCAGGGACGGCACCGTGCGCCGACAGGTCTCCACAAGGACCTCGTCTGGCAGGGAACAGTCTTCACGAAAGGGACAACCAATCGGGGCGAGTGCCGCCTCCGGCGCCTTGTGACCCCAGGGATCGAAGAGCACCTGGGCATATGGATGCAACGGATCGCTCTCGCGCAAGTCCAGCTCCTCGATCACCCGGCCTGCCAACATGACGAGGACACGGTGTGCCCACCGTCGCGCAGCAGCCATGTCATGGGTCACGAGGATACACCCGGCTTCGGCGGGTAGGTTTCCGATGAGAGCCTCAAGCACCGCAGCACGACGATCAGGCTCCAGTCCCGACGTGGGCTCATCGGCCACGACAAGCGAAGGAGTCAGGGCGAGCACCCGCGCCAACGTGACCCGACGTTGCTCGCCGCCAGACATCTCGCGGGGCAAGGCACCATAGCGTTCTCCCAGTCCAAGGCGCTCGAGCATCTCCCGGGCCTCTCCCACGGCGTCCTGGCGAGTTCGGCCCCCCAGCACCCGCAAGGTCTCCGCGACATGCTCCAGGGCAGTCTGCTGGGGATCCAGCGCTGCCATCGGATCCTGGGGTACATACTGGTATTTGACCCGGTGTGGATGGCGCTCCCGCTCCGACAGCCCGTCCCAGTGGAGGCCCTCGAGTTCGATTCTCCCCGAGCTGGGTTCCTCCAGGCCGAGAACGATGCGAGCCAGGGTCGTCTTCCCCGACCCGGACTGGCCCACCAGCGCCACCACCTCTCCTGCATGGACGGTCAGGTCCACCCCCTGCAGGGCTGGGTTGGTGGTCTTCTCGGACCAGGGAAAGGTGCCACCTTGGACAAAGTCCTTACGCACCTGGCGGGCGGAGACGATCACTGTTCGGCTCACAGTGCCACCTCGACGCCAGGGAGATGGACCACCTCGTCAGCGATCTTGTCGACGGTCTGCTGGTGATGAGAGATCAGCAACAGCCCACAACGATGCTCCTTGCAGACATCGACCATCAGTTCGATGACCGCGCGAGTCAGCACCGGGTCCAGGCCCGTCTCCGGCTCATCGGCGATGACCAGCCGTGGCAAGGGGGCCACGGCAATGGCCAGGGCCGCCCGCTGGCACATGCCTCCGGACATCTCACCTGGAAGCAGGCGACTGTCCGAAGGAGAGAGGCCCACTTCGGAGAGCAACTCCCGAATGGCCTGGCCGATTGACTCAGGCGGCTGCTCACGGCGCCCGATGGCCATCCCCAGCTGGCGTCCCAGGGTCCGCCCCGGATTGAGCGCACTGGAGGCCGCCTGGGGTGAATAGGTGAAGTAGGACCCCCGCAGGTCAGAGGTCTCCTTGAGCAACTGCCTCTGGGCCTTCATGCCCTGGCCCCGGACCTTCTCATACCAGTCCCGATCCGACAGTACCGGGTACCGCAGGCTGCCCTTCTGCAGGCCCGGGTCCACATCCAGACAGCCCATGACCGCCCGTGCGGTCAGACTCTTGCCTGAACCAGAAGGTCCCATGAGCGCCGTGACCTTGCCCTCGTAGCAGTCCAGGTCGATGCCATTCAACAACTGCCGGGTGTGCGTCCGGATGG
>CAZMNK010000100.1:0-5536 GCA_964567625.1 uncultured Enterobacterales bacterium | reverse complement strand
TGGGCGGGACTGGTCATCGTGCCCGCACCGCGTAGGACACCGCCACCGCTGTTCCCGCCACCAGGGCCATCAGGGCGAGCCCCAGGACCAGGGCATGCCCCGACTGAACCCCCAGCACGACCTTGTAGCCCAGGTCCAGCAGGTTGGCCCAGGACTGAACCGAGTCCCCATGGGTGAACGAGGACTGGTTGCTGGCCACCGCCAGGTAGCTGAGCGCGATCTCCAGGAAGGCGACCTGCATGAAGGTCTCGACGCCCTGACGCACGACCACCGGGCGCAGGTTGTAGGCCACAAGGTGAACCAGGTAGATCCGTGCCCTTGAAAATCCATGGGCCCGCAAGGCCTCGACGAAGCGAGTACCCCCCAGGCGTGCCGCCACGGCAGAAGCCTCGTCGATGGCGCCCGGTGCCGACAGCAGCGCCCAGGTGATGGCGATGGGCAAGAGCCCTCGACCATCCCGTGGCAGGACCAGGGCCACGACCAGGATGACGACCAGGCGGGGAAGTGCGCCGAGAATCTCGGAGATGACCTGGACGATGGTCTGCACGTGACGGCCACCCGCACAGGCCACGAGGCCCCCCAGGGTGCTGAGGAACATCACCAGGCACCCGGCGATGAGCGCCGGCAAAGCCAGGACCCGAGTGCCCTGGGTGGCGTATTCGACCAGGGGACGTCCCCGCTGGTCAGCCCCGAAGGGAGGCACCTCCAGAGGTCCGGCAAAGGCCTTGCTCATGTCTGGCGGAGAGAGGAACTCCGGCGCCAACAGTCCCGGCAACACCAGGAGTACCAGGCCACCCACAGCCAGCAGGATCGGCAGACGACGGTTCACGGAACCACCCCTGCAGGGCTTCGCCTGACGTGCAACTCCGTGCCGATCTCGATCAGGGCTTGAAGCAGCAGCAAGACGGCGCTCAGGACCGCGAACCCAAATGAGGCCGCGAGCACCACCCCAAAGTCCTGGGCCAGCGTGCCGCCCCAGAGCAGGTCCCCCAGTCCATTGATCTGGAGCACCACCTCCACGACCACCGCGCCACTGAGCAGGTGGAGGGTGCGGGCCCGCATCTGGCCCGCCAGGGCCGGGAGGGTGTTGGGCAGGGCGTTGGCCAGGACTCCTTCCCCACGAAGGATGGCCATCTGGACGTAGCGTTGCTGGCGCTCGGATTCCATCAGTCCCCGCACGCCGGTCACGGTGCCAGAGAGCGCCGCATCGGCCAGTCCAAGGGCCAGGGCTCCCAGCCCCAGGCGCACCAGGTTGGCCTCATCGCTGTACTGGTCGACCCCGTAGCCAATGGTCAGCGCTGCGGCTGCCACCAGGGCCATCACCACCGACGGAACCAGTCCCAGGCCCTGGAGGACCGGGTCCAGCTTCGCCGGCAGCCAGCGGGTGGCAGCTCCTGTGGCGGCCAGGATGAGAAGCAGGAGCCCGAGGCTCACCAGGGCGGCCGTGTTGGGCACACTCTCGACGAGCATCTCTGCCACAGGCACGCCCTGCTGAAGGCGCCAGCTGTTGCCAAAATCGCCATCTATGGCCCCGCCGATCCAGTGGCTGAAGAAGTGCCAGGGGCCCTTGTCCAGGTTCCATCGCTCCGCCAGCGCCTCGGTGCCACTGCAGAGCTCCGGTGGACAGATGATCGCGGCAGGGTCACCGGGCAGGGCCCAGATCAGGGCCGTGATCAGCGCGGGGACGATGAAGGGCAGCAGCAGGGCAGCCCCCAATCGAACCATGGGTCGTAGCCACCGGGAGCTCACGACGCCGGGACCTCCTCAGAATAGGCTGGGTTCAGCAGGGATCAGGGCTCGTACTTCCAGGCGTCGAAGACGGTCCAGTAGTAGTAGGGCGTGATCGTGTTGCTGCGCACCTCGGTTCGCCAGGCGGACTTGGTGTCGAGCTTCCACAGGAAGAGGTAGGGCAGTTCGCTGGCCAACATCTCGTGGAGCGCGTGGTACGCGTCCTGAGCCTGGGTGTCCGTGCGAGCCGTGTTGAACTCACCAAGCAGCCCATCCACACCCTTGCTGCTGTAGTTGAAGATGTTCAGGTTGCCCTTGTCCCCAGTCCGACTGTGGAACAGCGGGTTGACGTCTTCGACCAGCCCAAAGGACCACTTGCCGACCAGCAGATCGAAATCGTCGGCCTGGCCGGTGAGCACCTTGGTGTTCCATTCATCCACGGAGATCTTGAACTCCTGGCGGTCGAACCCGCCAGCGCTCAACTGGTTGCCAATCTGCGAGAGCAGGTCGGGCGCCTCGATCTCCAGGGGAGCCTTGATGCCGATGCGAAGACTGATGGGCTGACCTCGGTACTGCCAGCGTCCGCCGACCTGCTTGAGGCCCGCCGCGCCGAGCAACTTGAAGGCTGCAGCGCGATCCGAGTTCCCGCTGATCTCGACAGCCCGGTTGTAATAGGGGCTGGACTGCACGAAGGGACCCGAAATGAACTCGCACGGCGGGTTCTGTTCGTCAGGCTTGACGCCGATGGACAGCTGGCGAAGCTCGTTGCGATTGATGAGCATGTTCAACGCCTGCCGAACCCGTGCATCCTTCAGGTAGGGCTTGGTGCTGTTGACCGCGACGAACCACCAGGACCGAAGGTCATAGGACTTCAGCGCCAACTCATCCGATGCCGCGACCTCGGGTCGGTAGGGCGGGGGTACCGCAATGATGCCCTGGACGCCGTTGTTCTGGAGGGTGCGAACCTGGACCAGCGGGTCCTGGGCCTCCTGGAGAATCATCTTGTCGATGTCCGCCTCGTGATGGGCGTTGTCGACCTGTTCAAAGGCCACACCTCGACGGCCCATGGACCCCTTCATCGGGCCGCTTCCTACCGGGCGAGTGTTGAACGGGTGGTCCGGTGGAATGGCCGTGTCACCTTCGAAGATGTGCTCTGGAAGGACCTGGAACCCCAGGCGCTCTCGGGGATTGTGGAAGATCTTGGTGAAGCGAACCAACGCCACCAGGTCCTTCTCCACCTCGCAGCCCGCGAAGACCGCCCGCTGCTTCTGGGCGATGGGACTGGTGGTGCCCTCGTCGAGCATCGCCTTCACCGTGTAGCAGACGTCCTTGGCACCAAAGCTCTTGCCATCGTGCCAGCGGATCCCCTTCTTGAGGGTCAGGCGCACGGCCTTGCCCCCTTCGGCGAGCGCCCACTGGTTCGTCACATTCGAAGTGAGTTCATTGGTGATCGGCGAGTGGTAGTAGAGGCGGTCCAGCACCAACTCATGGACCCGGTTGTCCACCATGGACTGGGCATAGAGTGGGTTCATGCTGGTGGGCAGGCTCTCTTCATAGAAGGCCAGAGTCGCCCCGGTCGAGACCAGGGTGGCAATGGCTCCAGCGAGGGCGATCTGCATCCGGCGTGTGGGTGGCATCCTGACTGCGTCTCCTAGTGCATCGGAATGCCGGGACCGGAGTCCCGGCTCACCCGCAGGTGCAAGGCATCGAGAGCATAACGAGCAACGTCAAGCCCGGGGGCTCGGCGAAGCTGGGCATGCAAGAGTTCCTGCGCCCGCAGAGGGTTTCTATTGCCTGCGTCCCAGGCGGCCACCGACACCAGAAATACCGGTTCGACGGCTGCTGTTTCCGACATGTCCTTGGCTGCAATTCGCAACAGGCCAGCGGCTTGTTGGTCCCCTGAAGCATCCGCTACCCGGATGCCAGCACGGAGCGCGCCGGCCTCTGCGAATGCCGCCATCGCCCGGTAATTCGGCGAGGGACCTCCCCCGATCATCTCCATCGCAGCTTGCACCTGATCCCGGAGTTGCCGCGCGGCAGCCGAGGCGCACTGTGCCTTCTTGGCCCCCTCTCCCTCGCAGGAATCGATCAGGCTTCCGTAGGTCGAGTCCGGAACCGCCTCCCCGACCGCTCCCGCCCGGACCAGATCACCCGAAGAGGCATAGGCACTGAGAAAGAGATCGTCGAGGGTGAACGTGGAGGGGTTCGCAGCGACCGGGGTCTCACAAGGCAACCGCCAGGGGGCCAGCAAGGCCGAGGTGCGGTCGGCGCCCATGGCCAGGACAGCCGCCGCTTCGTGCCATGCCGCCAACTGGATCAAGACGGTGGGGTCAGCAGCCTTGAGTTTGCGGTCCCCGATGGTCTCCGGCAACTCGTAGTGCGGCGCTGGCGCCACCTCGGGCAGCGTGCCGACCGCAGGTGCCGACAACGGGAAGAGACGTTCATCGTCCATCTGCTCCACCAGGGAGTCTCCCGCGGCCAGCCGGTCACTCCAGGCCGAGTCGGCTGCAGCGAGGGCCTCCACCGAGGACTTCGCATTCTTGCCAAGCAGGGCCTTGGCCTCGTCCATCTGTCCCATCACCGCGTAGGACAGACCCAGGAGGTAGTCGACCTCGTCAGGGTCTCCATCCCGGCGCTGGTCCGACTTGTAGGTCTGCTCGATGGCTCGAGCGGCCAGCAAGACCGCCTGCCGGTAGAGAGCCGAGAGCTCGGCGTGGACCCGTCCCACGCCCGCCCATTCCGTGCCCACGGCCAGGGCACCGGCGTAGTCCCGACCATGAAAGGCCTGCCAGCCTGGATGGCCCGCCATGGTGTCCAACACACCCGGTTCCGCGATCTGGGCCATCCATGTGGCCCGAACCACGTCTCCGGAGACCGCGGCCTGGACCACCTTGCCGACCTGATCGCCGTCCGTGCCTCCACAGCCGCCCAGTAGACCGACAACAAGTCCTCCAGCCAACAGTGAACAGGCTCGGTTCACTTGGGCTCGCAGAACTTCTTGGAGCCCGCCGCAGACACACAGAGTGCCCGTGGCTTCTTCTTGTCCTGGCCCGAGGCCACGGCGAAGTCCAGCCACTCACGAGCGTACTGCTTCGCCACGCTACGAGACTTGTCTTCCTTGGCCTGGAGCTCTTCGCGGTTGGCGCTGGCGTTGACCAGGTCCTTGGTCCGCTGCTCCCAGATTCGCGCTGCGGCCTCTGCCCTCATCTGGTAGAGCGAGTAGACCCGACTGGTGTAGGTGGAGCCGGACCAACGGCTCTTGTTCTCCAGGGCGTAGTCCGCCCATTTGATGACACCATGTGCCCGGGAGACACCGCCACGCGAGAGGTGCTTGGCGTACTTGAAGCAGAGATTCGGGTCGGACCGGTCGATCGCTTCCAGGTGCCGCCGTATGAGCCGTTCCCATTCCTGGGTGTTGCCACTGGCCTCGGCGTTCATCAGCAGCACGCGGCTGATCTTGTCCTTGCGGGTCTGGCTGGCGCCACCGAAGGAGTCCTCCAGGCAGTCCACCTGGCCGCTGGACAACTGGCCCATCAGGGCAGGGGCTTCCAGGGGCACCAGTTTCTCGCACCTCGCAGGTTCGGCTGCGGGCGGGGGGGGCTCCGTCTTGGGCGAGTCGGAGGACTCGGCCACGGCGGGCTCGGCCGAACCGGACTCCTCTTCTGCTTCAGGCTCCGGTTCAGGCTCCGGTTCAGGCTCCGGTTCGGGCTCCGGTTCGGGCTCCGGTTCGGGCTCCGGCTCGGGCTCCGGTTCGGGCTCCGGTTCGGGCTCCGGCTCGGGCTCCGGCTCCGGTTCGGGCTCCGGTGCG
>CAZMNK010000099.1:0-20517 GCA_964567625.1 uncultured Enterobacterales bacterium | reverse complement strand
GGCCGAGGCCGGGGCTGATGTGATCGCGCCCAGCGACATGATGGATGGCCGCGTCGGGGCCATCCGGGCAGGCCTGGACGCGGGAGGATTCACGAATGTGGCCATTCTCAGCTACACCGCAAAGTATGCGTCAGCCTTCTATGGCCCCTTTCGGGATGCCCTGGACAGCCACCCCGGGCAAGGGGACAAGAAGACCTACCAGATGGATCCGGCCAACGTGCGGGAAGCTCTGCGAGAGCTGCGCCTGGACGAACTGGAGGGGGCGGACATGGTGATGGTGAAACCTGCTGGCCCCTACCTGGATGTCATTCGTGCCATGCGTGAGCACACCACGCTCCCGGTGGCGGCCTACCAGGTGAGTGGGGAATACGCGATGATCAAGGCCGCCAGCCAGTGCGGCTGGTTGGACGAGAAGAAGGTTGCCCTGGAGGCACTGCTGGCCATCCGGCGAGCAGGCGCGGACCTCATCCTGACCTACTACGCTCGCCAGGCCGCCCGGTGGCTTGCTTCCGGCTGAGTGGAAGACCGGTGGATTGCCCCGTTCTTGGCAGAATGTGCGAACAGGGGTGGGCCCAGTGGTCTCAGGGCCTTCCATTGACCCCGAGACAGGAGGGCTGTTTCTGGAGATGACATTGAAGACGCTGGCAGACCGGTTCGACGAGTGGGGACCCCACCCACGGTCCGTGCCATGGTCGGTGAAGTATCGATTCGGCTACGGCGCCGCGTCCCAGCAACGGGTCTTTCGTTGGTTTGCCCCCCCGGATGAGGAGGGTGCCAGGGCGGTGCTGACCCGAATGCACAACGGGATCTTGTTCCTGCAGCCACTCGGGGTGGTGTTGGAAGCCCCCGTGCCCGAGGACCTCCTGACCCCCTGGCTCGAAAGGATCCGACAGGTCCACGCCTTGCCCATCTCCCTGTCCGAGGAAGAGGAATTCGAAACTCTCGAGGGTGAGTCCGTGGACATCCCCGCACTGGAGTTGACCCAGGCCGAGCCCATTGCCGGGCTGGCTGTGGGACTGGATATCGGGGGCACCTCCATGAAGGCCTGCGCCCTGGAGGGTGGCGTGGTGAAGCACCAGGCTCAGATCCTGACCTGGCCGAAAGGGGAGCATGGGCTGGACTCCATCGTGGGCCGGGCGCGGGCACTCATCGAAGAGGTTTGCCAAGGCAGGTCCCCGGCCTCACTGGGAATCGGCCTGGCCTCGCCGATGGGGGTGCGTGGTCAGGTGGTGTCTCTCTCGACCGTCATGCGTGCCCACCTGGACGGAGTGGGCTGCCTCGAGGCTCTTCCGGTAAGGGTGGCGGAGAACCTGGTGGATGGGCCTGTGGCCATCTTCAACGACCTGGCGAACCTGGGTCGGATGCTCAGTGGCCAGGGCCGCAGGCGGCTGTTGAGGATCCAGATCGGCACCTCCTTCGGAGGATGCTGGGTGGACGCCGACGGGACGGTGTCCGCAGCCGAACTCGGTAGGCTTGTGGTCGATACCGCGGCAGAGGCTCGCCCCCACACCTACCTGCCCCTGCGAGGAGCGATGCGTTCCTACCTGTCCAATGACGGGGTGGCGCTGAGCCTCTCGGAGTGGATGGACCGTCCGATCGAACCCGAGGAAGTGGGGTTCGTCTGGCGGGACCTCAACAGGGCAGGGAATCCCCTGGGACGGAGGATGGCAGCCTCGACCAGTGTTCTCCTGGTCGGTGCCATTCGCGAGGCACTTGCCTTGCTGCCGGGACTGGAGGAGGTGGAACTTGGCGGTGGAATGCTCCAGGGCCCGTCCGGCCGCCTGGTGAGCGCCGAGGTGGAAGAGGGGCTGGGCAGCCTGCGTCAGCGGCTTCGATTTGGAATCGCCCCGAACCCTGGTTTTGATGGCGCCATTGCAGCGGCGCAGGCACCGTTGATCGACGCCCCCCTGCGGGGGGTGCGCCGTCTCGAGGGCGGACGGCGATAGGGGGCGGGTGTGCATGTCTACCGCTGGGACCTGGACAAGACCTACCTGGAGACCGACTTTCACTCGGTTCGTGGCCTGATCCGCAGTGCCCTGGAACCCGCCGAGGCCAAGCGGAACGTGCCCGGGTCCGCCGCCCTGTTGAGGGCATTGTCGAGCCGTCCCGGGTCCAGGGTCATCTTTCTCTCGGGTTCGCCAACCCAGTTGCGAGAGGTCCTGGAGCGAAAGCTGGAACTGGACGGGGTTCGCTTCGATGAACTGCACCTCAAGGACAACCTGGGAAACCTCAAGCGGGGCCGTATTCGGGCCATTCGAGGGCAGTTTGGCTACAAGCTGCCGGCCCTGCTGCAAGGTCGCCTGGGCCTTGGTCAGGCTGTCACGGAGACCCATTTTGGCGATGACGCTGAAGTCGATGCCCTGGTCTACTCGGTCTTTGCGGACGCGGTGGCCGGGCGGCTAGGACCGGATGACCTGAGCCGGATTCTCCAGGCGTCGGGGGTCTACCCCGACCGCATCAGCCAGGCCCTGGAACTGTTGGAGCAGGTTCCCACCGCAGAGGCCGTCGAGCGCGTCTTCATTCACCTGGATCGGGGAGTTCCCCCCGGTCGCTTCAGGCCCCTGGGAACGCGGGTGGTTCCCGTGCATTCCTGGTTCCAGGCAGCGCTTGTGCTCTACGGGGCCGGTCATGTGGACGCTCGAGGCGTTCTGGCCGTCCTGCGGGAGGTCACCCGGGAGGCAGCAGTGGCCCCGGACGGAATCGCAAATCTCTTCCAGGACATCGCCCGACGGGGCCATGTGGGGGTGGCCTCGCTCACCCGTTTCGGGGAGGAGGTGGACACCGATGAGTCAGACCTGCTGGAGGTCCTCGAGGCCTGCCGTCGCCGGGTCGGATGGCTGGGAGAGGGGCCGCGATTCCGGCCACCTGAGCCCCCGGAACAGGTCGATTACCTGGAACTCGTCCGCCGTTTTCGTCCCAGGGCGTCCCGGGCCTGAACCCTTCGGGGTGTCCCGACTTCTCAGCGCTTCTTGTCCGGGCTGGGCCGGGAGGAAAACATCGAGGCCAGCAAGGCCAGTTCGTCTTCCTGGGCCTCGGTGCTGACGGCTTTCTTGTCGGCCTTGATCTCGACCCGGAGGTCATCGTTCTTGAAGATCTCATCCGCCTGCTGGTCATCGAGCAGGTCTGGCAGGTAGTTCCCCTCCTGCTTGAGTTCCTTGAGAAGTTCCTTGTCGGAGGCCGCCAGGGCTGAAGCCTCAGCGGAACTCTGTCCTCTGGCCTGCTTACGCCGGGCCTCCAGTTGGGCCAGTATGGAACCGGCCGGTGCGCTGGAATCCAGGGACTGGCTGTCGCTGTCGGAGGGACTGTGAGAGCCAGGCTCCGTGTCCTCGTCGTCGATCAGTTCTTCCTCGGTGGCTTCGGGGACCGGCTCGGGCTCGGGCTCGGGTTCGGGTTCGGGTTCGGGCTCCCAGCTGACCACCCGCTCCCAGGCTGCTGTGTCTGAGGGGCGGATCTCCCGCTTCACGGTGCCTCTTTCGCCCAGGTCCACCAGGACCTCAACCTCCGGCGGACCGCCGTGACCGAGGCGGACCACCCGCACCAGCGGCTTGTCAAAGGTGTCCATGGAGCGGACGCCACTGACAACCAGTCCCCAGGAGTTGTCGTTGAGCTCCAACAAGCTGCCAGGTGGGTACTTCCCGACATTGTTCACGAAGACCTGGAGAAGGTCCGGGTCGTACAGGGTGCCACTGGACGAGAGCATCTTTCGCAGTGCCTGGGGTGGCGAGAACAGGGGCCCGTCCGGGCGGATGCGGGTGAGGGTGTCGAAGTCGTCGGCCACCTTGACGATGCGTGCATAGAGCGAGGGTTTGGGGTCGGCATCGTAGGGTCGATGGTGCTGGAGACACACCAGCATGCGGCGAACCTTGGCAGCGTGGAAGCCTCTCTGGCGCAGGAATGCCCGGGAGCCAGCACTGCCGTGCCGTTCAAAGGGTGGTGGGTAGCCATCCTCGCTGAGGGTGTACCCCATGTCGTGGTAAACGGCGGCCACACCGAGGTCGGAAAGGGAGGCTTCGGACATGCCGATGGCCCGGCCGATCATGAGGCTCAGGGAAGCCACCTGGACCGAGTGGTTGACGTAGGCTGGAGCTCTCCGGTCGTAGCGGGATTCGACCGTCTTGTTCTCCTGGGCACTACTCCCCAGGTCGATCAACTCGGTGACCATCCGGCGAACGGGCAGGGGATTGGGGGTCCGCTGGGCGCACAGGTTTCCCCAGGCCTGGCTCACCAATCGCGCACAGCGGGTGTAGACCTGCTTGACGGACCGATCCATGGTCCGGTGGGACTCTCCATGGAGGCGGAATCGAAAGATGGGCCCGAGTTCAATGAAGCCGAGACCCGCCTCATTCAAGTCTTTCTGGAAGAGCAGCCTTGGGGAAGCACCCTCTCGAGGGTCCCTGGACACCAACTCCAGGAAGGTTCGTACCTGCTCCTCTGTGGGGGCCGCGTGGAAGGAGAAGCCGCCCACCTGGTGGCGAGCCATCTCGTCCCCCATCCAGGCACCGCTGTCCGTTCGGGCATCGAAGCGAATCCGGAAGTCATTGACGTAGATCTGTCCCTCGACCAACGCCACATGGATCGCCCCCAGAAGGTCCAGCATCTGTGTCATGGCAAGCCGGAATTCGCGGACGGGTATCTGGAAGGCGTCGTTGTCCAGGCTGTGAACCTTGGTCAGGCGTAGCAGCCCCGCCAGCAGGAAGACCATCGCCTCGCCGCGATCCCTGATCTGAGCGGCCAGCTCATGGTCTTCACCGGCCTTGGCCTGTTCCAGTGCCTTGCCAAGCTGGTTCTGGGCGTCGGTGATCTCCGAGGAGTTCTTCACGCTCAAACCCCGTAGTCCCGACGGAGACCTTCAGTGATCCTCTGGCGCCGCCGCACGCGCGTCTGGGCTGCGAAGGTGTGGAGGTCCTGGTTTTCCTCGTGAAGTTGGGCGATCCCCTTCAGGACCTCGTCGGCGTCATCCACGTCTACGTGGTGAAGGCCACTGACAGCGGCCCAGGTCAGTGCGGTGTCTCGGCCGCGGACCCGACTCAGGAATCCCTTGGGAAGGCACCATTCCTTGAAGGTCTCCAGGGCTGTCCCCTGGTCGAGTTGACCCATCACCCCCCCGATGACCTTGGCCTCGTCGATGCTGAGTCGTCCTCCGGAACGTTCCTTGGCGTGGCGTGCCAGGGCGGGGAACATGCGCTTGTCACCCTGGGCCCCGACCCCCTCGATGGTCCGGATGCGAACCATCTCCTCCTGGCTGCGCAGGAGCTTGAAGGCCACGGCACGGGTCGTGGTGTTGTAGCCGGTCATTTCCACCACGTGGCAACACTCGAACAGGATGTCCATGTCATTGCTGTCGGAGAGCTCCAGGGCCAGCGTCTGGGCGTCATCGGGGCTTCCGATGGTGATGGCTCGCAGCAGGTCCTTTGCCACCACGCCATAGGCGCCCTGCAGGCGCTGGATGACATAGGCGGAGCGCTCGGGAAGTTCTCGGGCGATGAGGCGACGAATGGTCCGTCGAGACCGGGCGCTACGCTCGATCTCGAGGAGGTCCACCATGCTGGCCAGGTGATCCCCGGGCAACTTGTCCAGCAGGTGCAGGAAGGCCTCTGGCACCGCTTCCGTGTCTGGAGGGACCGAGTGCACCAGCCGAGCCAGCGCATTGCGGTCGGCAAAGGAGTCCACCAGGACCTGCACCTCCGTCTCGTCGCTGCCGTCTTGAAGTACCGCCAAGAGCAGGTCCAGCATGCGAAGAAGGTTGTCGAGCTGGCCCTCCGACATCAGGAAGTCTCGGATCTCGTAGAGGAGCGGCCGGGCTTCGCTCAACTCGATGGGGTCGGTCGGGCTCTGCACGACCTGGAGGATCTCCCTCACCAGGTTCAGGCAGTCCTCTGGGAGCTGCTGGGAGGATTCTTCAGCTCGCAGACGCGCCAGGACATCATCATCGACACGACGGGGCTTGGCCTCCGCCTCCTTGGCGTAAGAAGGCGGGGGAAGGTCGAAATTGGGAGGAACCCGGACCTCGGCGTGCCCGGAGAGTCGCTCGTGGGCGACCTCGATTCCCATGCCGTCGTCCTGGACCTCGTCTTCGGGGACGAAACCCTCGACCGCCTCGATCTCGATGTGCTGGAAGCCGGCCTTCCACAAAAGGGTGACGACATCGTCCTCGCTGTGGGAGATCCCGGTGTAGCGAATGGAGAGGATCTCAAGGAGTTGGAGCAGCTCTGACCACTCCACTGCCGGCTGAATGGAGAGGTTCCGAACACCGTCTCGGAACAGGCGAAAGGCCAGGGAACGCTCTCGATCCCTCTCCAGGTAGACGACCTCGCGGACATCAGCCAGCACCATCTCGAAGGGGCGGATGCCAAGGACCAGGTCCCCGTGGTTTTCCCCGTAGCTTCGGAAAGAGTCCCGGACCTCCTGGAGAAAGACGCGAATGGCATCGTTGCTTGGGTCGTAGAGCCGGAAGCTTCGGGCAGCCCGTGCGAGGGCACGCAGAGCCTCGTTTGCGGCACGCGTGCGTTCGTCTGAACCGAGTGCAGTCTCCTGTTCCTCTTCCTGTGGAGGGATCTCCGCATGAACCTGGGGATCGGTGGGCTCCATCGGACCGACTGCGTGCCTCGTGCCAGGGGGGAATTCTCAAAGAGATGGTATCGCGCCCAGTCTCGGCCGGTCAAAGAGCCAGGATGGCCCTTCTGCGCCCCCTCCAGAGGCCTGTCAGCCAGGTGGTGATCCCTGACTCTCTGCCTGCGGGGCACAGAACTGTTGTCATCCTGGAGCAGGAGGCACGGATGCTGTTTGCCCCTGGTCATGCACAGCCCGTTGTGAGCGGAGGATGTCTGGTTCCAGGTGTGTCCGGGCATCGAGGACAGAACACGATGGGGCCCCCGAAGTCATCGGTGCCAGATCGGACCTCCTGTTCCGCTGGCGGGAGCGTTCGATCGCCCAGGCAGGATCTCGCGCAGGTACCCGGACAGTCCCTTTTCTCGTGCCCAATGCCGCGGATAGCCCAGGGCGACCTCCTCGAATCGAACCCCGTCCCGCCAGTCCGTGGCACGCATGTGAAGGTGCCCACTGACCACCACCTCGGCCCGGTAGCGCACGTGCCAGTCCTCCGTCTCCCGGGTGCCACACCAGGGAGCGAAGCGGGGGATGCGGTACAGGCGAACCAGGTCCTGCCGAAAAGGAAAATGGTTGACCAGGATCGTCTGGGCGCTGGTCGGTAGCGCATCCAGGCGGGCCTGTGTCTCTTCGATCCGTGCCTCGCACCAGGCGGCCTTGGAAGGGTAGGGGTCGGCGTGGAGAACGCGCTCGTCCTGGGCGACGATGCCGGCTTCTCGGGCCCAGGCGATGGCTGCCGCAGGGTCGAGCCCGTCGGGGGCGAAGCTGTAGTCGTAGAGCAGGAAGAGCAGCGCGATGATTCGCTGGGGGCCCGGGCCGGGCCAGACCGTGTAGGGATCCTCGGGGGTGAGAACACCAAGCTCTCGGCAGACCTCCACCATGGCCTCGTAGGCCGCGACGCCGCGGGGCCCCTGGTCGTTCAGCGTCCAGAGCTCGTGATTTCCCGGGACCCAGTAGAGTTGTTCGAAGCGGTCCCCCAGGCGTTCCAGGCACCAGCGCAGCCGGTCCGGGGACTCGGTCACATCCCCTGCCACCACCAGGTGATCACCGGGGTGTTCAGGCAGCCCCAGGAGGGCTTCCCGGTTCTCCTCGTAGTTGAGGTGCAGATCGCTGATGGCCCAAAGTCGCATGAACAGGGTCAGGGTAATCCAGGACCGCCTGGCGACACCGACTGGTCATCCCGTCGTGCCGGCCCTGCCCGGCGAAGGCTACCCTCGGCGGGGGATTCAACAGCGATGCTTCTCTTGCTCAATGCTGCACTCGCCCAGGGGCTGGAGCCCTGTGCGACGCCCTGGTTGTTGCCCGACCTGGACAACATGCCGCGGGTGCCCGCCACTGCCCCGCCTCCAGCCGGGGGCAAAGGCCTGCGAAACGCCTACGACGGGCTTCCCAACCTGGTCACCTCGGACAACTTCGCCCTGTGGTGGGGTGGTCAGGGGGGGGTGTCAGAATCCAAGGCCGAGGCCTTGCTGGAGGCCTTCGAGGCCAGCTGGAGTGTCGAGGTAGAGCTCCTGGGACACGAGGCCCCCGAGGGCAGCGATGCCTGGCTCTTCAATGTGTACATCGGCAGCACGGGAAATGGTGCTCCGAGCGACTACGGGGCAGCCGGGTACTACTACCTCGACCCGGATGGCTGGCCGATGGTTGTCGTGAACACCAGCACGGCCAATGACCCATACGACTATGGCCGATCGGTCGTGGCGCACGAGTTCTACCACGCACTCCAGGCCCAGACGGGGTCCTATGCCTACTCGGCCCGAGGGGACTTCACGGACGGGGCCTGGTTCTGGGAGGCCACCGCAAACTGGGTGGTCAGCGAGGTCTTTCCCGACGACACCTGGCACGGGGTCTTTCTCTTTGGCTACCTGCTGGTGCCCGAGCGGGAGCTTGGTTCCTTCACCTACCCGGATGGAAGTCTGGAGGGGTATCACCAGTACGGGGCCTTTCTCTTCCCCCGGTACCTGACCGAACACGTGGTGGACCCGGAGGTGATCGTCCAGACCTGGAAGGAAGGGACGCGCACTGGGGACCCCCTGGAGGTCCTTTCGGAGCTGCTCTTGGAGGAGGGGGAGGACCTGGCTTCCCTGTTCACCGACTTTGCCACCCGAAACGTGGTCTACGACTACGTCCACGGCGAGGACTACGAGGCGATGGTCGAGAGCTATGCCCCCGCTTTTGCCGCCTCTGACCACCGGCTCACCGCGGTCGTTCGGGGTGACGGAGACGGGGACTGGTTCGCTGTCGACCCGGAATTTGCCCCTGCCCGCTATGGATACAACCTGGTCCGTTTCGAGTGGCCCGATGACGGTGACCTGGTCATCGACTTCCAGGGGGAGGATGACGGCACAGAGGGGTCTCCTTCTACCTGGGTCCTGGCAGTGGTCCTCGAGGGGGACGAGGGTGTCAGCTCCGAGTTTCTGGACTCGGAGGAGGGGAGGTGGCGACTGGAAGAGGTCGACGGCCTGGAGGCTGTGACGCTTGTGGTGGTGGCCGCCCCGGAATCGGCCGAACAAGACGAGCGCTTCGACTACCGCTGGCGCATGGAGATCGTGGAAGCCTTGCCCGAGGTCCTGGCGGACATCAACCCCCAGGGAGAGGACCCCCTCGCAGCCTCCTGCGCCTGTGACACAGGACGGGTCCCGGGTGTCTGGATCCCCCTGGTTCTGCTCTGTGTGGGAGCACGCAGACGAGGGGCGGCTCCAGAAGCGGGCTGAGGCGGGTACCATTCGCCCGTGGTCTCCTGGTTGCTGCTACTCCTTTCCTGTGTTGATCCTCCGATGGACGACACCTCCGCGGACTTCGTCGATGCAGACGAGGACGGCCACTACAGCAATGTGGACTGTGATGACGACGATCCCGAGATCAACCCGGGCGCGGAGGAAATCTGCGGGGATGGGCTCGACAATGACTGCGATGGCAGCGCTGGCATCTGTGCCTACGAGGGTGCAGTAGGGCTGCGTTCGTCCTGGGCCGTCTATACGGGGGATGCCGAGGAGCACCAGGCCGGCATCAGTGCTGTGGAAGCAGGGGACGTCGATGGAGACGGAGTGGGTGACCTGGCCGTGGGCGCCTGGGCACGGGATGGAGAATACGTGGAGTCGGGTGCTGTCTACCTGATCACCCAACCTGTGCCCGGGGTGCACGATCTGGGGGATGTCGCCTCGGCCATCGTGGAGGGTTCGGAGAACAGCGAGAACATCGGGTGGGCGCTGGCCAGCGCCGGGGACCTGAACGGGGATGGCATCTCCGACCTGCTCGTGGGGACGGCCGATGCCCACCAGGCCTACGTGCTGAATGGCCCCATCACCGAAAGTGGCCAGATCGCCCACATGGGCCATGTCTGGGCTCACACCGCCGGGTCCTTTGCGGGCACGGCCGTCGCCGGGGTTTCCGATGCCACCGGGGACGGGGTGCCCGACGTCCTGATCGGTGCCTGGTCCGATGACAAGGGTGCGGTGGATGCCGGGGGGGCCTTCCTGCTCGCGGGTCCTGTGACCGGGAGTGGCCTGCTGAGCAATGGAATCGGTGTCTTCGTGGGTATCGATGCAGGCGGCGATGCAGGACGCGCGGTGGGCGATGCCGGCGACGTGGACGGAGACGGAATCAGCGACCTGGTCATCGGGGCCCCTGGACTGGTTCGCGACGGGGAGGCCGTGGGGGGCGCCTATGTGTTCCTGGGGCCGATCTCAGGAAGCTACAGCATGACGGATGCCGATGTGACCCTGCAGGGAAACGCCGTCGATGGGGAAGCAGGCCTTGCCCTGGCCGCTGACCGGGACCTGAACGGAGACGGGTTGAAGGACCTGGCAATTGGTGCGCCGGCAGCAGGGGTAGACATCTATGGCACGGGTGCTGTCTACGTGGTTCAGGGGCCGCTGGAGAGCCAGCTGGGACTGGAGAATGCCCAGGCAGTGATCTGGGGGGAGGCCTGGGACGACCAGGCGGGGGTCGCCCTGTCTGCACCTGGCGATCTGGACGGGGATCTCATCGGAGATCTGCTGGTGGGGGCGGATGGCGTTGACGAGCCCTACACGACCACCGGACGCACCTACGTGGTGCTGGGGCCCCTGTCAGGCGCCAGCAGCCTGGCCGCCGCTGCGGCCTGGTACGAGGGACCTGTCGCTCACGCCCACACGGGTGCCGCACTCGACCGGGCGGGCGACGTGAACGGTGACGGCGTGGTCGACTTCCTGATCGGGGCCTACCTGGATGCCAGTGCTGGTACCAATGCGGGCGCGGCCTACCTGGTGACTGGTCGACCTGGACAGTGACCTCGTCGCCGTCGCAGACAACGACGAGGGAAGGGGTTGGAATACTGGAGGTGTTGTGCTTTTTTTGGTAGCTATGATCTTGTATTCATAGAAAATAGGGGTCAAATACCCCCCTGGAGCGGGCATAGAGCTTGCTTGTCTGGCCACCGAGGATTGACCAATGACATCAACACTGTTGGAAGCTGCCGCAGCAGCCAAGCACGATCTGGGCAAGTACGTGGCATTCCAGGCGCGATGGCTCCCCCCGGAGGCCAGCGACGCCGATTGGCTGGAGGCCCTCCAGGCCGATGTGCTTCACACCCGCCGGTGCAAGGAGGGAAGCGAGGACGCGGCGAGTCTATGGTCGCGATTGCGAAGGCCCCTGGCCGGCCTGGAAGGGGATGCTGACCTGGCGGCGGTGGACGCCGCCATCGCGGCGTTGTCGGAGCTGAAGCCGGATCTGGAAGCTGGAATCCTCGCCTCCCACGACCTGCGTAGGTGCGGGGAACTCGCCCGGGCCGTGGCCACCCACCTTGCAACACTTCACCGTCGCCTGAGACAGGGAGCCTGAGATGGCTGACGTGCTGATCATCGATGACCAGGAACGGTACGCTGAGCTCTGCCGGCGGGCGATTCCCGAACACGACTACCATGGCCCCGCCCGGTCCTGGAGCGATGCGGAAAAGCTCTTGAAGACCCTGCGACGCAAGGTCGACATGGTTCTCCTGGATGTGCACTTCGACCTGCCCGCAGAAGATCTGCTGTGCCTGGAGGATCCCGGGGACCCCCGGGCAGTCGAACGCGCACGCCGAGAGCAGGGACTCCACATCCTGGGGCGCCTCCGGAATGTGGCGCCAGACCTGCCGGTGGTGCTCATGACCAGCCGGGACGATCTCCCCCTGGAACGAGCTGCCGAGGAGTACACCTATTTCCTGGACGATGACTACGTCGATGCGGTGGCGCTGCGGACGCAGATCGAGGGCATTCTTCGCGCCCGGCGCGGGGGCGTCTCTGATGGGCCGATCTACTGGGGTGACTCCCTGGGAATGCGCCAGGTTCGCAGTCAACTCCTCACCCTTGCCCGGGGGCGACTCCCCATCATCCTCGGGGGACCCACCGGGACCGGGAAGAGCTTGATTGCCCGGCACTTTGTTCATCCCCGCAGTGGCCGCAAGGGGCGCTTCGTGGCCGTGGACCTGAGCACGGTGCCCAAGGACCTGATGGGGGCACACCTCTTCGGGTCGGTGCGAGGGGCCTACACCGGGTCGGTCGCGGATCGCCGAGGCGCCTTTGAAGAGGCGGACGGCGGGACCCTCTTCCTGGACGAGATCGGAAACCTGTCCCAGGATGCCCAGAAATTGCTCCTGACCGTGCTCCAGGAAGGAGTCGTGACACGCCTGGGAGATGTGAAGGAGCGCCGAGTGGACGTGAAGCTGGTCGTCGCCACCCACGAGGACCTGGCGCAGATGGTCCGAGAGGGCCGCTTCCGGGCGGATCTCTTCATGCGGTTGAACCCGGCCTGTACGGTCACCTTGCCCCCCTTGACGGAGCGAAAGCTCGACCTGTCCGCCCTGGCCTCGTTTTTCGTGGAGCAGGCGGTCGCACGGCCCCATATCCAGGAACTGCTGGAGGCCTATTGCCGCCGGCACCTCGCCAACCAGGAGATTCCTCGCCTGGAGGTGGTGGCCGGCGATGCGGTACCGGAGAGCCAGGATGGACGACTGGTCCTGCTCCTGAGTGTTCGAGCCATGCGCCTGCTCCGCCAACACCCCTGGACGGGAAACCTGCGGGAATTTGCGATGACTGTGGAGAATGCCCTCGTCTTTACCTTTGCGGAACTCAGTCGGGTGACCGCGGGAGCGCGACCGGACGTGGTCCAGATCCGACCCAAGCTGATCCGTGACCTGTTGCGAGCGACCCGGGCCGACCTTCACGATGTGCCCGACGATGGCCATCGGCTAGAGGTGGCCGTGCGCCCGGCCGAGACCCTGAACAAGATTGCAGCCGATGTGGAGCGCCAGTACTTCACCCAGCTCTACCTGCTGCACGAAGGGGACTTTCGAGGCATGGCCAGGGTGCTGATGGGCGATCCCGACTGTGCTCGAAAGGTGCAGTTGCGGTTCAACCAGTTGGGACTCAAGGTCCGGGAGCTCAAGCGACGCCTCCAGGCGGACTTCCGCTGATCGGCGTCCGGCTGGTGCTGCTCTTCCTCCTTCTCCTGCCTCTGGGGCTGGGCGCGGATGACTTGCTTGGAGCGGGGCTCGACCCGGTGACCCGGGACGTGCTTCGCCGAGCTGTTCACCACGAGCGGGAGGGGGCCTGGGCGAAGTCTGCTGCGGCCTACAGGGTGGTGCTGAGCAAGGAACCGGAGTGGGCCGAGGCGGTGGTGGGACTTGGACGGGTGCTGACACAGTCCGGGGACAGGAAGGGTGCCGAAGCGGCCTACCGACTCCTGCCCTGGGATGCCGAGGCCCTCGAGGCGCTGGGGGTGCTCCTGGAGGACAGTCGGCCTGCCGAGGCGCTGGAGGTCTATGAACGGTTGGGCAATCTTCGTTTTGGCTGGCCAGAGGCCATGGCGTACCAGGCCCGGGCAGCGCTGGCTGCCGAGGACCTGGACCGGGCGCTGAATGCTGCGGAGCGGTACCACGAACTCTCCGAGGGACGGTTGGACGCGGAAGACGCCGGTCCACTGCTTCTGGATCTCGCCGCTGCTCTCCGGCGGGACGGGCGGAGGGACGAAGCGCGTACCTGGCTGGAGCGGGCTCAACGGCTGGACCCGGAGGGACCTGTTGCAGAAGAGGCCGCCGCCCGCCTGGATCGGATCGCCGTCGAGGAAGCGGCCGAGACGCTTGGGGGCAACCGGGCGGAAGCCCTGAGTCCCGCCCTCCGTCTGAGGCTTGAAGAGGCCCGCCGTGCCCTGGCAGATGGGGATCTGAACCAGGCGGAACGACAGCTGGAGGCACTCAAGACCCGGGTTCCTCGGAACCCCGATGTCTGGGCCGCCTGGGCCGAGCTGGCCATGGCTGGAGACGGCATCGCCGATGCCGAGGTGGCCTGGGTCACCGCTGCGGTGCTCGACCCCGAAGACCCGCGCTGGCGGGAGCGCCTCGGCACCTTGTTGGCCACTGAGTACGGAGGTCGGCGACACAGGGAGGCGGCGGAGGAACTGGAGATTGCCCTGCGCAAACGGCCCAACTGGTCCCAACTGCACTTCAGGCTTGGCATCGTGCACCAGGAGATGGGGAACTTCGACCGTGCTGTGGCGCACCTTGACGCCTACCTCTCGGCTCTTCCAGCGGGGCCCCACCGGGCCGAGGCCAGGGAGAGGCTGGCAGACCTGACCCGCACTCGTCCCGAGATTCCGGTGGCGGTTTCCTCGGTCGACGGCCCCCCCTCAGGGCTGAATCCAGAGGCCTGGGAACACCTGAGGATCGCCCGGGTGTACCGGGATCGAGGAGACCTGGAGGCGGCTCGCCAGGAGTTGGCGGAGGCCCTTCTCCTGTCTCCAGACGAGCCGGTGTTGCTCAACCTCTCAGCCACCCTGCTACTCGCCGAGGGGCGTACGGAGGAGGCCCTGGCCACCTGGCAGCATTCGGTCCTCATTGATCCTGGACAGGGGGTGGTCTTCCAGGAGATCGGGGAACTCTTGTGGGCCCGGGGTGAGCAGGAACTGGCGCGGACTCGCTTCTCGGAGGCCGTGAAGGCCGACGCCCCTGGTGGCTGGTTCTTCCTCGCGGCCATGGCCTATGCAGAGGGGGATTGGCTCCAGGCCCGACGTGACCTCGACCGCTACTTTGGACTGGTGCCCACGGGCCCGCATCACCTGGAGGCCGAGGCCCTGAGAGGCCAGTTGGACCGGCGTTGGCGCTGGACCCTGGCCGGCCTGGGCGGAGTCTCCCTGGTCGGGTTGACCTTGCCTCTTGGCCTCCTGTTGCGCCGACGAACCGGCTACTCGCTGGCCGCGCTGATCGAAGCGCATCCGGACGCGGCACCGGGTGCAGCCCGGATTCTCAGCGCCATGCGACACGAGGTGCTCAAGCACAACATCACCATCATGCCGGCGGTGGCGGATGCCCTGGAAGAAGGCGACCCTGGACCCGCCCTGGACCTCAAACAGCAGTTGACCGGCACCGGCGAGGTCCTCTTGCGCTGGGAGGCCTACCTGGAGGAATTGGAGCGCCTCGGTCGGACCCACGGCTTGCGCCTGAACCTGCGCCATCGCGACCCGGTGCTGGCCCCGATGAGCGCTGCTTTCCGGACCCTGGGGCGCATTGCCTCGAGCCTGCATCGAATGGGGAGGGAAGGAGCCCAGCAGCTCCGGGAGTTGTCCGTGGTGCTCAACGAAGTCGGGTACGAACAACTGGGCCAACTGGTTTTTGCCGCCGGAGGGATGGTCCTGGACGAGACAGTCCTTCGTCGTTGCTGGGAGCGCGTCCGGGGAGAGCCTTCATTCGTCGACGCCCAGGTCCCCAGGTTGTCTCTCCAGGTGGGGTGTGGGGCCCTGCCGGTCAAGGTCAATCCGCAGGACCTGGATGACGTGGTCTGCAACGTGTTGCGGAACTCGCTGCAGGTGGTGTTGGAGGACCACCCGGATGGCACAGGGCGACTCGGCCTGGCCCTTGCCGAGGAACAGGACCCGGTGACCGGTCTCGAGGAGATCGCCCTCCGCTTTCAGGACAACGCCATTCGGCCCCTGAACGACGCCATGATTCGAGGAAGGCAGATCAGTCGGGGACTGGGTCTCACCGTGGACCTTATCAACCGCCATGACGGGAGCATTCGGGTAGAGAAGGACGAGGGCTGGAGCAAGGCGGTGGTGGTGCGGCTTCCTCGCGGAGAAGGTTCATGACTCCTGGAGAACGTCCTCGTGTGCTGGTGGTGGAGGATGGACACGAGTACATCACCACCCTCCAGAGGTACCTCGGCGAGGCCTTTGACTTCGTGCGAGCCGGCGATGGGCACGAGGCCCTGGAGCGCTTGGCCGCGGAGACCTGGCATGTGGTCTTCCTCGACATGCGCTTTGACCGGACCCCGACCGCTCGTCTCCTGGGTGACCTGGCGGAGACGGCGGATCGCTTCAACGGCGATGCACACCGGGCAACACGATTCCTGGAAGAACACCAGGGCACCTATGTCCTGGCAGCGCTGCGAGAGGCCGGGTGTGGACTACCGGTGGTGATGAGCCACGACTTCGACAGCCAGCCTAGGCGCTGGAAACACCTGTCGCATCGTTACCGTCCTGTCCAGTACCTGGCGGACAACGCGGATCCTGAGCGGATCCAACGGACTCTCCAGACTGCGGCGGAAGCGCAGTGAGGCTGTGCAGAACCTCGAGTGTGGGCTCCTCCAGTTCCTGGGCCAACTCCAGCCGCAGGTGGACCTTGCCCTTGCCGCGACCGTATTGGTCTTCGACCCGGTCGTAGGCCTTGAATCCAAAGACCTCTTCGTAGAGGTGGATGGCTCGGCGATCGGCCGGGTCGACCTCCAGCACCACAGACTGGATGCCTCCTGTGGAGAGGGCCTGGAGCACCTGGTCGACGAAGTACCGTCCCAGGCCCTGGCCCCGCCAGCCTGGCCTCAGGGCCATGCAGAACAGCGCGGCTTCCTTGGGATTCTTCCAGGAACGCAGGCACTGGCAGGTTCCGATGACCAGGTCTTCTGCCTGGAGCAGGAAGGTGCGGCCATGGTGGAGCAGCAGGCCCGCTGTGTAGCGGCTGAAGGTCTGTTCGGAAAAGGTCAGGCGATCGATTTCGGTGATCTGCTGGATCTGGGCGGGTTTGGGGTCCCTGACTTCGATGCATCGGATCTGGTAGGCGCGTCCGCCTTCCTTTACCAAGGAGATCTTCAAGTGTGCCGCCTGAATTCTGGGTTGCCGTCCTGGCCTTGTTGAAATTGTAGCCTGGAAACTGCCTCCGCGCACCCGGGTTCCAGGGTTAGTGGACAGTTCAGGGAGAACCACCATGCAGCCCGCCATGGAGATGTTCCAGGGTCATCGTCGTCGCGTCCTGGACTCGATGGAAGCCGGGAGTGCCATGTTGCTCTTTGGTGCCCACCACGCCATTCGAAGCAACGACACCGAGTATCGGTACCGTCAGAATTCCGACCTGCTTTACACCACCGGTTGGACCTGGCCGGAAGTGGCGGTTCTCCTGCGGCCCCATGCCGAGCAGAAGTGCATTCTTTTTGTCCAGCCCAAGGACCCCGAGCGAGAGATCTGGACGGGCGTGCGGCCAGGCCCCGCAGGCGCGGTCGACCTGTACGGTGCTGACGAGGCCTTCGACTACGAGGAACTCGGTTCTCGCCTGCCTTCCCTCCTTCAGGGGGTGGACACGCTGTACTACGCGGTCGCCGAGGACGCCGAGCGGGATGCCCTGGTCATGGGCGCCATACGCAAGGCCCGGAGAACCGCCCGGCGAAACGGGCTGGAGGTACCAGATGCCTTCATCCATCCGGGCCGGATCCTCCACGAGCAACGACTGTTCAAGAGTGCCGAGGAGCTTGTCCTCCTGCGCCAGGCCTCGGCCATCACCGTGGAGGCCCATGAGCAGGCCATGGCACTGGCTGCCCCGGGCGTTGGCGAACACGAATTGGAAGCCATCATCGACTACACGTTTCGGCGCCGGGGCGGAACCGGGGCCGGGTACACCACCATCGTGGGCGGTGGGGAGAACGCCTGTTGCCTTCACTACGTGGCGAACGACCAGCCCCTTCGCGATGGCGACGTGGTCCTGATCGATGCGGGTTGTGAGTACGCCTGGTACACGGCGGACGTCACCCGCACCTTTCCGGTCAACGGAACCTTCAGCGGCCCTCAGCGTGCAATTTATGAGTTGGTCCTGGCGACTCAGCGGGCGGCAATCTCGTTGACCCGGACCGGGGAGCCTTTCAACGGCTTGCAGGACGCTGCCGTCCGGGTGCTCACGGAAGGACTCGTCGATCTCGGTCTGCTCCGGGGGCGGGTGGACGACCTGATCGCCGACCAGACCTACAAGCGGTACTTCATGCACAACATCAGCCACTGGCTAGGGCTCGATGTTCACGACTGTGGTGCCTACAACCGGGGGGGAGAGTCTCGGTCCCTGGAACCTGGGATGGTCCTGACCATCGAGCCTGGGCTCTACATTGCGCCGGACGACGAAGAGGCTCCCGAGGCTTTCCGCGGCATCGGAGTGCGCATCGAAGACGACGTCCTGGTCACCGACGGAGACCCAGAAGTGCTCACTTCTGCACTGGCAAGCGACGTCGCCGACGTGGAGGCTCTCGTCCGAGGCGGGTAAGCTCCCTGTTCCCACGACGGAGACCTCGTTGACCAAGACCGAGAAGGCCTACAAGAACCTCAACTTCTTAAACAGCCCTGCCGCGCGGACCGTCCGCATCCTCTGTGAGTACGAGGAACCGCGCCAGCGGCTGCAGGAACAGAACGTCCAGGACACCATTGTCGTGTACGGGTCGGCCCGCACCCAGCCGGGAAGCCTCTACTACGAGGAGGCCAGAGAGCTCAGCCGGCGCCTGACCGAGTGGTCCGTGAACACCGAGGAAGGCCGGTACCTCATCTGCACCGGTGGAGGTCCGGGCATCATGGAGGCCTGCAATCGCGGTGCAAGCGAGGTCGAAGGGGGGCGTAGTCTGGGCCTGGGGATCAGCCTGCCCTTCGAGGAGAAGGTCAACATCTATGTGCCTGAAGCCCTGGCCTTTGAGTTCCACTACTTCTTCATGCGCAAGTACTGGTTCATGTACCTGGCCAAGGCGGCGATCTTCATGCCCGGCGGCTTTGGAACCCTGGACGAGATGTTCGAGGCCCTGACGCTCAGACAGACTGGCAAGGTCACCAAGCCCATGCCCACCGTCATGTACGGCGCGAAGTTCTGGGGAGAAGTCCTGAACCTACAGGCCCTGGTGGACCACGGCACCATCTCCGCCAAGGACCTGGAGTTGGTCCACCTTTCGGATTCCGTCGATGATGCCTTTGAGTACCTGACCTCGGAACTGGTGGCGAACGGCCACAAGCGGGCCTAGGCGCTTCAGGGCGCGGTGATCTCCACCTTGCCCCTGGAGCTCACCGTGACAGAGGGGCCCCCGGTCCCGATGGTGCCGGAGACCGAGGTCGGGGTCTCGCTGCCATCCACCATGTGGTCGATGCGAAGCTCTGTCCCCCGTGCGGAGAGCTTGATGTTGACGTCCAGAGGCATCTTCAGCGTCACATCGCCCTTCGCCGTGATCTTGGAGGTGGTCTTCACGATGCTGTCACTGGCCAGGCCGACCGTGGCACTACCTCCCGGCGCTGAAACCGAAAACCGGGTCAGGTCACCCTCGACCCACACATCACCGCGCTTGTTGGCAACGCTCACCTGGCCATCGCACTTGAGGATCTCCACCCAGTGGCTGCCTGCGTTGACGGTCATCCGCGACGACTTGGGGGCGGTGACCACCAGGGGCAACTCTGTGGTCAGCACCCCGGAGCCCTTGCCCGGCGTCCGCGTCTTCACACCGCCGCTCTTGCTGTCTCCCCAGATCGCCAGGCCCACCCCGCGACCAAATTTTTCCATGTTGGGCTCGTTGGTCCCTTCGACCCGGTAGTCGATCCGGGCCGAGAGGGTGTCGCCGTCCTGGCAGCGGATGGAGATCGGCCCGCCGTAGTGGCTGATGGTCAGAGGCTTTCCCTGGCCCAGCCCACTCTTTCGTTCGTGGACCGAACCGGTGTAGGTGCTGGTCTGTGCGGCGCTCGGACTGGATGGGCCATCACCCAGATCGATGTCATCGAGGTCCAAGAGCCCGAGGTCGTCGTCGTCCGACAGGGCGGGGGAAAGTGCCATCTGGGCAAACAGGAGAAACAAACCTACCTCCAGCAAAGATCACCAGTCTATGCGGCTGAGTCGGTGGGCTTCAATGCCGAGGACCCCGGTCAGCACCGGCTCTTGACAGCCGATGGTGAGCCGCCTACCCGTGGAGATGACTCCCGAACAGCCCTATTGCGACCTGCACATTCACGTGGGTGCTTCGGTCGGCCCCCACATCCTCTGGTCCATCGCCCACTCGGCTGGCTTCAAGCTTCCCGTGAAGTCGTATTTCGAGTTCGCGGAGATGATCACGGCGAATCCTCGGAAGATTCGCAGCCTCGAGGACTACCTCCGGATCCTGCACGAGTGGACGGAACGCATCCAGTCCAGTCCCTCGGCCATGGAGCGGTCCATCTACGAGATCATCGGCAAGGAGTATCGGGGCTCTCGCTGTCAGCGAATCGAGCTGCGCTTCAACCCCATGAAACGCAACCTCGACGGAGAACGTGACCTGGATCACATCATCCATGCCTGCCTTCGAGGCATGGACCGGGCCTGCCTGGAGTACGGGGTCGAGGCGGGTCTGATCTTCTGCCTCGGTCGTGAGTTCTCGGCCGAGAAGAACGAGATCATTCTCAAGAAGGCCCTGAAATACCAGGACCGAGGGGTCGTTGGTATCGACCTTGCGGGCACGGAGAAGGAGGCCGTGGAACTCACAGCATCGGTCGAGAGGTATGCCCGCATCTTCCGCCGTGCCCGGGAGGCCGGACTGGGCACGACCGTGCACACGGGGGAGACCACAGCGACCTCAGGGGAAGGCGTGATGGCCGTATTGAAGCATCTTCAGCCCGACCGGATCGGGCATGGGGTGAGGGCGGCCTACA
>CAZMNK010000098.1:0-20998 GCA_964567625.1 uncultured Enterobacterales bacterium | reverse complement strand
GTCGTGGGGAAGCAATGCATGGGGCGTGCCAACTTTGGCTGGACGTAATTTCAAGTACTTAGGGAGCACCGATCCGGAAGTCCACTTCCCTCTCCCGAGCGCCAGAACCCACCGGATCCGGGTCCTGAGCGCCACCGAAACAGCACGCTTCCCACATTTAGCGGCCAGCGGGATCCAGATCGCCCAAATGGGAAAATGATTTCCCTTCTCAATTCCAGTCGGCCCGGACTGACCGCAGAATGTGAAGTGCGCTACTCAAAATGAGGCGCGGGTCGAACCCAATCTGTCAATCTGCGTAGCCAAGGGCCCGGAGTCGTTCGAGTTCCAGCTCGGTGAAAGGAATCGGCTCCAGGCTGATCTCCAGGTCGCAGTCCTCTCCGTCAACCCCCATGACTGCCCAGGTCCCGCCCCGGACCGGCTCCACAAGGATCCGATCCCCTTCCCGGCGAGCAGGCCCCCAGGCGCCCGGCGGAACATCCCAACGGGTCTCCGCAGAGATGGACAGGGGCACCCCCGGTGTCACGGTCAGCCGACACACCCGGCGGTTCACCCGCTCCTCCGTCCAGCGCATTTTCCGAAAATCGGCCAGTCTCCGCCGCAGGGCCTTTTCATCCCCCTCGACATGGGGCTGAGGTCCGGTGAACAGGAGGCCTTCCGGGGCCACCACACCCTGGCGGTGGATGCGAACCCGCTTGGGACGGGTCGGCAGCATGCGGGCCAGGAAGACGGCGTCCGAGGGACTTGCCCAGGTCCCCGGGTCGAGGGCCCCGAGCCTCTTTGCCAGCGCGACCCCCACATCCTGGAGCCGGGTGAGCCCCCCCGGCCGCTCCGCATCGCCACTGATCGCGGCGTGGACTCGGGTCACCTCGGGCCAGAGAGCGTGCCCGTGTTCAAAGCCCCCGTGTTCAAAGAGCTCCTCGCCATGGTCGCTCACGATGGCGATGATCGCCCCCGGCATCGCCTCCAGCAATCGGCCGACGTGGACATCGACCTGGGCCACCTCGGCTCTGTAGAGCTCGCGGATCCGCGCCTGGTCCAGCGGATCGGTGTAGGTCTCGGCATTGTCCAGGTCCCAGAACTGGTCACCGACCCGTTCGGTCCCTCCCGCGGGGGGAGGCCTGGGCTCATAGGGCAGGTGGGGCCCGATCAGGTGCGCGACCACCAGGCGCGGTCCACGACGGGGCTCCTCGAGCCAGCCAAGCAGGGTCTCCAGCGCCGTCGAGTCATCGCGGAACTCGGCGACCCGCTCGAAGCCCTGGCCAAAACCCCGGCTGGCATAGGTGTAGGGATTCGTGGTCACGAACCAGGCCTCGTGACCCGGCAGCACCTCGGCCAGAGTGACCTGTTCCTGGGGCAATTCCAGGAGCGACTCCGGGGCGATGGCCCAGGGGGGACGGCCCGTGAACAGGGCCGCCACGGACGGCTGGGTCCAGGGTGAGGGCGCCCAGGTCTGCTCCGGCCACCAGGCTGCCTGGGCATGGGCCCACATCTCCGGAGCGCCCTCCGGCGTCACGTGGTCCACGCGAAGGGTGTCGACGACGATGAGCAAGCCGTCCGGTGAACGGTCCGAACGCTCTGGGGCCACCTCGACCCAGACGGGCTCTCCACAGTCCGACTGTGCCGGGGCCGAGGTCAGGCCGGCGACCCGGGTCCACTGTTCGTCGACGGAGACCCCACCGATCACACCCGGGCAGTGGGCGGCTACGGCGATGACATCGAGCCCTCTGGTCGTGCTCCCCGGGGGGATGGCCACCGCCCAGCGCACCTGGTCGCCCATCCGGACCACCCCCTGGTGGAGGGCGACATCCAGGGGCGGGGACGGACACCCGAGCAACCCCACGAGGGCCCACACCGGACTCAGAAGACTGTTCCCCGCCAGGGGGCATCCGGAACGTCCTTCACCAGGAGCTGCACGTAGTCCTCGGCCACTGCAGTACAGGGGCACCACTCCAGGCGAAAGCGAATCTCGTTTCGAAGAAGCCGGAGTGCCGTCTCCCTGTCAGACCCCTGCAACTCGACCGGGCCCACGTCGGAACCGACGCTTCGTGCCAGCCAGGAGCCATCGATGAGTGGCTTGACGGTGCAGGCGTAGTCCATGGCTTCAGCCTATCGCGACACACCCGAAGTGAACCTCGAAAGGGGGCCTCCCACCCACTCGGAGCCACAAGCACGACGCCGTGCAGGGGTTAGGAATGATCCCGTTGGAGGCCGCTCCTTGTTTGCAACGGCCATCGCCCTTGTCCTTCTCCCTGGCTGCCCGGGCACCGAGCCGGAGCCAGCTCCCCTGTGCGAGTACACGGCCCAGCACTGGGTAGATCTGGACGAGATCGGCGTCATGCAGGGCCTCTGTGCCGATGTGCTGCTGGATGTCACGGTGCACGGGACCGGAGAACTGGACTTCCGAGGGCTGGCGGTGGATGCCCCGGTCTTTGGCCTGGCCGTGACCGCCGGCGACGAGGGAGCGACCTTTGAGGGCCTGACTCTTCGGGGACCCTGGAACGTCGAGGGCCCCGGCGAGCCCGTGTGGTGGCGTCAGGGCTACCAGTCCTGGTCCTGGTCCGGGGTCACACCCCTGGAGTTCGCATCCCTGGACGAGCAAGGAGAGCCGGAGGTGGGGGGCGATGGCGATGCCACCGGCGTGTTCAACGAGGCCCCCGGAACCAGTTGGTGGATGGCGGTGCTGGGTCGGTCGGACGGCGCATCCCTGGGAATCGGCGTGCTGTCCGCGGAACACACCAAGTTCCACATCGCGGTCACCGAGGACGCGCTGATCCTGACCTATGGACTGCGCGGCGGCGCCATCGACCTGGCCCCGGGCGAAACCCTGGAGCTGGCGCCTCTCTGGATCCAGACCGGCACCGAACCCGCCAGCCTGGTCGAGGCCTACGCCGAGATGGCGGCCGAGGAGACCACTCCGAGAGGACTGGACCAGGCCCCGCCTGTGGGCTGGCTGACCTGGTACCAGTACTACACCGACATCGACGAGGAGACCGTTCGCAACGAAATGGCGGCGGCTGCAAGCCTGAACACAGACCCGGATCGGGTGCCCCTGGAGGTCTTCCAGGTCGATGACGGCTGGCAGGAGATCTGGGGAGACTGGACTGCTGGCGCGGACTTCCCGGGAGGCATGCCCCAGCTGGCGGCGGACATCCGGGCTTTGGGGATGACCCCAGGCCTGTGGCTGGCACCGCTGTATGTGGACCGGAGCACCCTCACCTACTCCGAGCATGGCGACTGGTGGGTCCAGAAGCCCGATGGCGACGAGATCACCTTCACCAACCTGGGGACCGGGGACTACGCCGTCCTGGACGTGACCCACCCCGAAGCTGCTGACTGGCTCCAGGGCGAGCTCGCCAGGCTTGTCGCGGACGGGTGGACCTACCTGAAGCTGGACTTCCTCTACGCCGGTGCCCAGGAAGGCCTGCGCCACGACGGAAGCACCGGCACCCAGGCCTATGCCCGGGCCATGACGCTGATCCGAGAGGCCGTCGGAGAAGACACCTTCCTGCTGGCATCCGGTGCCCCGATGCTGCCAAGCCTGGGCCACTTCGAGGCCTTTCGCACGGGGAGCGACATCGCGTTTGAGGCTTCCGGTGAACCCGACCAGGCCTTCTTGCGCTGGGCCGTTCGGGCCACCTCGGCCCGCTCCTGGACCAATGGCCGCTGGTGGTGGAGCGACCCGGATCCGGTGTTGATCCGGGCCCCCTTTACCGAGACCCAGGTCCGCGGGGCCATCGCCGCACAGGTGGCCAGCGGGGGAGCCTGGTTCCTGGGAGATTCCCTGCAGGCTCTGTCCGAAGACCAGCTTGACCTGGCCCTGGACCCCAGGCTGGTGGCTACCCGAGGGCAGACCGTGCGCGTGACGGACCCCCTGTCGAGCGTCTCGGGCCTGGACGCGGGCCCACTCCTGGAGCTGGCCTTCCAGGACGACAACGCCGCACCAAGCCACATCCTGGCGGACGGCACGGTCGTGACCCTGAACCTGGGCCTGGACCCGATCACGGTGGATCGCCCACCGGGGACACCCCTGCTCCTGGATCGACCGGGTCAGAGTTGTGAGCTGCCCAGCGGCGATGGGGAGATCTGGGCGCCCTGAGACCGGGCCTCCAGGGCGGCGGAGAGGTTCATTCTCCGGACGTCTCCGCGGGCACCCCCCACACCCGGGAGAAACCGAGGCAGACCCTGACCAGGCGCTGGAGGTCCGAGAGGACCTTGGGCGCCAGCCGAGGGCTCGCCCCCAGGCCGGGATAGGCTTTCCCCATGGCCCGGCCCTGCCGACTTCTCCTTCCCCTCGCCTTGCTGGTCCCCATCCTGCTCGGGGCGACCCCGCCGCCCGCTGGAGACGACTTCCATGTGCCCCTGTTCATCCGGGACATGGGGGAGTTCTGGGAAACCCGGGTCCTGGGGGAGACCGCCATCGCACGAGATGACACCCCGTCCGCCACGGCCCTGATCGAAGCCACCCTGGGCCGCTGTCCCGACGTGAGCACGCTGGTGGTCGAACCCGGCCCAGAGACCCCCTGGGAACGCACCGCTGAACTGTTGATCGCACTCCACGGATCCGGGAAGACCGTGGCCCTGCGCGGAAAATCCGTGGACCAGGGCCTCACGGGCAAGGGCCTCATCGAGAGCGATGCCCGGCTCCCACGGGCCGACAAGGACAATGCCACCCTGACCCTGACCCTGGACAGGCTCAGCGTGGGGGACAGGGTCGTCTGTGAACTCCAGCCGAACACGCCCCTGTGCGAGGGCAGCTTTGCCGGGCTCCGGGCAGCCCTGGGGGGCCAGGGAGTGGTGCTCCATGCCAGCCCCCTGGTGTCCACGGGAATCGTGATGCGCCTGGCCGAAGAGCTGGGTGACCACGACCTGGTCTACGGCGTCCGGGGCAAGAAGGGTGAGCTTCGCACCTTCCAGGCAACCCTGCTCCAGGGAAGGATTTCCTGGGTCCAGCAGGCCTGCGACAAGCCCCTGACCAGTCCCTGAACCATGAAGGTCACGCTGGTCCTCCCTCCCCTGACTCAGCTCAACACGCCCTACCCCTCCACGGCCTACCTGGCCCGCTTCCTGCGAGACCAGGGCGTGACCGTGCACCAGCGGGACCTGGGGCTGGAGTTGGTGCTCGCCCTGTTCAGCACCGACGGCCTGGCCCGCATCTTCGAGGCACTGGAAGAGGAAGAAGCCCTGCCGGAGCCCGCCTGGCAGGCCCTGGCCCTGCGAGAGCAGCACCTGGCCTGCATCGACGGCGTGGTGCGGTTCCTCCAGGGTCGGGACCGGACCCTGGCCCGTCGAATCCTGGAGACCTCGTGGCTCCCCCGGGGACCCCGGCTCGCGTCGGCAGACCTGGCGGACTTCGGTCCCGAGGACCTGGACGACGCGGCCCGTCGGGTGGCGACCCTGCACCTGCAGGACCTGGTGGACCTGGTGACCAGCTGCATCGACGACGGCTTCGAACTCGCCCGCTACCACCACCACCTGGCGCTGGGACCCACCACCTTCGATCCCCTGGCTGCGCGACTTGGGCGGACGACCCTGGTGGACGAGTTCCTCGACGCACTGGCGGACACCGTGACCGGCGATGTCGTCGGACTCAGCGTGCCCTTTCCCGGAAACCTCTACGGTGCTCTGCGCATCGGGCGGCGCCTCAAGGCCCGGGGAGCCCGGGTGGTCCTGGGCGGCGGCTACGTCAACACCGAGTTGCGCCAGGTGGACGAACCCCGGCTCTGGGACTTCGTGGACGCCCTGACCCTGGACGACGGAGAGGGCCCCCTGTGGGCGCTCCTGGAGCACTGGCAGGGGGAGCCGGATCGACGCCACCGGACCCTGACCCGGGAAGGGAGGCACGACGCCCCCGTCGAGCGCCCGCCCACCCTGCCAGTGGCCTGGTACGGCGACCTGCCACTGGAGGACTACCTGCAGCTGGTGGACAGCCTGAATCCCGCCCACCGCCTGTGGTCCGATGGGCGGTGGAACAAGGCCACGCTGGCCCATGGCTGCTATTGGAAACGCTGTTCCTTCTGCGACATCCAGCTGGACTACATCTCCCGCTACACCCCGTCGCCAGTGCCAGCCCTGGTCGACGCCATCGAGGAGTTGATCGCCGAGACCGGCCAGGGAGGACTGCACCTGGTCGACGAGGCCGCCCCCCCCAGGCTGATGAAAGAGCTGGCCCTGGAGATGCTGTCCCGTGGCACCCCGGTGGCGTGGTGGGGCAACATTCGCTTCGAGTCCACCTTTACCCCGGATCTCTGTCGACTCCTGGCCGCCTCCGGAATGGTGGCGGTGACCGGCGGCCTGGAGGTCGCCTCGGACGACCTGCTCGCCCGCATGGACAAGGGCGTGACCGTGGCCGACGTCACCCGGGGTGCCCACGCCTTCCGCCAGGCCGGTGTGCTGGTCCATGCCTACCTGATGTACGGCTTCCCCGGGCAGACCGAGGTCGAGACCCTCGAAAGCATGGAGCGGGTTCGACTGCTCTTCCGCGCCGGGCTCCTGTCCTCGGCCTTCTGGCACCGTTTTGTGTTCACCGAGCACTCCGGCATCGCCTCGGACCCCCTCTCCTTCGGGGTGAAGGTGAAACCCCTTCCCCCCGGGGCCTTTGCCACCAACGACCGGGAACACATCGACCTTGGTGGCACGGACCACGACCCCTTCGACGAGGTACTTCCCCGGGCCCTGGCAGCCTGGATGCGGGGTCGGGAACTGGAGCGCCCGGCCCACAGCTGGTTCGACTCCTCCTTGCCTCCCGCCCCGGTGACCGAGGACTTCATCCAGGACGCCCTGGCCGAGCCGATGCCTGTCGGTTCGCGGCTCATCTGGCTGGGAGGGGAGCCCCTGGAGACCCCCCAGGGGCTCGTGGTCCACCACGCTCGGGCAAGGTTGCAGGTGGACTGCACGCCCGAGGAGGCCCACTGGCTCGCCGAGGTCCTGGAGGCATCCCGCCCAGGGGCCGAGCCTCTCTCCCTGGACGAGGCCCGCTCGGTCTTTCCCGGAGACTGGCCGGCCTTTTCAGAGCAATGGGCCCACCTTCGGGAACTGGCACTGCTTCTGATCTGAGACCCCGTACCCGGACAGAAGCCGTCAGACGATGTGCACCCCGTCCTCCATCGCACCGTGAACCTCCACGTCCCGGTCCAGCTTCAGTGCGGCCGCGTCTCGGTGCATCTCATCCAGGGTTTCGTCGGAGTGTGATGGATCGTGGTGGAACAACCACAGCTTCTCGGCGCCAACCTTTTCTGCAAAGCGCACCGCCAGCTCCACGGTGCAATGGCCCCAACCCACCCGGGTCTCGTATTCCTCGGAGGTGTACTGGGCGTCGTGGATGAGCATGTCCGCACCTTCGGCCACCTGGAAGCCAGAGAGCCACTCTTCCCGAGGAAGGGTCCGTCTGCCCAGTTGGGGCTCGTGGTCCGGCAGGTAGGCCACCGTGCTCCCCCCCGATGTGATGCGAAATCCCAGGGTGGGGTCCGGGTGGCAGACCAGTTCGCCCGTGACCTGAAAGCAACCGATATCCACCGTGGTGTTCAGCACATCGTGGCAACTGACGATGCTCTGCGCCTCGTTCAGACGAACCGGGAAGAGAGGCGGCGACAGGTAGCGCCCCAGGCGGCGTCGAAGAGAACGGGAAGTACTCGGAGGCCCCCAGATACGAACACGGCGCCCACTTCGAAACAGGGGCTCGAAGAACCCCAGTCCCTGGATGTGGTCCATGTGCAGGTGGGTCAGGAGGATGTTGACGTCGGAGTCGTCATCGCCCAACAGGGTCTCGACCCGTCGAATCCCTGTCCCCGCATCGAGGATCAGGAGTTCACCGCTGTCACTGCGCACCGTGACACAGGACGTGTTGCCGCCGTAGCGGTTGGTGTCGGGTCCAGGGGCCGGCAAGCTGCCCCGCGTGCCCCAGAACTGGACTTCCAACGCCACCTCAGGTCACCGGGGTGATCAGGGCGAGCACGCCATGCCGCTGGTCCCCCGCCCCCTGGATGGGCACGGCCGTCAGGCGGATCTTGGTCTGAGCACCAGCGATTCCCCGCACAAAACAGGTGAACTGGTCCGCCTGGCCACCATCGAGAGCCACGGCCAGCGGGGTCTCCTCGATCTCGAGTTCACGCCCATCCAGGCCTTCAAATCGAAAGGCGGCGGTCCACTCCCCCCGCACCATGGGTCCAGTGACGCCAAAAGACCGCCCAAGGAGGATCTCGGTCGGTTCGTTGTAGTAGAGCAGGGTTCCGCTTCCATCGAACAGCATCACTGGCGTCGCCAGGAGCCCCGCCCACTGTTTGGCGAGAATCAACTCGATGGAGCGTGAGGCCACTTCAATCCCTGGCTCGACAGCCTCTGACCCTACCATCGATCAAAGTCTGGGATCTGCCACCAAAAGTAACTAGGCCAGTTCGCCACCTACAGCAGACCATGCCCCGATTCCGCCCTCCAGGGAGGTCGCGTTGAAGACACCACGGGCACGCAACAACTCCGCAGCCTTGAGGGAGCGACCACCGGCCTTGCAGTAGCAGACGACCTCGTTGGCATCCTTGACCTCCTCCCAGCGCTGCTCCAACTGGTCGAGGGGAATGTGCACCGCACTCGCCATGGTCCCCGTGGCGACCTCTTCGGGGGTTCGCACATCGAGCATGACGATGTCTTCCCCCGCTTCCAGGCGCTCTTTGAGCTCCTGGGGGTCGCAGTGGATGCTCGCCAGTGCCACGCCATCGGCCGGCTGGCGCGTCTCCTGGGAAGGCTTTGGCCGGGCTGGCTCAGCAGACCCGGCCCGGCTGGACTCCGAGCCCCGGAGAGCGCGTCTGGCAAGTCGGCGTAGCAACCCCATGGCCGGAGAGTCTACCCCAGAGTCTTCAGCCAAAGGACCCAGACAGTGCCATTCCCAACTGGGCCCCACCCTGGCCATCGGGCATCAGCACCGGTGTGCCGATCAGATCGCGTAGATCGCGGCCTCGATCCTTCTCGGTCCAGAGCCCGCCCACGGTCGCTCCGGCAGCCGGTGAGATCAGCGCCAGCGCCGAGCCGACCACGTAGGCCACCCAGGCATATTCGTTCCCCTGGCCGGCCATGATGGCGCCCACTGCCACCCCGGCCCCAAGCCAGATGGCACTGGCGCCCACCCCCATCACCGAGCCGAGGGAGGTACGCCCACCCCAGGCCCCCCCCTGGAGCCAGACCCCCGTGGTGGCGCCCAGTGCTCCCAGGGATGGCACCAGAAGAGTCCACACAAGAGGTTCTGCGAAGAGCACGCCGTCCCCCCGCTCGGACCACCACCAGGCCACCGAAAAAGCGGTTCCCATCCCCCCGATCTCCAGCAGGAGCGAGGTGGTGAACCCCTGCCAGGGACGCAATTGCGGCGGTCGGAGCCGGGCGATCAACCCCAGGTCCTCTGCCTCCTCCACTGTAGGGGCGGTCTCGACCGTGGCAGGCTCCTGCCAGCCCGGCTCCGGCTCTGAGAGCACCTCGGGGGTGAGCACGGGCTCCGGTTCCGGCTCTGAGAGCACCTCGGGGGTGAGCACGGGCTCCGGATCCGACTCCCGAGCGGTGGAAGGTTCCGGCTCGGGCACCGTGGGCATCTCGACAGGGGCGTCCGGGACGTTGTTCTCCAGGAGATCGGGCTCCGGTTCTGGTTCCGGGTCTGGAACCGGCTCCGTTGCTGGCAGCGGTTCTGACTCGCCCTCGGCCGCCTCTTCCTGGACCTCTTCCGGAAGTTCCTCCTCCGGGGCATCCTCTTCCGAGGACTCCACGGGCTGTTCACTCTCCTCGAGGTAGTCCTCCAGAGAGCCCTCTTCCTCCTGGGCGTAGGCCGGCGTCACGAGCATGATCGCCGCAAACAACTGGAACAGGGGCATCAACCCACGGTGGCCGTGATGATCGCGTCGTCGACCTGGAAGCCCTCCAGGAATGCACGCCGCTGGGACTTCATGGCCGAGACCCAGCCCTGGTAGAGGTCGGTCTGGCCGGTCCGCTGGTAGAACTTCACCGGGTTCAGGATCTCGTCGGGCACCTGGCTCACCAGGGCACTGTTGTCCGGGTGGTCCGTGTCCACGATCTCGTAGCCGAAGTCCGGATCCTGCTTCCAGACGATCCTGTCGGTCAGCATGGCCTCGAGCATGGCGCTGGAGTGCCGGATCTTGACCTTGTGGCCCTTGCCATCGGCCACGGCCCTGGCATCGGCCCCCACGAACCCGGTGTTCATCATCCAGAGGGTCACATTGGGCATGGTCGCGGCGAGCTCACTGAAGCGCTTGGCCTGGAGTCCATGGGCCAGGGGGAAGAAGGGCTGGGTGAAGGGCGAGCGGGTCTTGCCCACTTCCTTGCCAGCCGCAGAGGTCTTGGTGGTCTCACCCAGCATGAAGTAGCCCGCGGCCTGTTCCGAGCTGGTGAACCGCACGATGCCCGGGGTGGCCGCGTCCTGGCCCTCGTCCCGGTTCAGGATGCCCATGTATTCCACCGCCGGAATGGCGTGCATGTCTGCCGCATCCTCGACGCAACTCATCGGAATGATGCTGCGGCCGTTCTGGGTCCACTTCACGAATTCCCAGCCGTCTTCCACCACCCCCATGGAATCGGTGACGTCCGCGACCGTGACCTCGCCAGAGATGAAGCGATCGACGTTGCTCTCGGGGGCTCCGGTGGCGATCAGGGTGTCTCGCCAATCGGACACCTCGTCCGCGGAGAGGGAGTCCTTGAAAAAGTCGATGTCGCCGGACGGCTCCAGGTAGGCGTTCTCGATCCAGGCATCCCTGGACAGGGTTCCCCGGTAGATGACCGGCTCGGTGTCCTCGGTCAGGCCATAGGTCTTGGCGAAGCAGCCGTTCTCCGTGATCGAGACCTCTCCCCCGGGCCACAGGGTCACCATGTCGTCCTGGATGGGCCGGGTGACCTCGCCCTGCTTGGAAAAGGTGGTCGTGGTCTTGCCGGTGCCGGACAGGCCCATGATGGTCATCGAGACCTCGGAGTCGGCAAGCCGGACCGACTTGGCACCCGCGTGCAGCACCAGGCCCCCCTGGGAGAAGGCGTACTCGTTGAGCATGCGCAACGCCGCCTTCTTGGACTCTCCAAAGTAGTCCGGGCCGATGATGTAGGTGGTGTAGGCCGCCAGGTCGACCAGGATGGCCTGGCCGCCTTCCACGTCTTCCAGGTGCAGCCCCGGGGTGTAGACCACCCGGAATTTCGGCTGGAAGCGCTCGCGAGAGCGGCCATTCTCAACCTCGGTCCTGGGAAAGGCCAGGATCTGCTGCATGCCGGCGATGTTGGCCCCTTCCAGGGTGTAGAGCCATTGCACGCCCACCGCGTGGGGACCCACACCCAGGTACCCCTGGACCTCGATGAGCTTGCCCTGGGTCTCGATGTACGCCCGCTGACGTTCGATGAGTTCGTTGGCACGCTCGACCGAGATCGTCTTGTGGGAGATCCCTTCCGGTCGTTCCTGGTTTTCGATCACATAGGTGAACCTGGCCATGCGGGCCTTGTTCCGACTCACCTTGTTCAGGTTGCCCGCCGCAGTCTCGTAGACCAGCGGGGTGTGCTCCTGGGCCAGTTCCCGGAGGATCTGCTGGCTCGGGTTGCTCAGAACTTCGGCCTTGAAGGGGTACAGGTTTTCAAACACGGCAGCCTCAAAAGGAAGTGTTGATCAGGGGTCAGAAACAGCACGCGGGGATTACCCTTTCTGGGGGGTGCCCACCACCTGTTTCCGGGTGCCCTTGACATGTTGCTGAGAAGCCCGGGCGAACCGGTCCCCTTGGGGGCGGGTTCAAGGCCGGGAAACGACCGGCTGCTCCTCGCTGGCCAACGACCCGGAGACCACCGTGGCCCGATCTCCGCCATGCCAGACCCGCTCGCCCAGTGCGTTGACCCGCTGACCCTTGATGACCTTGTGTTCCAGGACCGCCACGTCGGTGAGCGGTTCCTCGAAAAACACCAGCACACCACCCTGCCCATCGGGCGCCACCACCGGGTTCGCGTCCGGGCTGGCCCGGTCCGACACCACCACGCTGGTTCTCCCCCGGTCGCCCCATTGTTTCTGGCCAAAGGCATCCAGCCGCTGTGCAGCCAGCACCTTGCCCTGGTCCGGCTGAGGCTGCTCGAAGACCACGATGGCCCCCCCTTTTCCATCCGACACCAGCCGCGGCCGCACTTCCGCCTGTCGACTCGAGGCCACCAGGACCGCCTGGCCGCCCTGGCCATAGCGCAGCCGACCCTGGCCATCGATCCGCTGGGCAAAGACCTCGGAGTTCTCGGGTTCGTCCGTCTCGGCGAGGACCCCCTCGAAGGCTGCGATGGCCCCACCACGCCCATCGGAGACCGCCGAGAGTTCGGCGTGGACAAAGGGCCCCAGGGAGACGGCGGTGCTCCGCTGGCCGCCATTCCACTTGAGGCGTCCCTGGCGGGACACACGCTGTCCCGCGATCCAGACGCGATCCAGGTAGGGACCATCCAGGACGTGCTGTTCAAAAAGGGCAATGACCCCGCCACGCCCATCAGAAACCGCCACAGGACTCCGCTCCGCCACACGGCCCGCTGACACCACCAGGGATCGGGCACCGCCGTTGAACAACACGCGACCACGACGACTGACCCGCTGGGCCATGATCTCCGAGTCCCCCGCGTACTCGCCGTCCCGGGCCTCGCTTTCGAAGACGATGAGGGCTCCACCACGCCCATCGCTGACCGCAGAGGGTGACTGCTCGAGCATGCCACTGGAAGCCACGAGCAGACCTTCACCCCAGAGAGGTGTCCCGAAGCGGGCGATGCGCTGGGCCATGATGTCCCTGTCGCCGGCGTGCTCCCCCTCGACGAACTCGGCCTCGTAGACCACCACCACGCCGCCCCGGCCGTCCGGGACCAGCACCGGGTTGCTGGCCACAAAGGCCGGGTTGGAGCCGACCTCGACCGAGCGCATCCCCTCGTTCCAGGTCGGGTGACCCCTGGCGTCCAGGTGTTGGGCCCAGATGCGGGAGTGCCCGGCCATCGGGCCCTCGTTCGGGAAGGCCTCGTAGGCCACAAAGGTCCCCCCACGCCCATCTGGCACCGCGACCGGGTGTCGCTCGGAGAACTCGCTGGTGGCCACCGGCACGCTCACCGTGAAGCCGCCCGGGCTGTTGGCGTTCCACAAGGGCTGCCCGCCCTGGGACACCTGCTGGGCGACCACATCCACATCCCCGCCGTAGTCCCCGTCTTCGAAGTGTCGCTCGACCAGGACCACCGCAGCCGGGTGCTCCCCGCCTCCCGGAAGAAGACCCGAATTCAAGGGCAAGGTGGCACAGCCGATGGCCCAGTGCAGCACTACCACTGGCCCCACCCCTGGTCGGTCTCGCTGCGCTGGAAGGTGAGCGTCTGGGCCCCCACCAGCTCGGAGTGACTCAAGACCGCCCGTTCCAACGCCTCTCCATCCAGCCACACCCCGGACAGGTTCTCCCCTGTTCCTTCAGCCTCCAGGGTCAGGTCCCCGTCCGGCCGGTGAAGCACCACCCGGTCAAACACCGGGGGCAGCAGCACGTAGTCCGCCGTCCCATTCACCGGGTAGAGCCCGATGGCCACCAGCGCGTACCAGCTGGAGAGCGTGCCCCCATCGTCGTTTCCATCCAGCCCGTCCGGGTCCCCGTTGTACTTGTTGTCCCGAATCCAGGCCGACCACTTCCAGGTGTCCGCAGGTCGGCCGAGCAGGGCGTAGAGGAAGGCCGCGTGCAGGTCCGGTTCATTGCCGTGCCAGTAGTAGTTGTCCGGAAGAAAGGTGTCCTCTTCCGCCTGGCTCCGCTCGAAAAAGGTGTCGAGCTTGGTGAACAGCGACTCCCTGCCCCCGAAGAGGTCCGCCAGGCCCTGGGGATCGTGGGGAACCAGCCAGGTGTACTGCCAGGCATTTCCCTCGGCATAGGCGTCCTCCCAGGACAGCTCGTCGAAGTCCGCCCAGGAGAGGTCGGCGTTGCGCCCCCGCATGAACTGGGTCTCGGTGTCGAAGACCTGCGCATAGTTCCCGGCGCGATCCGCGAACTCCGCCGCCACATCCTCCTGGCCCATGTCCGCCGCCCACAGGGACAGGGCGTGGTCGTCGATGGCGTACTCCAGGGTCTTGGAGACGCTGCTTTCTGCCAGGTCATCGGGCACAAAGCCATAGGTCATCACCGCGGCGAGATCGTCACGGGGGCGCACCCCGTCCAGGTTCGTGGCCTGGTCCACCGACAGGGCCAGGGCCCCCTCCGCCGACCAGTCGGTGATGCCCTTGATCCAGGACTCCGCCAGCACCACGTCTGCGGAATTGCCGATCATCGACCCGCTCTCGCCCTGGCCTGCGGGCCACCGGGGCAGGTACCCCAGGCGCTCGCCCATGTCCGCCAGGGACCGGGCGTGGTCCGTCGCCAGCTCGGGCCAGGCCAGGATCATCAGGGGATGGAGGGTGCGATAGGTGTCCCACAGGCTGAAGTCGGTGTAGTAGGTCCAGCCCATCTGGCGGCCCAGTCCACCGCCTGCCGCCAGGTAGAGCCCATCGGCATCGCCATAGGCCGTGGGCATGACCAGGGCGTGGTAGAGCGCCGAGGCGAAGATCTCCTGCTGCAGCGCCGTGCCCCCGGTCACCTCGAACCGGTCCAGCGCCTCGCGCCAGGCCTGTTCGCCGCGCTCGGCCAGCTCTTCCAGCGTGCCATCCGGGTGCTCCAGCGCCAGGTTCACCGCCGCCCCCCCCACGTCGACAAAGGAGAGGGCCACACGCACCTCGACATCCGCGTCGAACTGGAGGGTGATCTGCACGTCCTGGCCCTCGGCACGGGTGGTCCCCTCCTCCTGGGCTTGCCCGTTGTCCCAGACGGTGTCGTTGACCCAGGCTTGAGAGAACTCCGCCACGAAAAAGGTGGGCTCTCCACCGCTCCGACCGGTCAGGTCCCCGTCCATGGTGACCAGGCCACGCAGGGTCGCGCTGCCCCGGTCGATCTCCAGCCAGGTCGCTCCCACCCCGTGGTCGGTGCTGCCCGTGTGGGCCAGGTCCACCGTGAGCCAGCGATCCGCCCCCACCCAGTCATAGCGGTGGTGCGCCACGCGCCGCCCGGCCGCCAGCTCCACGTGGGCGATGTCCGGCAGTTCCACCGCGTAGTACCCCGGGCGGGCGGTCTCCAGGCTGTGGTCCAGGGGCGCCCGGAGCTCCTTCCAGTCGATCAGCTCCTCCGTGGCGGGCATGAACCCGAGCGTGCCGCCGTCCGGGACACCGATGCCCGGTTTCCGGGTGTGGCTGAAGGCCGAGATGTAGGGGTCTTCGTAGTAGTAGCCACTGCAGTGCATGAATCCGAGGGCACCGGACTCATCCACCGTGTCCGGCCCCATGCGCACCAGGCCCCCCGGTAGCGCCGCCCCCGGGTGCAGGGACCCCTGTCCAAAGCCCTGGCCTCCGGTGCCGATGAAGACGTCGGTCGCCTCGACCAGGTCCACCGGGCCCGTCTGCCAGGACACGCACCCCAGAGCCAACCACAAACCCATCATTCAACAGCTACTGTGCCAGGATTCGAGACCAGATGCCCATTCACCCGGCGGATTTGGAAGCAGCCGTGCTCGCAGCCCTCGAAGTACGAGGTCCACGAGACCGCCTGTTTCGGCTGCTCTACCCGGGGCTGAGCGCCCACCAGGTGCTCGGCCGCCTGCCCCCACCCATGCGTGAAGAACTTCTCGGCGTGGACGACAGGCCCATGATCGCCCGGCGGGAGGCCCTGGACCGGGTGAGTCGCGCCCTCTATGTCCACGTGGACACTGGCCGGGTTCGGCGAACCCGGCGACGGCTGAAGAGCGCACTGGTGGATTGCTTCTCCCTGGCTCGCAACGGGGCCTGGAGTCGTTAGGGTGCGCCCATGAACGCCTTCCTCCTGCCCCTGCTCTGGGCCTGCAACGTCCCGCTCGAATGCCCGGAATGTTCCCCCGTGGAGCCCCCAAAGCTTGCGGTGGATGACTGGGAGGCGGCGGTCCTGACCCCGGTGCTCAAGGAACTGCGGGAAGGGATCGAGATGTGGGATGAACAGGGCTGGGGAATCTGCAAGGGCGTTCGCGACTGCGAGGAGTACCTGGGCGCCGAGAACCTGGAGCTCCCCGAGGGCCAGTACCTGCTCCAGGCGGTGCTCAAGGTCCCCTCCCAGGGGGGTCCCTGGAAGGTGCGATTCAACGTGACCTGCAACACCCAGATCAAGGGCGGGCGGGACACCACCCAGAAGCACGACCGGGAATTCGAGGTCAAGCACACGGGGAGCCACCGGGGCTATCCGCTGAGGCCCCTCTGGAAGATCCGTTCTCCCCATCCCCAGGGCGCCCGGGACTGCCAGTTCGCGCTGACCGGTCTGCGCTCGGACGGGCTGGAGTTGAAGACCTGGACCGGTCAGTACCGCACCCCGGCCTCGGCCCCAGACCCGATACCGACACCGGCACCGGCGGACTGACAGTGGCCTGCCCGCTCGGCGGGCCGTAGACTTCCAGGTGTGACACCCCTGGTCGCCCCTTTCCTGCTGCTGGCCTGTGATGGCGGTCCAGACGATTCCGGGTACTCGTCCGTGTCCAACGGAGCCCCGTCCATCCTCAGCGTGGCGATCACCCCGGATCCCGCCCGGGCCGGGAAGGATCTCTGGGTCCTGGTCGAGGCCGTGGATCCGGATGGGGACACGGTGGCCGTGCACTACCACTGGCGTCTCAACGACCACCTTCTCGACGTGGACGGGGACACCGTTGAAGCCTTTACCGCCATCGGTGGGGACGAGTTGTCCCTGACCCTCACCCTGGACGACGGCTTCGCGTACGGCGACCCGGTCAGCACGACGGTCACCTACACCAACAGTGCCCCGGTGGTGGACTCGGTGGTGATCTCCCCCGCCGTGGCCGGGGTCGAGGACGACCTGACCTGCGAGGCGACAGCCCACGACGATGATGGGGACACGGTCACCGTGTTCTACAGCTGGACCGTGGACGGCGAAGACCCCCGGATCTACGAGACCTTCCTGCCCGGACCCTTCTCCACCGGCACCGAGATCGTCTGCCTGGCCCGGGCCGAAGACGGCAGTGAGCCCAGCGACACCGTGGCCAGCGACACCATCGTGATCGGCAACACCCCCCCGGGGGCCCCCACCATCGCCCTGGACCCGGATCCACCCAGTCCCTGCGTGACCAGCACCGTGGTGGTCCTCGCCCAGGGGGAGGACCCCGATGGGGACGTCCACACCTTTCGGGCGGAGTGGTCCAACGCCCAGGAAGAGGTCGTCTGCGCCGACATGAGTTGCCCCGGCGGCACCCTTGTGGAGGGCGCCAGCTACACCGTGGCGGTCTACGGGGACGACGGGCAGCACGAGGGCGACCCCGCCCTGCTGGACTTCGTGGCGACCCCCAGCGGTGAGGGGCTCGGAGACGACCTGGACACCGACTGCGATGGGGCCGTCGACGAGTGGATCAGCGCGGCCTGGCAGGCCCAGGGACTCTACTGGTCGGACATCGACAGCAACCAGCTGGGCGCGGCCATCGACGTGGGCGACTACGACGGTGACGGCCGGAGCGACGTGGCCGCCGCGGCCAGCGGCAGTCTCCAGGTGGAGATTCTGACCCACTGGGAGGTCGACCAGCCCCGCCAGCGAGAACCCTCCTTTGTCCTGGACAGCCTGCCCACCGTCGGCAGCATGGCCTCGGGAGACGTGGACGGTGACGGGCTCGCTGACCTGTTCCTGGGGGTGAGTGGCCACGACGAGCCCAGCTCCGATGCCGGGGCCCTGGTCCTGGTCACCGGCGATGACCTGGCCAGCGGGGACGGACCCGACCTGGCGAGCTTCCTGGTGACAGGTGATGGCCCCAGCGAGCACCTGGGCCAGGCCGTGGCGGTGGGAGACCTGGACGGGGATGGCCATGCGGACCTGGTTGCCAGCCAGCCCGATGAGGACGCCCCCAGTCGTGGTGCAGGCCAGGTTCGGGTGTTCCTGGACCTCACGGCGACCGAGATCGGCCAGGCCGACTGGACCATCGAGGGCACCAACCGGGAGGCGGCCTTTGGTTCCTCGGTCCGGGTCGTGCCCGACATGGACGGCGACGGCAAGGATGAGCTGGTGGTGGGGGCCCCAGGGGATGACACCGGTGCCGCGGAGGGGGGGGTAGTGGCCCTGTTCCTGGGCGGAGAGTTGGGGGTTGTGGCCCTGGAAGATGCCCGGGCACGGATCTACGGCACCAGCAGCAACGACCGGGTGGGGCAGCAGGCCTCGCCAGCGGCGGACGTGGACGGCGATGGAGACGCCGACATCGCCGTCTCGGCCGCCCAGAACGGCGGGATGGTCTTCCTGCTGTCCGGGGCGGATCTGCTGGGTGGCGGGGACTTCAGCCTGGACGATGCCTTTGCCCGGGTGGCGGTCGACGGGTCGACGGCAGCCCTGGGCCTGTACGGCGGGGGACCCGATCTCGCGGACCTGGACGGGGACGGCCAGGCAGAGCTGGTGGCCGGCGCTTCTGGCACCGGGTTCCTCTACAGCTGGGAGGGACGGGACCTGGTCGGAGAGGTGGGCGAGGCCGAGGCCGCCTGGGCCGTGGAACAGGAGATCGCCAACGACCAGTTTGCCCGCTCGGTGGCGTTTGGCGACACCGACGGCGATGGCCAGGACGACGTGGTGACCAGTGCCTACCGGAGTGACATGGCCGCCTCCCGGGGCGGGGCCCTCTACATCCTGCGGCCGCCCTATTCACCGGTGCTGGAACGCTGGGCCCCGGAGTGCGACGCGATCGGAACGCTGCTCTACTGCCGGGCGCCCCTGGACTGGGACTCGGCCCGGAGCTTCTGCCAGGACCACGGCCGGGACCTGGCCCGCCTGGACAGCGATTCCCTGGCCACGGAGGCGGCGACAGGCGCCGCGGATCGTTCCCTGCCGGCCACCAGCCATGGCGGTTGGTGGGTCGGGCTCACCGACCGGGCCGAAGAGGGCAGTTGGGCCTGGCTCGACGACACGACCGCCGCCGCGGTGAACACCTGGGGGCCGGGGGAACCGGGCACCGACAGCGGTCGCAATTGCGCCCTGATGAACGACCAGGGCGAGGGTCTGTGGGCGGACCGTCCCTGTGGCGATGCCTACTTCTTCGTCTGCGGCGAGTGATGCCCGGGGTCACTCGGTCGGGGTGTCGACCCCGCTGGTGGCCGTCAGGATCCGCCGGATGCCGACCTCGGTGAGCGGGTCGTCGAAGCCGTCGTAGTAGAGGCGATAGCCGCTGCCCTCGGGAACGACCCAGGGCGAGTCCAGGCGCCAGGCGTCCCAGGAGCCCTCACAGCCCAGGTCCAGGACCATCGTGGCGTCCGTCCAGCTCACCCCGTCGTCGCTGCGGGCCTCGATCAGCCGCTTCACCAGGTGCTCCTCCCCGAACCGGGTCCGCCCGGCGTAGAGCATTCGCCAGCCGGTGGCATCTCGCCAGACAAAGGGCGCATAGAGGCTGGTGTCGTCCCAGCTTCCCGCCGTGCCCAGGTCCAGGGACAGCATCGGGGTCTCCCAGCTCCAGCCATCCGAGGAGATGCTGGCCAGGATGCGGCGGGCACGGGAGTTGTCCAGGCCGGTGTACCAGAGACGCCAGGTCCCCTCCTCGTCCACGTGGACGAAGGGGATCTGGGCACTGCCTGAATCCAGGGTGCCATGGGTTCCCTGGCGCAGCACCGAGGCACAGGTCTCCGGGGCTCCCTGGTCGTCCAGGTCACAGCGCCACAGGCCCAGGCCCAGGCCCTCTTCCCGGGCATCGAAGAACAGGGCCACGCCGCCATCCGGGCGCTCGACTGGTGCCGGGCTCGACACATCCAGGGTGCCCAGGTCGTGGCCCTGGAGGTAGACGTCGATGTCGGTCCAGGTGGTGGCATCGCTCAGGGTGGCGAGCGCGATGGACTGGGGGGTGTCCACGCCCCTCATGGCGTACCAGGCCCGGTCTCCCAGGACCGCCGGGCGAAAGACCTGGCTCTCATCCAGCCGAGGCAGGGTGCCGACATCCAGGAGTTCTTCGCAGTCCGTCCAGACCAGGGGCGCCCACTCGGCCGGCGATGGCTCGCCAGTGTCTCCGCTGTCGGACACGCCGGTCTTCCCGCTGTCGACCGCGGTGGGGTCGACACAGGCCAGGATCACCAGGAGCATGGCCACAGCCTACCCCTCTTTCTCAGAGGCCCCGGGACCACTCCGGTCGCAGAGGCACCTCGCCGGCCAGGGCCATGTCCAGCATCCGCACCAGCTTCTCCCGGTCCCGGGGAAGCCGCCCGCCCAGGGGCAGGTAGTTCGAGGCGTGGTTGGTGCGGAACAAGGCGTCGGTCGGCCGGGCCCGGTCCAGGAAGATCCGAAGTTCCTCCAGCAGCTCGTCGACCTCCGGCAACTCCCAGCCCGAGTGTCCCTGGGTCTTGCTCAGGGGGGTGTCCGGCACCACGGTCAGGGTGAGGGCAGCCAGGAACTCCGGGTCCATCGCCGTGGCCAGGTCCGCGCTGGCCCGGGCGTGCTCGGCACTTCGTTCGACGCCCCCGACCCCCAACAGGAAGATGGCCGAGAGCCGCATGCCCGCCTCCCGGGCCATTCGGGCCGCCTCGACGTGGCTGTCGAACAGGTAGCGGTCGTCCCGGGAGGCCCCCGGCGGGCGAGGCCCCTTGGCGATCCGCCGCATGGTCACCTCGTCCCCGCTCTCCGGGCCCATGTAGAGCAGGTCCAGCCCGGCCTCGCGGAGCTGCTGGAGTTCCTGGGGCGACTTTTCCACCACGTTGCTGGCCATGGCGTAGCAGGAGATCTGTCTCAGCCGGGGAAAGGTCGTCCGGCAGGCCGCCAGGATGGGCAGCCAGTGGTCCAGGTCCATGACCAGGCCATCGCCATCGGCCACGAAGACCTTTTCCACCCGGTCCCCCACCAGCCGACCCGCCTCGGCGATGTCGGCCAACGACTCGTCCAGGGGTCGGACGGTGAATTCCTTGGACCGGTACATGTGGCAATAAGTGCAATTGTTCCAGCTACAGCCGAGGGTGGCCTGGAGGATGAAGCTGTGGGCTTCACTCGGGGGACGGAAC
>CAZMNK010000097.1:0-21395 GCA_964567625.1 uncultured Enterobacterales bacterium | reverse complement strand
CAGGGTTCCAAAGTCCCTGACAGCTCGCCGCACCAGCCCCGATCCGGACATCCAGTGTACCGCCTCTGGCCCCGCCAGGCCGGAGGCCGCCTGGATTCCCAACCACCAGGCCACCAGGGGCAAGGCCGCCAGGGGTGCAGCCATTGTCGCCAGGACACCGGGGCCCAACCATCCGCCCATGAATCGCAGAGCACCCCCCGGGCTGGTGTGCCAGGCGACGTTTCCCGGTTCCAGGCCGGCCAGGATGCCTCCGAGGAGCTCGTTCGGACGCCAGTAGGTGGACGGGCCCCCATAGACCAGGGCCAGCATCCCCAGCCAGAGGGCACACACACCACCCAGGACGAGGGACGTGTCCCGCCAGACTCGGCCCCGCCATGCCCAGACCCAGGGCAGGGCTGCCAGCAATGCCCACACGACTTCCTCTCGACAGGCCAGGGCGGCAATGGCCATCAGGAGGGTGGCGATGGTGCGGCCACTCGAGGCCGCCCAGAGACAACCCACCACAAATGGCGTGGCGAGAGCGATGGTACGGAAACCCTGGGCTTCGATCTGCCAGAGCACGGGCATGCCCAGCCAGGCCCAGGTGGCCAGGATGGCCTGGCCTCCGCTCAGGTGGAGCCGGGCAAGTCGCCACACAAAGGGGAGGGACAGTCCCAGCAGCACCAGTTGACCGAACAGGAGCGTTCGATGGTCTGGCCAGGCGCTGACCCAGGGGACAAAGAGGGCCAGGATGGGCTCGAAGTGTCGACCGACCATCAACCCGTGGCCCTGCTCGGTGTTGAGCAGGGTGCGGATGGGCTCATCTGGGGTGCTCGCCAGCCACACCCTCTGGAGGAAGTAGCCCTGGTCCAGGCCATTGGGGAGTCGCAGGGCCTGGTATCGGGCGAGCACCGGAATCCAGGCACCAAGACACCAGGCGGTCATTGCCGCTCCGACGCCTGCCCGCGCGAGCCACCCCATGCACGGATGCTACTGCGTCGTGGTCGAGGCTACTGGACCGGGTGCTCCCAGGCCAGACGACGGTTCCTGGCCCGGTGGCCGGTGTTGGGGCGCTGCCAGGCCATGTTCTGCTGGGCCAGGGTGTCCCTTGCCGCGGCGGTGCGCCAGCGATGCTGTTCGCCCCGTATGACCAGCAGCAGGAATCCTCCCACCAGGACCAGGGAGACACTGCCGAACAGGCCCAGACCGATGAACCCCCAGGCAAAAAAGCGGGCCACGTGAAGGGCCCTGAGTGTGGCGGTGGACCGGTCGTGACGGGTGCTCCACCAGGCCCGGAGGATCCGCCCACCGTCCATGGGAAAGGCCGGAAGCAGGTTGAAGAGCCCCAGTGCGAGGTTCATCCCTACAAGAAATTCGAGGCCCGGGACCCCCAGGGCAGCCAGGGGCAACCCCAGGCCTGCGAGCACGAAGTTGACCGCCGGACCTGCCAGAGCCACCAGGGCTTCCTCCCTGGGGTTGGCGGGCTCTCCCGCCAGGGCTGCAATCCCTCCAAAGGGGTAGAGCGTGATGCTGTGGGTCCGGATGCCAAAGAAGCGGGCCATTTCAGCGTGACCCATCTCGTGGAGGAGGACCGATCCGAAGACCGCGGTGCCCAGGAGAAGCGTTCCGGCAGCCTCCATCGGTCCACCGGTCAGGAGGGCGTGGAGGACGAAGATCCCTGCCAGCAGCAGAAAGCTGCCGTGGAGTCGGATGGGGGTTCTGTTCCAACTGAACAGGGTCAAGGGTTCCTCCAGGGGCTGATTCCCAATAGGTGAGATCTGTGCACGGGGGGTGTCTCGACAGGCCACCCGCCCGGGAAGGAGACACATGGAGACCGGTAAACCGTCCCCGGATGTCGACCGGGAAGGAAACCCGGGTGCTGAGCTTCGCAAGCTGGTGGTGCTGGCCTGGCCTGTCGTGCTGGGCCAGGTCGGCTCCATGGCCATGGGGGTGGTGGACGTGGCGATGGTCGGACGGCTGGGAGCGGCCTCCCTGGCGGCGATGGCGATGGCCCATACCTGGGGTTTTTCGAGCCTGATCCTGGCCAGGGGAGCCACCCATGGCCTCGACCCCCTGGTGGCCCAGGCCCATGGCGCTGGGGATCGGTCCGCTGCCAGCCGGGCCCTGGTGCGAGGACTTGTGATGGCATCCGTCCTGGCGGTTCCCGTCACCGGCCTGCACTTCGTGGCCGAGTGGGGACTGGGGGTCTTGCGCCAGCCCCAGGAGTTGTTGGGGATGGCCGGGGCCTGGTGTGCTGTGCTGGGGCTGGGCGTGGCTCCCATGCTGTGGTTTCTGACCCTGCGCCAGTTTCTCCAGGGCCTCGAACTCATGCGCCCGGCCACCGAGGCCGTGCTGGTGGCCAATGTGGCCAATGTGCTCCTGAACCACGGGTTGATGACCGGGGCCTGGGGCCTTCCGGCCCTGGGGGCAATCGGGTGCGCCTGGTCCTCGGTCTTCTGCCAGTTCCTGATGCTGGCCTGGCTCCTGGTCCGCGTGAGGTCCCTGACCGGGAAGTACCGGATCCCGCTGCAGGGCGTTGTGACCTGGAGGAGCATGAAGCACCTGTTGGGCCTCGGGCTCCCGGTGGGACTCCAGATCTCCGTGGAGGTGTGGGCCTTCAACGTGACGAACGTGATGATGGGCTGGCTCGGTCCCACGGTCCTGGCAGGCCACACGTTGGCCATGAGCCTGGCCACCATCTCTTTCATGGTGCCCCTTGGGATCTCTTCGGCTTCCGCCACGCGGGTGGGAAACCTGCTCGGGTCGGGTCTGCCGTGGCAGCGCACCGGGTGGTTGTCGGTGGGCCTGGGTGTGGTCGTGATGGGTGTCTCTGCCATGCTCTTCCTGGCCTTTCCGGAAGGCCTGGCCGGTCTCTACACGGGGGATCCGACGATCCTGGTCGTGGCGGTCACGCTGATCCCCCTGGCAGGGCTCTTTCAAGTCTTCGACGGAGCCCAGGTGGTCAGCTTCGGTGTGCTCCGGGGTGCGGGGGACGTGCGACTGCCCCTGCTGGTGCCGCTGGTGGCCTACTGGCTGGTGGGCCTGCCCCTGTCCTGGTGGCTGGCTTTTCACCTCGAGTTCGGGCCCGAGGGAGTCTGGTGGGGACTGATCGGGGCACTGGCGGTTGCTGCCGGGCTCCTGGCCTGGCGCATTCGGGTCACGGGCAAGCGAGGCGGGTACCTTGTCGTGTCCTCGGACTCGCCCGATCCCTGATGTCGGGCCAGGGACTGGCGTGGTAGCTTCCGGCGGCTCCAGGCACTGAGGACGGTGGAATGGGTGGCGGGACACCAGGTTGATCGGACTCTTCCTGGCGGGATTTGCCTGTGGAGCCCCCGACGCAGGTGATCCGGTGGTGGAGGCCCACCGGGGCGCGGCGGCAAACTGGCCGGAGAACTCGCGGACCGCGATGCTCGGGTCCATTGCTGCGGGCTACGAGGGGCTCGAATTCGATGTCGTGTTGACGGCCGACCTGGTTCCGGTGCTCTCCCACGAGCCCCTGTTGAATCCCCATACCTGTGTCACGGCGGACGGTGAGCCTGTCTCCGAGGGGCTGCTCATCCAGGACTTCACGCTGACCGAGCTGCACGAGCAATTTCTGTGTGGTGCCCGGCCCTCTCCGGATTTTCCGGATGTGCCGGTGGTACCCGAGACCCACATGACCTGGTCGGAGTTGCTGCTCGCTCTCAGCGACCCGTCGGCTGAGGGGATGGAGGTCCATGTGGATGTGAAGTTCGAGCCGGGCCAGACGCCCGTGGCCCAGGACTTTGCGGAGGCCATCCTGGATTCCTGGTGGATCACCGACCTGGCCAACCCGATGTTTGTGTCGGCGAACCTGGTGGAGGCGTTGGATGCCTTCGAGGCCCATGCCCTCTCCCGGGGCGAAGCCCTGCGGACCTCGCTGATCTGGCCTCGCTTCACCCCGGAGACCTCCAGCACGATCACTGGCCTGCAACACGAGGCGCTCAAGACCCTGGGGCTGGAGAGCCTGGTGGGACTGGCCAGGGATGCCGGGGTCGAAGGCATCGCCGTCCCCTACCAGCTCATTGACCGCTCCAGCGCCTGGGAGGCCTGGGAGGCGGGGCTCGACGTGCGCGTCTGGACTGTGAACGACCCGGAGCTGCTCCAGGAATTCTGCGACTGGCCAATCGGCGGGGTCATCACGGATCGTCCGGAGGAGGCCCCATGTGGCTGACCCTGCTGTCGGTCGCCCTGGCTCTTCCGGTCGGATTCGGTCGGGTGGACCTGGTGAGCGAGGCGCCAGGCACCTGGATCCACGACGAGGCCCCGGCACTGGGGCTGGCTCCCACCGGGCCAGCGGTGCGCCTGGTGGAACAGGTGAGCCTCGTCTGGACCCTGCCCGTGAAGGGCCTGACGGTGCAGACGTCGCTGGCGACCCAGTCGCTGGACTATGAACGAATCTTGATCCGCCGCGGCCCTGTTTCAGGCTGGTGGCATGGCGGACTGCAGACCCGTCTGCTCGTCCCCAGTGGATGCACCGTCGGCCTTGCGGGGCGCTACAGGTTCCTCCGGGTGGGCGTGGGGCTGAGCGTGATCAGTGGTGCCGGCTGGGGGAACCTGCGCTGGGACTGGTGGCGGGTGTTGCCCACCGTGGGCCTGGGTATCGGACCCAGAAGCTAATCCCGGCGTCCAGTCATCCGCCCGTGGGCTCCCACCCCGCGTCCCGGATGAAGCTGCTGTCCAGGTACTCCCGTTCGATCACGGCGGCCATCTCCTCGGCGTCCCGGTATCGCTCGTAGTCCACGCGAATGACGGGCACCGTTCTGGCGATGTTCTGGATGAAGGCCTGGTACTCCCGGTGCAGGGCCTCCAGGTAGGTCATCGTGATCCCGCTCTCCACATCCCGGTGCCGCTGCCGGATGCGTGCCATGCTCGTCTCCGGGGTCAGGTCCAGGAAGACGATCACATTGGGACGGCGCATGAAGTTGCTCATGTGCCGGAAGAGGTTCAGGTAGGTGCGGTAGTCCCGCTCCTCCATGATTCCCTCGTCGGCGAGCATCTTGGCAAAGACCGCATCTTCGTAGATGGTCCGGTCCTGGACCCCACCGCCACCTCGCCAGATGACCTCCTGGTGCTGCTGGAAGCGGCGATTCAGAAGGTAGATCTGGGTGGCAAAGGCGTAGCGGGGGGTGTCCCGGTAGAAGTCGGCCAGGTACTCATTGTCCTGGACCGGCTCGTAGTAGACGGGCAAGTTCAGGTGTTTGCCCAGGGCCGCGGCCAGGGTGGTCTTGCCGGCGCCGATCAGTCCGGCAATGCCGATGAAGAGGTCCTGAAGGGTCTCGCGCTGCATGGCGGTTCCTGGGGTCCTGAGTTTCCGCCGGTAACGCGGCTCACCGCTCCAGGCGGTCCAGAATCCACACCCAGCCTTGCTGCCACTCCTCTGGATCGTAGAGGCACAGGTAGAAGGCAAGCGTCACCCAGGTAAAGGGCCCCACTTCCATCAGCGCGAAGACCGAGAGGTGCAGCCCTACCCCGATCAACACGAAGCCTTCCCGCCACCGCAAGCGGTTGAACAGGGCGCGGAGTCGTCCTGGACGGTCGGCGGTGTGGCGGTAGTAGAGCGCCAGGAGCAGGAGAGGGGCCGACACTTCCCAGAACCAGGAAAGGGCCGTCGCCAACTGGGTGAGGGGGTAGTAGGGGGCGAGCCAGGTCATGTCGAAGCGGTGCCAGCTCGGCTGTTGGAGGATGTAGTAGATGGCGGAGTACCCGCCGATCGGCGTCCAGTGAGCGGAGAGCTTCTGGAGCCCTGTCGAGCCGTAGGCGAGCACAAGCTGGAAGATGCCCAGGTAGCGAGGCCACGCCGCAACAGGGGTGGGATCGTTCCAGCGCCCGGTGCGAAGCCGGCAGCGTATCGAGAGGGTCTGGTCGGCCCGGGCCAGGACCAGCAGCCACAGGGCATTGCCCAGGAGTTCATCGTAGGAACCTCCGGCCTGGGTGTTGATGTCCGTGACCGCCAGGAAGAGTTGCAGGGTGACAAAGGTGAGCGGGCGTCCCCCAATTCCCAGGGCCAGCAGGACTCCGCCGATCATCGATGCCCAGGCCAGGGGTTGGACCACCCCGGGAGTGGCCCCCCCCCAGTTGCTCCACCAGCCAGGGAGAACGGGCCAGCCGTCGCACACCGCCGTGCTCACTGCTGACCCAGATCACGTCGACCAGGTCGTGGCCAAGGACACCGCCGATGGTGATCACCACACCGATCCCACAGGCGATCCGGAACAGGGCCAGGCTCGTGCCGGGTTCCACGCGGGCAAGAAAGCCCAACCAGCGGTTCCAGGCCCTCATCGGTGCTCCCGGAGATCCAGGTGCAGTGTGGAGTGGTACTCGCCCGTGGGTTGGCGCTCCTCCCGTACCTGTTGCGGGGAAGGCGTTTCGTACCGGTAGAGACGCACCCGGACCCAGTTCGCTTCGGGTCGATCGACGGCGACCTGCCTGGCGATCCAGGTCGCGAATTCCTTGTAGGAGCCGCGGTAGTGCTTCCATCCATAGCGAAAGACGGCAGCACGCATGCGGTCGTGATCCAGCTGGTGGGCGTGCCAGTTCAGATCAGGATCCCGGGCTCTGTACAGTGGCTCCCACTCGGCCGTCCGTCGATCCGCTGAGGTGCTGACATCGATGGTCAGCCTGGAGGGAAAGCGGTGGGGGGCGATGAACATGCGCCAGGACTGCTTGGTGCCGAAGTGCTTGTAGTAGGGATGCAACGGCTTCAGCAGAGCAGTCCGCTTCTTCATCACCGTGGTGGCCACGGTCCACAGCTGGTCTTCGAGTTCCTTCGAGGTGATCTCCAGCCCAAACGAATTGAGCCGGGCGGTCCAGGCCGCAAACTCTGCCTGGACCGTGTCGTCCCGTCACGCACTGCGCGCCATTCCGCCGGATGGGGCGGGTGCGGCCATCAGCGTGATTGCGACCAGGTGGAAGAGGACAAACACGCCGAGGAGATGATGGCGGAGGCTATGGGATTCAGACATATGGGAGGAGCAGGTGAGAATGGGTGTCTAAGCCCAGTCGGGTCTCCCAGTCGATCCCCAGGCAGTCCGTGCCCGTTTTTGCCCTTCCTGAAGAACACGTCTTTCCAGATCCGGAACTGGCCCGGCCTGATGGACTTCTGGCTGTCGGCGGCGACCTGCATCCAGCCCGTGTCCTGCTCGCCTACACCCACGGGATCTTCCCCTGGTACTCGGAGGGTCAGCCCATCCTCTGGCACTCACCCGACCCGCGCTTCGTTCTCTTTACCGACGAGTTCCAGGTGTCTCGAAGCCTGCGAAAGACCATCCGAAGGTCGGTGTTCGAGCTGACGATGGACCGGGCCTTTGCCCAGGTCATCGAGGCCTGTGCAGTGGCGGATCGTCCGGAACAGGCGGGCACCTGGATCACCGGGGAGATGGCGCAGTCCTACACAGGGCTTCATCGCCTTGGATTCGCCCACTCCGTGGAGGCCTGGCGGGAGGGCGAACTGGTCGGGGGGTTGTACGGGGTGAACGTGGGGCGGATGTTCTTTGGCGAGTCGATGTTCGCCCTTGCCGACGATGCCTCAAAGGTGGCCTTTGTGGCGATGGTCCGGCAGCTGGAGCGATGGGGGTACGACCTGGTGGACTCCCAGGTCTACACCGATCACCTGGCCCGCTTCGGGGCTCGGGACATTCCCAGGGACAACTACCTGGAGCTCCTACGGGACCGGGTCCGAGAGCCCAATCCCCGCCGGACCTGGGAGTTCCAGCCCGGCTGTCTCGAGCAACTCATCGAGGATCCGACGCGCAGCCAACGCTGATCCGGAGGGATCGTGTGGCGCCGGGCGCGGCCGGGACCAGAGGGTGGTCAAGGCCTCTTCAATGCTCTCACCCACCTGGACGTCCCCTCGCGCCACCATGGGATCCGCCAGGTACGGCGACTCGGGCCAGTGGCTCCGAGGCAGCCAGGCCAGCGGCGTTCCAGCGAGAAAGGCCTCCGCCAGGATGCCGTATCCGGGCTTGGTGAGAACAGCGTCCGCTCCGGCGACCAGAGCCGGGTAGGGGATGTCTTCCAGCCACAGGCAGTCGGCCCGCTTCAGGGCCGGCATTGGTGCCGAGAGGACCCAGGTCACGCCGTCCATTCGAGGCAGCCTCTGCTCCAGGTCCTTCAGCCCCAGGCCCCCAAAGGACACCAGGACGTGTCGGGACCCGGCCGGGAAGCTGTGGGGAGGGTGAAGCCGACCGACAAGAGGTGCACGCTTCACCCGTCTGAAACCCGAGAGTGCCGGGCCGGGCCACAGGTGTATCGCCGGGTGGGGGGCCTGCCAGGCCCGAAAACGCTGCGCCCAGGGCGCCAGCTCAGGGAAGTGGTCGTAGATCCAGGCCCAGTCGAAATTGCCGACCGCCACCGCTGGGAGGCCGGCCAGTCGCGCAGCTTCCAGCCCCATGGGCGGCAGATCGGCGATCACGCCTTGAAGGGGTTGGGCCGCCAGGTGGTCTGCCAGGGTCTCGAGGGCGCTCGGACTGCATCGCTCGTCCAACAGGGCACAGGTTCGAGCCAGGTCGACCCGCAGGCTGTCCGGTTGGGAGAGGCCCACGTCGAGTTGCCATGGGACCACGCTGGGGTCCGGCAGGGATTCCCGCAACAAGGATGGCGGGGCAGCGGTGTAGAAGACCGGTTCGATGCCCAGAGTTCGGAGGTGCTGGCCGATGGCGAGCTGGCGGGTGAGGTGCCCGAAGCCGTGGTCCGTACAGAGCACCGCCAGGCGTCGGATCACAGGCATTTGATGACGCCTTCGACCCCCTTGAGCGCGGCATAGACCGTGCGGACCTCGTTGGCAGATTCCACCACCACGCGAAGACGCACGGAGGTCCAGCGCCCCTGGCTGGAGGGCTGGCACTGCACCTCGAGGACCTCTCTGCCCAGGCCCTTTTCGACCGCGGCGCGACACTGGGCTTCCAGTGCGGGTGTCGTGGCTCCGACGGCTCGAAAGGTCCAGGACGTCGGGAAGTCGACCAGGTCTTCGAGCTGTGGGTTGTCTTGGGACATGGCAGCCGCAGCTAACCCTACACCGGCTGGTAGGGTGCCCCGATGGCCGCTATCTCTCGTCCCCGCCGCACAGCCGAAGAGAGCCGAGAGGCCCTGGTTCGTGCCGCTTTGATGCTCTTCCGGGACCGTCCGCCTCACCGGGTGGGGGTGCGGGAGATCGCGGCGGCCGCCGGGGTCAATCACGGACTGGTTCACCGTCTCTTCGGAGGAAAGGAAGCCCTGGTGCGGGCTGTGTTGCGGGAGGTCTTCCAGGAGACTGGCTCCGCGATCACGGCAGGGTTGGATGATGACCTGGCCCAGGCGCTGATTCGGGGCCTGGACGTCCTGGCCCGAGAGCGCTGGGTCGTGGACGTGGTGGCCCATGTCATGCTCCGCCAGCGCTCCGCGGACGGGATCCCCGGTGCGACGATGATGCCGGTGTTGCAGGAGCGGCTGGGGGGGCGGGCCAGCCAGAACCTGGCCATGGTGGTGGCGACCGCCGAGGCAGCCACCCTGGGCTGGTTGTTGTTCGAACCCCTGGTGGCCCGAGGGACGGGTCTCGACAGTTGCACCTCCGACGAGAGGCGGGCCGGTGTGGCCCGGGTACTGGCGGAGATGCTTCGCCAGGAACTTGACGACGTGCAGCCGCCCTTGTAGTCAATGACTACATTTGATCTGGAGTCGACACGATGGGTGCCCTTCCAAAGGACAAGGTTGTCATCACCTGTGCGCTGACCGGGGTTCTGACCAATCCCGATCATCACCCGGTTCCCGTCACGCCTGAACAGATGGCGTCTTCGGCCCTGGAGGCGTGGAATGCAGGGGCCACGGTCTTCCATGTCCACTTCCGGAACCAGTCCCCTGGGATGGGCTACATGCCGTCCTGGGAGCCCGAGGTGGCCGGTGCCATCACCGAGGCGATCCGCCAGGCCTGTCCGGGGGCGGTCATGAACTTCTCCACAGGGGTCATGGGGGATGACATCTCCGGCCCCCTGGCCTGTCTCGAGGTGGGTCGTCCCGAGATGGCGGCCATGAATGCTGGATCCCTGAACTACCTGAAGACCCGGCGTTCTGGGGGCTGGGCCTGGCCGCCGCTCCTGTTCGACAACAGCGTCATGAAGATCACCCGTTTCCTCGACGAGATGAACCGGCTGAACATCGTGCCGGAGTGCGAGTGTTTCGACACCGGCATCGTTCGGTCTCTGGCCATGCTGCAGCACGTGGGATTGCTCAAGGGAGAGGTCCACGCGAGCCTGGTGATGGGGGTGGCCTCCGGCATGCCTGCCAAGGCGAGCTGGCTCCCCCTCTTGCTGGAGGAGTTGCCCCATGGTGCACACTGGCAGGCCATCGTGATCGGTCGTGAGGAGGTCTGGGATGTCCACAGGGCCGCCGCCGAACTCGGGGGCCACATGCGGACCGGGGTGGAGGACACTTTCTACATGCCCGATGGGTCCAAGACCTCGGGCAACGGCCAGTTGATCGAGGAACTGGTTCGGGTGGCTGAAGATGCCGGACGGACGATCGCCACGGCCGAAGAGGCTCGCGTGCTGCTTGAGAATGCCGCGTGACGCCGATCCAGACGCGCATCGATTCGCGTAGCGACCAGTACCTGGCCAACCAGGCGGCAAACCTGGCGGACTGCGAGACTCTTCGGGAGGAACTCTCCAAGAGCCGTGAAGGCGGCGGTCCGAAGTACAACGAGCGTCACCTGTCCCGAGGCAAGTTGCTGCCTCGGGAGAGACTTGAGCGACTCCTGGACACCGGCAGTCACTTCCTGGAGATCTGCCCCCTGGCGGGACGGGATGTCGACCTGCTCAAGGCAGGGGCTGGCGTGGTCGGAGGCATTGGCCTGGTCTCGGGTGTGGAGTGCCTGATCACGGCCAGTGAGGCCACGGTCCAGGGCGGTGCGGTCAATGAAATGGGGGTGAGAAAGAGCCAGAGGTTGTCGGACATTGCCTGGGAGAACCGGCTCCCGACGATCTCGTGCATCGAGTCCGCGGGGGCTGATCTGCCCAACCAGGCCAGCATCTTCTTGCCGGGAGGGCGGATCTTCCGGGACCTGACCCGCCGGTCGAAGGCCGGGCTCCCGAGCATCTGCCTGGTGTTTGGTTCCTCCACTGCCGGGGGGGCCTATGTGCCGGGGATGAGCGACTACACGGTGTTCGTCAAGGAGGCGGCTCGTGTGTACCTGGCGGGCCCGCCGCTGGTGAAGATGGCCACCGGCGAGGTGGCGGACCACGAGACCCTGGGTGGTGCGGAGATGCACAGCCGTACCTCGGGGGTCAGCGACTTCCTGGCGGTCGACGACCAGGACGCCTTTCGGCTCGGACGGGAACTGATGTCCGCCATCCGCTGGCAAAAGGAGGGCCCTCTGCCCACGGGGCCCGGGGATGCCCCCCTCTACTCTTCCGAAGAGTTGCTGGGCATCGTCAGCCCTGACCCCCGACAGCCCTACGATGCCCGGGAGATCATCGCCCGGATCGTGGACGGCTCTCGCTTCCTGGAGTTCAAGCCCCTCTATGGCAGCACCCTTGTCTGTGGCTTTGCCGATCTCCACGGCTACCGCGTGGGCGTCCTGGCCAACAACGGGGTGTTGTTCTCGGAGAGTGCAAACAAGGGGGCGCAGTTCATTCAACTGTGCAACCAACGGCACATTCCCCTGCTGTTCCTGCAGAACATCTCCGGGTTCATGGTCGGTCGGCAATACGAAGAGGGAGGCATCATCCGCAATGGCGCCAAGCTCATCAATGCGGTGTCGAACAGCACCGTTCCCGCGTTCACAGTGATGGTGGGAGCGTCCTTTGGGGCCGGGAACTACGCGATGATGGGGCGGGCCTATGCGCCACGATTCGTGTTCAGCTGGCCCACCCACCGCATTGCGGTCATGGGTGGTGAACAGCTTGCTGGAACCCTGGACATCGTGCGGCGGGAAGCTGCCGCCAAGAAGGGCCTCGAGGTCGACGAGGCCCAGCTTGGCTTCATGAAGCAGATGCTCACCGAGCAGATCGACCGGGAGAGCGATCCCTACTTCGCCACCGCGAGAGTGTGGGACGACGGCATTCTCGATCCGCGGGACACGCGGATCGCACTGGGCATTGCCCTGTCCGCAGCCCACTCCGGTCCGGTGGCGGGCACCACCTCCTGGGGGGTTTTTCGGCACTGATGGACAAGCTGCTCATCGCGAATCGCGGCGAGATCGCCGTTCGTATTGCCCGGACCTGCAAGGAACTGGGCATTCGTACCGTCGCCGTGCACAGCAGTGCCGACGAAGACGCCCTGCATGTCCGGGTCTGCGACGAGGCCGTCTGCATCGGCTCACCCGCGCCGTCGGAGAGCTATCTCCGGGGCGAGGTCCTGCTCGAGGCGGCAGTTCGCTCCGGCGCTGATGGGGTGCATCCCGGCTACGGTTTCCTGTCCGAGAATTCGGGGTTTGCCCAGATGGTGATCGACGCAGGCCTCACCTGGGTGGGGCCGCCACCCAAGGCCATCGCGGTCATGGGCTCCAAGTCACGGGCACGGGACCTCGCCGTGGAACTCGGGGTGCCGGTGTTGCCCGGCTCGACGGAACCGACCCTCGAGGCCGCCCGTTCCATTGGCTTCCCGTTGCTGGTGAAGGCGGTGTCCGGTGGAGGTGGCCGGGGAATGCGCATCGTCAGGGAAGAGGCCGGGTTTGAAGAGGCCTGTGACGCAGCATCGCGAGAAGCCCAGTCAGCCTTTGGGGACGGGGCGTTGATGCTCGAGCGCTACCTCGAGCGTCCCCGCCACGTGGAAATCCAGGTGTTCGGGGACCAGCATGGTGGCCACGTGCATCTTTATGAGCGCGAGTGCTCCATTCAGCGGAGGCACCAGAAGGTGGTCGAGGAACACCCCTCGACAGTCCTGGACGAGACCTTGCGAGAGGAGATGGGGGCAGCAGCGGTGCGTCTGAGCAAGGCCATGAACTACGTCGGCGCCGGCACGGTCGAATTCCTGGTTGGCCCCGACGGGGGCTTCTATTTTCTGGAAATGAACACCCGACTCCAGGTGGAGCACCCAGTCACCGAGGCCATCGCCGGTGTGGACCTGGTTGCCTGGCAGCTGGCGATCGCCGAGGGAGCCCCTCTGCCTGAGGTCGGTCCCCGGCGCGGTGCAGCCATCGAGGTCCGTGTCTACGCGGAGGATCCGGACGCCGGGTATGCGCCACGGACGGGGGTTGTCCTGGACTTTCACCAGGGCCGTCACCCGGGGGTTCGGATCGACTCCGGGGTCGCCACCGGCTCCGATGTCTCCGTGCACTACGACCCGATGCTGGCCAAGGTCATCGCAGAGGGGGACGACCGTGACCAGGCCCGGCGCCGTCTGATCCGTGCCCTGGAGGATCTGAGTCTGCTGGGTGTGGGGACCAACATCGATCACCTGCTGCGGATCCTGCGGCACCCGGCCTATGCGGCGGGTGAGCTGCACACAGGTTTCCTGGAAGATCACGCCCAGGATCTGAGCCCCGGTGACGACCAGGAGCGGGTTCGCTGGGCGATGTTGGGGTGTGCGGCACGGATGCTGGCGGAGCCCCGTGCGTTGTTGCCTGGCATTCCCAAGGGGTGGCGGAACAGCCGCTGGAGGGATCCGAGCCTGTACCTGGGCGGTGTCGAACTCACCTGGCGTGGTTCCGGCGATGGCTGGCTCATGGCCCTGGACGGCACGTCCTACCAGGTTCAGCTGGTGTCCCAGGAAGGCCCCGCGATGCGCCTGAGCGTGGATGGGCTCACCCGGCAGATGCGGGTGGTCGAGGCCGAGGGAGCCTGGTTCGTCCATGTCCTTCGGGGAAGCGTGAGTGTCTCCCGGGATGATCCCTGGCCGGCTCCCCAGGAGGAGGTGGCCCCCGGGGCCTGCAAGGCGCCGATGCCGGGCAAGGTCCTGACCGTGGCGGTGGAGACGGGGCAGTCCGTGGCGGAAGGCGACCTGATGGCCGTACTGGAGGCCATGAAGACCGAGCATCGCCTGCTGGCGCCTCGGGATGGAATCGTGTCGGTGGTCCGGGTCCAGCCCGGGGACCAGGTGGATGCGGGCACGGTCCTGGTGGCCTTGCAGGAGGAGTGAATCCTCGTGGCCCCGGGAAGAGGGCCTGCGCACCTGGCAATGAAGGTTGTCCTTGACCTCGAGGGCCTGGGTTTGTAGCTGAAGGGGAGCAGCCATGTTCATTCCTTTACGCGATCACCCCAATCCCTCCGGGTTCCGACCCTGGGTGACCTGGCTCCTGCTGGCCACCAATGTGGTCATCTTCGTGCTCGTGGCCCTGCCCGGCATGCAGGAGATTCCGTCCTCAAACGATCCCAGGCTCTATGAATATGCCGAGGGCATCGCGCCCCTGGTGAGTTCCCGGGGGGAGTTGCGGGCCTGGCTCGGAGGCCTGAGGGTCTATGACCTCGTGGTCTTTGAGTATGGCTTTCGCCCGGCTTCTCCCCAGGCTCTCGCCCTCTTCACCTCGATGTTCCTGCACGCGGGATTCATGCACCTGTTCGGCAACATGCTGTTCCTGTGGATCTACGGGGACAACGTCGAGCACCGGCTGGGTCATGGGCGCTTCCTGCTGGCCTACCTGGGGACAGGGGTGGTGGCGACCCTGGGACACACCTTGCTCTCCGGGGGATCGCCGCTGCCCTTGATCGGGGCCTCTGGAGCGATTTCTGGTGTCCTGGGCTTCTATTTTCTCTGGTTTCCCCGCAACAAGATCGAGGTCTTCCTGTTCTTCTTCCCCTTCTGGCTGGGGCGGGTCTACGTGCCGGCCCGGTTGTTGCTGGGCTTCTACGTGGTCGCGGACAACCTGTTGCCGGTCCTGATCGGGGCAGGTGGGTCGGTGGCCCACGGGGCTCACCTGGGAGGGTTCTTCGGGGGGCTTCTGTGGGCGTTCATCTGGCGGTCTCGGGCGCCCAAGGGTGGGCCAGGACCGGTCCCGAAGGGCGCCATACGAACGCCTCTGAAGGGACGCTCATCCTGGAAGCGACGCCACCCGTTTCAGAAAAAGCGGCCTCGGTTCTGATCTACCCCCCGTGGTGTTCCTCCAGCCAGCGCAGGATGTTTCGGCGGGCCAGGGCCAGGATCAGACCCTGGGGGTTGATCCCGGGGGTCTCGGGCAACAGGCTGCTGTCATTGAGCCAGAGTGCCTGGGTGTTCCACACCTGGCCCCAGGGGTCGGTGACCCCTTTCTGCTCGTCGCCGCCCATGGGACAGGTGCTGTGCAGGTGAATCGCCGTCAGGGACACGTTCTCGTGGGTCAGGGCGCTCTCGAGGGTCTCGGCGTCGCTCGGAGTGGTCAGCGGTGAACCGCCGACCAGGGGACTGAAGATCGACTCGGCCCCTGCTGCAAACAGCAGCCGAGAGAGCCGAGACAGACCCAGGCCCAGGAGCTTCAGGTCGACCTGGCTCACCGGGAAACGCACGAGTGCTTCCCGGAAGACGGGCAGGTTGCGCACCACGCCCCGATCGGAGGCGACGACCTTGACATAGAAGATCGCTGTACGCTGCCATTGTTCCAGGGCCCGCGCACGTTGTTCTGGGCCTCCAGGCATCCACAAGGCCAGGTGTGCCAACGAGGAGTGGCTGCAACCGAGAGTCATGGTCGGCTTGAACTCCTCGACCTGCTGGACGGGCACCCCGAGGCTCGGGTCGTTGATGGGACCGGGAAACCGGGCCGCCACCCGGATCATGGGATTGAGGGAGAGCGTGTTCCCGATCCGCCCCTTGAGCCCGCTCCTGCGAAGCAACAAAGGAGTCTGGATGGCCCCGGCGCAGACAAAGGTGAACCGACTGCGCACGATGACCCTGTGGGCCCCGGCCTCGGTAGACGCCAAGCCAACGGCACCGACGATTCGCTGCCCCTTGCGCAGGAGGCGTTGGACCCGGGTTCCGGCGAGCAATCGGCAGCCTGCTGCCAGGGCCCTGGGAACAAGGGTCTCTCGCATCGACCGACGGACCCCCATCTGGTCGCCGGAGGGATACCGCCAGAAGCGCAGCATTTCCCGGTGTTTCCAGCCCATGGCCTCCGCTCCCTCGACCAGGGTGCGTGAGTGAGGTCCCACCCCATCCGGCCGTCGACCGATTCCCACCTGCTCCTCGATGGCGGAGATGTGAGGGGCCAGTTCCTGGGCACCGAATTCCGTGAGTTCGTACCGGTTTGCCCACTGGTCCAGGGTCTCCGCCGCTGGGGGGTGGTAGAGGCCGGCATTGATCTCGCTGGCACCTCCGACGCACCGGCCCTCCACATAGGTCACCTTGGTGCGTCCCAGTGCCGGGGTCAGGCCGTCGTTTCGGTACTTCTGTGCCATCTCCTCCAGGGAATGGGCAGGGGCCGAGTCCAGGGGCAGATCCCGGCCTTCTTCCAGCAGAAGCACGTCCAGGCCCGCTTCGGCCAGCAGCGCCGCTGTTGTGGCGCCACCGGGCCCGGAGCCGACCACGAGCACATCGCAGGAAAGGGTCTCCGTCCTCACTCGCGGGCGTGCTCCTGGTAGGACCAGAACACGAAGGTCCCCATCTTTTCGTAGAACTCGATGGTGTCTCGCATCAGGCCGAGAGGCGCTCGGCGCCACAGGGAAACCTGGCGTTGCTGTTGTTCTCGGGAGAGGGACCGGAAGCGGCGTCCCCCGTGCAACAGGCCCCACCAGTCGAAGACGTGGGTCAGCAGCTGGATGCCAAGCCCCATGTAGCGGGGCATGGCAGTGACCTTTCGCACGACTTCGGTCGTGGTGGACTCCAGATCCGTGGTCAATGCCTGCTCCTGTCCGGGAGCCACCACAAAGCAGGTCAGCAGTGCCCTCACGATCGGGAACATGCGCGGAGTGTACAGTCTCTCTCTCGTCTCCAGGGAGGGTTCATGGCATCGGAGGTTCATTGGATCGAGGTCTCGAGTGGCCGGGTCTTTCGTGTACCGGGGGAAGAACCACTCCCGATGGGGGAGGCGGTGGTGAGAAACCTCAAGGGCGAGCGCCTGGAGGTGGACCTGGAGGCTCTTGCGGAATTCGAGGTTCCGCGAGAAGAGGCCTTTCGCCAACTTCGGGGCGACCTGGGGAGTCTCCTGGGTAGCCTGGGTGAAGGACTGCGGGAGGAGGCCGAGAAGCTCGAGCCGACGGTGCGGGACCTGGGAGATCGTCTGCGGGAGAACGTGAACCAGGCCCAGGTGGCCGAGGCCCTGGATGGGCTTGGAGACCGACTGAAGCACTGGGCCGATGCTCTTCGCAGCGGGACGGATGGAAAGGCCAGGACATCTCCGAGTACCCAGCAGGGACCGGACCGGAAGCTCTGTCCGGCCTGTTTTGCCCTGATCGTGGGGCCGGGCCTCTGTATCTCCTGTGAATTCGACCTGGACCAGGAAGAACCGGTCACGATGAGCCCGTCCGAGGTTGCCGAGGCGGAGCGGCGGGACTGCCTGGCCTGTGGCACCCCCATCCTGGAGAGCGCTCGACGCTGCGCTGCCTGTGGGGCGCACCAGGAGAGAGGTACCTGAGAGGCGAGGACAACCAAGGTCAAAGGGTGTTTTTGCTTTAGCGGAAGGTCTCCTGTCCGACCCGTGTACAGGAGCGTCCGGCATGCAAGCAGCGGTTCGTCGTCTGACCCGAGCCATCGAGCAGGTTCAAATCGGGGACCTGGACGGTGCTCTGAGCACGGCCACTGCCGTCGTCCGGCACAACCCGGAGCTTGTGGACGGCCACTTCATCCTGGGAATGCTCTGCCGGGACAAGGGGCGGTTGGGGGAGGCCCTGAAGCACCTGCAGAACGCGGTGCAGAGTCGGCCCCAGAATGCTGCCTACGTGGACGCCCTGGGCACGGTGCACCTGGCGAGTGGCCGCCCTGAAGAGGCCCATGCCGCCTTCGAGAGGGCCCTGCACCTGGAACCGGAACGGCCTGAGAGCCTGTTCAACCTTGGCTGCGCGCGTCTGAGACTGGGTTGGTATGCCGCGGCAAAAGAGACCCTTGCCCGGTTGGTCCAGCTTCAGCCCCGGGACAATGAAGCCTGGCTGGAGCTTGGCGTGGCCGAGGCCCGTCTCGGGAACCTGGATCAGGGGATGATGGCCTTTCACCGGTCCATCGAGCTCAACCCGAAAAATGGCCTGGCCTGGATGAACCTGGGCAGTCTGCTGGCTCAATTGGGGCATCGGGACGAGCCTCTTCGCTGCTACCGGCGGGCCTGCGCCCTTCTCCCGGACCACCATTCCTCCCTGGAGCGACTGGGCTGGTACCTGTCTCACGACGGAAAGTACGCAGAGGCCCGGGAGGTCTTTGAAAAGGCTCTTGCTCTGAACCCAAGGGCGGTATCTGCCACGGCCGGCCTGGCTCGGCTGCTGGAAATAGAAGGTCGGATAGACGAGGCCTTCGACCGGTTGCTTCCCCTTGTGGAGAGTGGGGCCCAGAACGAGCGCCTCGTCACGACCTGGGCGTCGGTCTGCATCAAGAAGGGATGTCCCCACCAGGCTCTCTCCGTGGTCGAGTCGCTCTCCCAGAAGGAACTGCCTGCCCTGGACGAGGGGCGCATCCAGTTTGCGCTGGGCAATCTCCTGGACTCGCTGGGGGAGAACAGCCGTGCCTTTGCGGCCTGGAACCGGGCCAATGAGAGCCAGGGGCTGGTCTGGGATGTGGCCGAGGCCCGTGCTGAGGTCGACAGGATCCTGGTGGCCTGGGCGAATCCCTCGGCCCTGGCGCGAGCGACCCACCAGGACGAACGAATGGTCTTCGTGCTGGGCATGCCCCGGTCAGGCACCAGCCTGGTGGAGCAGATCCTGGGCTGTCATCCCCAGGTCCAGGCCACCGGGGAGCGGGAGGAACTGCGCCAGATGGTCTTCGAGAGAGGCACCGACTGGCCGGGTTTGCTGGCCGGGTCCTCTCCGGGGGACCTGGACAGTTGCGCCCAGCGCTACCTCGAGAGCGTCCTGGGGTCCGAGAGCGATGCCCTCCGGGTGACGGACAAGATGCCGGTGAATTTCCGGTACGTCGGCTGGATTCGCCAGGTGTTCCCCAGGGCTCGCATCGTTCACTTGAACCGCCACCCCCTGGATGTGGGACTGTCCTGCCTGCGTCAGCACTTCGCGGGCAAGGCCAATGCCTGGAGCATGAGCCTGGAGGGGATCGCGGCGTTGATGGACGATCACGATCGGCTGATGGCCCTGTGGCGTGCCCAGGGAACGGATGACCTGTTCGAGCTTTCCTATGAGGACCTGGTGTCCAGCCCCGAAGAGACGGTTCGCCGACTGCTGGACTTTGTCGGTCTGCCGTTCCACGAGGCCTGTCTGCGGCACCATGAGAGCTCGCGGCTGGTCAACACCGCCAGCTATGCCCAGGTCCAGGAGCCGATCCACGGCCACGCGATCGGCAAGTGGCATCCTTATGCCCGACAGCTTCTTCCGCTGGCCCGGGCCAGGAACCTGTTGGAGGAAGTGGAGGCCGTGATCAACCCGAAAGAGGGTGGCTGAAGAGGTCTCCGGTCCGAGCCTTTCAGGCCGGGTCCAGGGCCCCTCGGAGCACGCGGCGGATGGCGGCCCCTTGTTGCGCGATGGGACCCGGGAGGCCCTCCAGGGTGCCGTCCCAGTGCCGACCATTCAGGGTCGCCGTGCCGGGTGCCGCATGCAGCATGACCGCGGCGTGCAGCAGGTTGCTGCCATGGACATGGTCAGGATCCGCCTGGACCCGGTGGTACGGACAGGCAAGCGCCCTGATCAGCCTCCTTGGCTCGGGGAGGGCCGTCTCCCCACCCAGGGTCTCGTGAAGGGTGCGCTCGGCGGTGTCCGGGGCCAGGTCCTGGGGACGTAGCAGCGAGCGTCGATCCGCAGGAGCCTCCACATCCACCAGGAAGGCCGGGTCTGTGCGGTCCAGTGCCAGCAGCGGAGGAAGCACACCGGCGGACCAGGTCAACCACCCGGTGGGAACGCCTTCTGCCGCGGCCATGGCGAAGACCGCAGCGGCTTCGGTTCCGTGGTGGGAGGCGCCGGGCGCATGGGGTGGGCTGCGGTCCCAGAGCCAGACCGCCACGTCGTCCCCCAACTGCCGCGGGTCCAGGCCCATGGGGGTGAGTCCGGTTCGACGGCCGCCGTGGACCCCACTCACCGAGACCACGATCGCAGCTCGGGGGCGACCAGGCCCCCAGCGCCAGGCGCGAAGGGTGCGACCCTCGATGTGGACCGTGCGTTCCTCGCCTTCGGTCAGCCAGGGCGAGATCGGGACTGCAGGGGTTGGCCGCAACCGCTGGACCTGCCGGTGGGCCCAGGACACCGGGTCCCAGTGTTCCATCAACCAGGAGGGGCCGTCCTGGCGCAGGTCCCTGGGGTCCATCGCCCGGACGAGCCGTGTCATCGGGCTCGTCTCTGTTGGGGGCAGGGTGCCTTCTTGCTGTTCCCAGGTCTCGACGATCGTCCGAGGCAGGGCCGGGGTGACCGGTCGTTCCAGGGCCAGGCCCAGGAAGCGGTCCCAGGCCAGGAGGCTCTCCTCGTCAGGTCGGAGATCGTCCTCGGCTCGCTGGTGTTGATGCTCGTGGAAGGGGTAGCCGAAGTAGCAGACCGGGTGAGGCCGGGGCCCGGCCAGGTGCTGGTCCAGCAATCCCAGGAGTGCGTCGAAGTGGACGTCTCGCAGGCCGTACACCTGGCGCACGCCCTGGGGGGTGTGTTCGAGCATGCCCCAGGCGAAGGGGTTCACGGAAACGTCGGCGAAGACAAAGGCACCCTGCCCGGGACCCCTGAGATCGGGGGCAGGTCGCCAGGGGGTCAGGCCTGCATAGGCAAAGGCACCAAACTGGACCTGGTCGGTGACGTAGCGAAATCCCAGGTCACGACAGGAGCGCAGGGTCCACGCGGCCACGGGCCGCCGTGACTGGATGAGTCCGGGGACGACGCAGTGGTTCTGCCGGACGCCGCAGGCATCGATGGCATCCCGGGTCTGCCGAATCCGGCGCCGGTGGGCGTGGGTACCGATCTCGTGGCCCCGTTCCTCCCATCGGCGCAAGGGATTGTCTGCACCTTCAAAAGCCCTGGCGGCCTCTGCGAAGGGATGCCTGAAACGGAGAGCGAGACGCAGACCCCGCGCCTCGGCCACACCGACCAGCGCTTCCAGGAGCGTACGGGAGGCCTGGTAGGTCTCCCGGTCACGGCGGACCTCCAGTTGAAAGTCGTCGCAGTGAATCTCGTGGAAGAGAAACATTCCCGCCGGAGGCTAGCCTCCCGTGGTGGTGTCCGTGTCCGGCGTGGTGCCGCAGCCGGGAGCCTCTTCACCTGCGGGCCAGCCATCGGGGGGGTTGACGAGCCACCGGTCGATGGAGACATTTTCAAAGGCGGTGGCCACGAAGACACAGCCCTCCACCGCGGTGATGTCGGCAGCGTGGTACTCCGGTGGGGAGATGAAGTGCTCCTCCACCGTGGTCCATTCCCGGTCGATGATCGCCATCTCGATGGTGGCGTCGGTGTCGAAGTCCG
>CAZMNK010000096.1:0-21497 GCA_964567625.1 uncultured Enterobacterales bacterium | reverse complement strand
TAGCTTCCAGGAAGACATGCACACTCCGACCACAAGCCTCCTGTTGATGCTGACCGCCTGCTCTACCGGGGGGGAAGACGTCGGTACAGAAGCCACAGAGGCCGGCTTGCCCTGTGAGCCCTCACCACCCGACGCGGCAGCACCCGTGATCGATCTCGACGGAGAGCATCCCTGGAACGTACTGGTGATCTCGATCGACACCCTGCGAGTGGACCACACCGACTCACCATTCCTGACGGAGTTGGCCGCTGAATCCGTGGTGCTCCAGGACTTCCGTAGCTGTTCCAACTGGACCTATGCGTCGATGCTCTGCTACTTCTCCGGCCGCACGAACGTGGCCCTGGGGTTTGTCCCGATACCCGGGTTGCTACAGGAGCCTGGGGAGCCGATTGACCTCGCCCCGATGTGGTTCGCCAACGCAGGCTACGCCACCAGGTTGGTCTCTGCCAGCCCCTACGTGAGCGAAGAGACGCTGCTAGGCCAGGGTTTCGACTCTGCCGAGCAGTTGACGCGGCGGCCAGCCGCAAGTGTCTCTGCCAACGCCCTGTCGGCCCTGGACGACCTCGAACGCCACCAACCCGACGACCCCTGGTACCTTCACGTTCACTACACCGATCCCCACGACCCCTACACCGCGCCAGAGTCCTACCTGGACGGTCTGGAAGGACTCGATCCCATCGAGTGGGACCTCAGCGACGCTGCCCAGGTATCAGACCTGGCTGAGGCCTATGAAGACCGGGAACCTGGGGAGCAGGAACTCATTCGGCAACACCTGGCGGTTCAGTACCAGGCCGAGGTGGCCTACCTGGACGACGAACTGGCTCGATTCTGGACTGACCTGCAAGAGCGCGGGGCGCTGGAGAAGACCCTTGTGCTCCTGTTCAGCGACCACGGTGAACAGTTCTGGGAGCACGGGGATTTCCGGCATGCCAAGTCCCTTCATCCAGGCGAGTCCGACGCCTTCGCAGCCTTCTGGTGGGCCGGGGCCGAGCCACAACGCTGGATGCTTCCTACCGAGCAACAGGACCTGCTGCCCACCCTGTTCGATGCACTGGACATTGTCGCCCCGGAGGGCTTTACCGGCTCGGTCCTGGGCCTGGCGCCACCAGACCGCTACCGCACTTCGCTGCTCGCCTCCACGACTCGCTCGCCGACCATCTCGGTCGATCGCAACCAACTGCGACTCCACTACACCTGGGATGGCAGCAGGCAGCTCTATGACCTGCAGTCGGACGCCAACGAGCAGAGCGATGTCTATGGGAGTTGGAACTCGGCGACCTCCTGCCTCTGGGACCAGCTCCAGCACGAGGTCAATGCAGCGGCGCCGTGGATCGACGGGACCGAGCCCATGCACCTGGTGCGATGAGGTTTCTCCTGTGCGCCCAACCGCTCACAGGCCAGGAACGGAAGCAGAACCACCATCGGGGCCTCTTGGGCCGAGCGCAGCCCGAAGTGGCTAGACCAGGTTCAAGCCCTCCACCACGGCGTCATGAAAGGCCGGGCGCAGAGCTCCGATCCCGGCGACATTGGCACGGGTGGGAAAGACGCGGTTGGTCAGCAAGGCACACACCAACTGGCGGTCCAGGTCGAGCCACAGGCTGCAGCCGGTAAAGCCCAGGTGGCCTACGGCACCCCCTGGGCCCTGCCCGATGAACTTGCCGGCCGTGGAAGAGGAGCCAGAGGGGCGGTCCCAGCCCAGGCTGCGCACGGGCTTGCTTTCCACGGCATCCGGTTTCAGGAACTCCTTCACCACCTGGACTGGAGCCAGGCGGTTTTGACCCTGGGCTTCCTGGAGAATGGCCAGGCCAAAGTGGGCCACGTCGGTGGCGGTAGAGAAGACCCCGGCGTGACCGGCCACCCCGCCCATGGCGTAGGCGTTGTCGTCGTCGACCTCTCCAGCGCACAGACTGTTCGACTGGGGCGGTACCCTGTAGAGGGATTCCTGGCCGGGTGCGGGGGGCCGGGGACGCGAGAGGCCTGTGGCCACAAACTCCCCGGTCGGCACGCCGTTCCCTTGCATGCGCACATAGCCGGTGTCGCCCAGGTCCAGGGGCCGAAACACCATGTCCCTGGCAAGGGTGTCCAGGGGAGCGCCACCCACCACTTCCAGCAGCATGCCCAGAATGAGAAAGCCAATGTCTGAATAGAGGCGTGGGCCTGGCGGGCTGATGGGGTCCTGTGCCAGGACCGCCTGGCGCATCAGTTCCGTGGACCCATCAAAGTTCCGGGTACCGGGGTCACCCGGGTAGAGGGTGGCACCGGCGGGATCTTGGCGGATGCTCTCGAAGAGGGGTGCCCAGGCGGCCAGGCCGCTTCGGTGTCCCAGCAACATGCGGGGAGTGATGTGGGTATGGCGGAACGCTGACAGCCAGCGCTGCACGGGCGTGTCCAGGTCCAACTCGCCCTGGCCTGCCAGGACCATGGCCACCGTGGAGGTGGCCAGAACCTTGGTCAGACTGGCTGTATCCAGGCGACTCTGGAGAGTGACCGGGGGGCCTGCAGGGTGCAAGGCGCCGTGGCAGCTGGTGTGGTGGAGCTGGCCCTGGTGGACCACGACGGCCTGTGCAGCAGAGAAGCTGCCCTGGGTGCGGTGGGCCTCCAACAGGCTGAAGAGTGCTGGGTTGCGCATACTCAGTTTCTTTCCAACCCAGGAAGTTGGGGCCTGCTCCTCAGGATCTCTGATCTTCGGTGCCTCCTATATCCAGGTTTGTGGGGGGTGGGTGTGCCTGGGAGGGGTCAGTGACTGATGTCGCAGTCTGGCAACGCCCGCCTCAGTGCTGCCAAGGTCACTGGGGAGGCCCGGGTCTTGCGGAGGCCCAGTTTGGTGAGCCCGGTCATTCCCGAGAGAGGGCTCAAGTCACTCAGCCTGGTGTTGTCGAGATAGAGTTCGGTCAGTCCTGCCAGCCCCGAGAGAGGACTCAAATCCCGGACTCGGGTCCAGCCGAGATTGAGCGCGGTCAGCCCCGTCAGCCCCGAGAGGGGGCCCAGGTCGCTGACCTTGGTCCTGTAGAGATCGAGATGGGTCAACCCGGTCAGGCCCGAGAGGGGGCCCAGGTCACTCACGCCGGTCGAGTCGAGATAGAGCTCGGTCAGCCCGGTCAGGCCCGAGAGGGAGCCCAGGTCACTGACAGGGGTCCACCCGAGATTGAGCCCGGTCAGCCCGGTCAGGCCCGAGAGGGGCCCCAGGTCACTGACTGGGCTCCTGTAGAGATCGAGGTAGGTCAGCCCGGGCAGCTCGGAAAGGGGCGTCAGGTCACTGACCTCGGTCTCATGGAGATGGATCCGGGCAAGCGTGTTCAGCCCCGAGAGCGGGCTCAGGTCCCTGACCGGGGTGTACCAGAGAATGAGTTCCGTCAGCCCCTTCAGTTCCGAGAGCGGGCTCAAGTCACCGACCACCTGGCGATTGCACTGCACCTTCGTCGTCTTCAGATCCAGGATCTGCCCACAAAACTGGAGGGTCCCAGGAGGAGCCTGTGCAGTTCCTACTTCGGCCTCGCCCCCACACGCTCCCAGGCCAAGGGAGAGCAGGGACAACAGGGCAGACAAGCCGACAGGTCGCATCGCCAACTCCAACCCCGAGCGTAGCCGACCCTGGGGGTGCTCATGGAGCCCAGGGCCAGTGATGACCCGGGAGAGGTCCGGATGCTACGACGTTCCATTCAAACTCCTCAAGTGACTGCCCCCGGCCAGGGGGGCGCGTGGACTGTGTACAGAGGAGAACCAGGGCCCTGACCCCAGCACCCGGAGATACGAGACGGCTATGCTGACCGGGTGATCTGCGATTGGCCCACCCTCGACCGACTGTTCGGGCACCCCCGTTCATCCCGTGCGCCAACCCGGCAAGAGGCCGGAACCCCATGACCGTTGTCCTGTTCCTCGTCCTGTCCGCCGGGTGCACCGACGCGAGCAGCGACTCCACGCCGAGCACCGAGACGGGCACCGAGACGGACTCCGAGACGGACTCCGAGACGGGCACCGAGACGGGCACCGAGACGGGCATCTCACTGGAGATCAGCGAGAACCCCGACCTGACACTGGGTGCCCTGGCCACGGTCCGCCTGACCGAGCCCGGAACCGTGCACGTGGAGTTCTGGAACGACGAGGTAGGGCGCCTGCGCACCCTGGAGACCGACAGCGGTACGGTGCTCGACCTGGACGTCGTGGGCCTCCGCGCGGAGACGACCTACAGCATGGTGGCGGTCGCCACACGCGAGGATGGAAGCCGGCTGGACAGCGAGACCAGGACCTTCACCAGCGGATCGATCCCGGGTGAGATCCCGCTGATGGCAGCCATCACCGGCCGGGACGAGACCGAGGCAATGACGATCCTGGGCCCGACCCGTGGGTTGAGCCAGTCCGGCAAGGACGATGACTTCCCCTACCTGGTCGGCGTTGATCGAGAGGGCGAGGTCGTCTGGTACTACGAAGGGGCCGACATCGAACAGGGTCCCGACCACGCCGGGGAGCTGCTGGCGGACGGCAGCCTGCAGATCATGGGCAAGGGCGCGATCCTGGCGGTCACCCCCGGCGGCAAGAGGGCGTGGACGATCTCCACTGCCAACATCCCGAACGCCCACCACGACGCGGTGACCCTGCCAAGCGGCAACGTGGTGGTGTTGACCGAGGAGTCCCAGGACCACGAGGTACCCGAACTGGGGGGAGAGGTCACACTGCTGGGCGACGTGCTCTACGAACTGGACGAAGGCGGAGAGGTGGTCTGGTCCTGGTCCACCTTTGACCACCTGGACATCACGCGCTTCCCCGGCACACTCAGCCTCCAATACGACGACCGCGGTGAGGGCTACCAGTGGACCCACGCCAACGCCATCACCTACCTGGCCGCCAAGGATGCCCTGCTTGTGAGTCTGCGCCACCAGAACCAGGTCATCCTGGTCGACCGGCAGACCAGCGAGGTGCTCTGGACCCTGGGCAAGGACGGAAACTTCTCACTGGAGGAAAGCGGATCCTGGTTCACCAGCCAGCATGCGGCCTCGATACCGAGCCCGGACCAGGTCACGATGTACGACAACGGCAACGAGAAGCCCGACCAGCGGAGCCGTGCCGTGTTGTACACCCTCGACACCGACACCTGGCAGGCCCACCAGACGTGGGACTGGGACCCGGACCTCTACACCAACAACCTGGGCGACAGCGACAAGCTCGACAATGGCAACATGCTGGTCTGCGCCGGCGGCAAACGCGACAGTGGAAATGCCCGAATCACCGAGGTCAACCCAGACGGTGAACTGGTCTGGGACCTGCACGTGCTCGATGACCTCCTGGTCAACCGGGCCGAACGTGTGGACTGGGTGAGCGCAGTGGAGTGAACGGGACAAAGTAGGGGGAACCCTGGGGGACACCCGCGTGTCTCGAGTGGCAGGGGGTCCTGTGCGTCGCTTCATCCTGGTCTTGTTCGTGCTTGTGCCGGTGGTCTGCCTGGGGTTCGGTCTCGCCGGGGACCGGGTTCCCGACGGGGAGGCCCAGGCCAAGGGCATGCTGGAGGAGCAGCTGGCCACCTGGAACGACCCCGTGGCCCGCGACGCCCAGCGGGCGAGCCTGCGCCGCTACAACCCCGAGTGGGACTTCATGCAGCGGACCTTTCTGCTGCTCTCCCTGGCGGACGCTGCCCTGGTCCAGCCCGAGCGCCAGGACGAGCTGCTGAAGGTGATGGATGACATTCTCGAAGAGACGCTGGCCGACGAGGCCGCCCATGGCCATCGCCACTTCCTGATGGACTACGCTGACGAGGCACCCTTCATCGACCCGGAAGGACGCAGCGTGTTCGTGGACGGCGAGATCGCGCTGATGATGGGGGCCCGGCGCCTGGTGCGGGACGATCCGGAACTGGCGGCACTGCACCGAGAACGCAACGCTGCGATCGTGGAGCAGTTCGAGGCCAGCCCGGTCCTACTTCCCGAGTCCTACCCCAACGAGGCCTGGCTGTTCTGCAACACGAACGCCCTGGTGGCCCTGCGCATGGCCGACGCGATCGACGGGAGCGACCACTCGAACCTGGTGGAACGGTGGGTGGCACGGGCCAGGAGCAACCTGGTCGAGGAGAGCACGGGCATGCTGGGCTCGGAGTTCACCTGGTATGGCCAGGCCATGGACGGCCCGGAGGGCTCGAGCATCTGGCTGGTGGCCGTCAACCTGCTGGTGCTGGACGAGTCCTTGGGCCGGGACCAGTACGAACGCGCCCACCAGGCACTCGTGGATGACGTCATGGGCATGGCCTACGCCCGCGAGTGGGGGCCGGAATGGCAGGGCGCGGTGGACGTCGACTCGGGTCCCATCGTGCCGTTTCTCGATGCCAGCCCCAGTTCCAGCGGCTTCGCGCTGATGGCCAGCCGGGCGTTTGGCGACGACGAGACCCACCAGGCCCTGGTGCGCTCCCTGGACGTGGCGAACGTCCTGGTCCACCTGTTGCCCCACATGATCAGCGTGGCTGACAACGCCGTGGGCGACGCCGTGCTGCTTCACGCCCTGACCTTTGGCCCGCTGTGGGGGGAAATGGAGCGGCGTTTCGGAGAGTGAGCGGCTTCGCCGACCTCTACTGCGACGAACGCGAGTCACTCCAGAGTGCGACCGAGAGGGCCGGGCAGTGGCGCAACGAGGAGTGCCGCCAGGGCAAAGGCCCCGGCCGCCAATACCCCGAAGGCAGTCGCACCCCACGGCAGCATGATCGGGTAGATCAGGGCATAGCCGGCGAGCGTGCCCGCGGCGTCGACGGCGACCAGCCCGCGAAGCTGGGACGCCGAGGCACGGCGCAGGCCCAGGGGCAGGAGCACCCCCATGAGCAGGCCACCAGGCGCTGTGGCGACCCCGGCTGCGAGCCACCGAACCCAGTGCCGCTCCTCCGCAAACGGCAAGGATGACAGGAGGCCCTGGTGCAGCGCCAGGGCCCCCAACGCCAGCCCGATCCATCGCCACCCTTGCAGCCACTTCCGGGACAACAGGCCTGCCCCGAAGCTCCCCAGGGCTCCCCAGCCCAGGAACAACACGATGAGCACCAGCACCGTTCGGACCGAGTCTTCGAAGTAGGTCCGGGCGATGTGAAAGGCATGGAGCTGGAGCGCGATGTGCCCGATACCCACCAGCAGGACGAAGCCCGGCGCACCTCTCCAGTCGTTCGGGTCCGTGGCACGTCGGCGTTCCCGCCATGTCAGTCCGAGCGCCCCGAGCACAAGGCACGCCGCAATGCCATGGAGCAGGCCGCGCTCCTTGACGCTGAGTTTCTCCCAGGTCATGAACGGCCGGTCGTCAGTCAGTGGTGACGAAAAATGGCCCGCACGCCGGGTCAGCCACCGATCCCCGGAGCGCAGGCTGGCGGTCTCCTGGAGACTGTCACCGCAGCCCTCGGTCTTGCAGGCCAGGACGTAGAGATTCACCTGGGTGCCGCTGGACACCACCCGGACCTCCAGTCCCGCTGACAACAGTGCAGTCCACGCCCGCGAGGCCATGGTCCGCCGGAAACTGTGAAGACCGGCTCGGTTGTACTCCAGGATCAGGACGCCATCGTCGGACAACCGGTCCACCATGACATCGAAGGCCTCTACCGTCTGGTGGAAATAGGGTGCACTCGCCGGCAGCAACAGGTGTGCTGGGGCCCACAGACTGGACTCGACCACGATGGCGTCCCAACCTCCAGGCAGGCGTTCCAGGACCGTTCGACCGTCCGCTGCGTGCACCGTCACCCGCCGGTAGAGTCCGCCATTGAGTTCGGGAGAGATGTCGCGGAACAGCCGGACCGCCGCGGGATTGCGTTCGACGGCGTGAACGTTGGTGTCCAGGGCCACGGGCATGGACAGCAGGCCCCGGCCTGCACCGGCCCCGATGACGATGACCTTCTCCGCCCCCTGGAGCACGCTGTAGACGCCCTTTCTTCGCTCTTCCTCCAGGTCTTCCCGCGGCTTCTTGAAGCCCGACGGATACACCCGATACTGGTTCTTGAAGTTGTAGAGCATTCGGTACTTCTTCGGTTCCCAACCCACGCTCTTCAGCGTGGTCAGACGCACCTGGCCCCGCCGGCTCCAGCCCATCCAGGCCGTGTCCTCGATCTCGCTTTCCTGCTTGCGTTCGCCACTCTTTTCAAAGACCGACGGAGGCTCCGGCAGGAGCGTCTCCAGCCGGCGCTGGTCCTCGAGAACAGAGTCCAGGGGCAACATCAACCCCAGGCACTGGGCCAGTGCCCAGACCGGTAGTGCCGCCCGTCCTCCCGCCAGCAGTGCCAGTCCAGTCAGTCCGATGGCGGCGTTTGCGCCCACCAGAACCACCAGCGGCTCCGACAGGCCGTAGCCCAACATCAGTCCCAGAAGGTGGGCTGCCCACCCCGCCGAGACGAGTTCGTGCAGGCGCAGGCGATGCAGCGAGCCCGCGACGGTGGCACCGAGCACAAGGTACCAACCCCCCAGGGTCAGCAGCATCGGGACCCCCATCGCCAGGACCGCGGCGTTGCCATCGACAGGCGTGGGTGCCCACAGGATCCAGCCCAGGAACGCGAGCAGCAGCAGCCCGGCGCCTCGCAGGCCACGGTTCCCCCCCAGCTGTGGCCACCGCTCCAACAGCAGCGCCCCCAGACCCGTGAGCGCCAGGGCCGCCGGGTAGAGCAGCAGGAACAGCGTGCGCACGAGTGTGCGGTAGGGGCTCACACTGATCGCCGCCTGGACCGAGAGCGCCAGGTGGACCGAACCCATGGTCACCCCGAGCATCACCTGCAGCCCCAGGTCCTGCCATGGGCCGGACGGGGTCTCGGCCGAGCCAGGAAGACGACGCATCGGAGACTCCAGCAGCGCTCGGGCGGGGGGAGGAGTTTAGCAGGAGAGGCGAAGACATCCGCCCCAGGTGACCGGGGTTAGGGTGCCCCGTGACCTTCGCCCTGTTGCTGTCCTTGAGCCTGGCGGCCCAGCCTGAGCTGACCGACCCCGGCCCCCTGCTCGACGCCCGTGGCCAACTGGTCCAGGAAGGCTGGGCCCGCTCGCCCCTGTTGGCCTACGAGCGCGATGCGGCCCGAGGCCACCTGAAGGAGTGGGACAACTTCAACATCTGGACCACGGACCACAGCCTGGCGGTCACAATTGCCGATGTCGGTCGGGTGGGCCTGGTGTCCGTGACCTGGCGAGACCTCTCCACCGGCCAGGTAATCACCGCGAGAGAGTGGGTGCCCCTGCCTCGCCTGGGCCTGCCTGCGACGCCGGAGACCGGCAACGTTCACTTCACGGGCGGCCGCATGGGACTGGCGATCCTGCACCACGACGAGGGACGCCGGCGGATCCAGGTCACCGTCCCTGCTTTTGATGGGACCCGGGCACTGAGCGCGGATCTGTGGCTGACCTGGCCAGAACTGTCGGAAAGCATCGTCCTGGCACACCCCTGGGCAGAAGGTCCGGAGTTCTTCACCTACAGCGTCAAGCAGCTGCCCCTGGAGGCGCGGGGAACGGTGAGACTCGGAGACGAGGAGATCCTGTTCGCGCCCCAGCAGAGCTTCGGGGTGATGGACTGGGGCCGCAGCGTGCGCCCCAGGGAGGGGACCTGGCAGTGGGGTTTCGGGGTCCAGGGCACCATTGGATGGAACCTCGGTGGCCAGGGACCCGCATCGGGTGGGATCTGGACCCAGAACATGGTGATGGTGGACGGCGTCGCCCACCCCTTCGGCCCGGTGACCTGGACCTTCGACAAGGCCTCGCCAGGGGAATCCTGGACCGTCAGGAGCGAAGATGGTCGGCTGGACCTGACCCTGACCCCCAGGCATGCCCACGTCGAGCAGCGGGATCTGAAAGTGGTCTCCACGGACATCGTCCAGGCCTTTGGAACCTGGGCCGGAACGATCACCCTGGAGGATGGCCAGGTCCTGGCCATCACCGACGCGCCCGGGCTTGCGGAGGAGGTGTCCAACCGCTGGTAGTGGACTCCACTGCTGAATTGGCCCTTTTGAACCACTTCGATGGGCTGGCGGAGGATGGATGACCGTGCGGTAAGCTCGCTGCCTGGCACAGCGGGAGTTTCTGATGCGGGGTCTTCCCGGTTTCCTGTGGGTTTTCGTCTTCTGTCTCGGCCCGGCAGGGTGTGCAGGGGACACAGAGGACACGGGAACCACCACGGAAACGGTCCCCTGTGTCACCAACCTCACGCTGACCTTGCCCAACCGAACCGCCAAGGCCCTGGACTACTGCCAGGACCACTCCATGGAGGCGACGTTCGAGTTTGATCCGGATGCCCCACCGGAGATTCGTGCACCGACACTGGTGTTTGAAGCGCTCGCAGACGATGAGCTCGCCTGTTCTGTCACCATCACCGAGCCTGCTGCCTGTGGTGAGGGCTATTACCGGATCGATGGCTCCTCGGGCACGGTGACTCTCGCGACTGTCGACTGCAGCGGCGTGGGGGAGGAATACCAGGGCGAGTTCATGGCGAGCACCGGGTATGTGCGAATGGACACCCTCGATGCCGGTGACGTTGTTGGCGACCTCTCCGGCACGTCCCTGGTGACGACCATGGCTGGATTCGTCTCTGTGCAAACGACGGGAGGCTTTGACCTGACCGGTGACTTCTGGCTCATGCAGGAAATCACCGCTGGCGAGGCGGAGGAGGCCCCCTGCGCGGTGTCCGATGGGGACGAGGATGACGATGGGCTCATCGACCACTACTTCGATGGCGATGACTGCGACGACAGCGATAGCGCCCTCAACCTCGAGGATGCCGACAACGACGGCTTCACCAGCTGCGAGGGTGACTGCAATGACAATGACGCCACGCTGAATCTCCTCGACCTGGACGGTGACGGCTACTCCAGCTGCGATGGCGACTGCGATGACGCCAACACGACGCTCAGTCCGGACACCGACAACGACGGCGACGGCTTCTCCCCCTGTGAAGGCGACTGTGATGACACTGTGCCCTCCCTGAATCCCGAGGACGTGGATGGGGATGGCTACTCCACTTGCGACGACGACTGCGACGACGATGACGGCCGGCTCTTCCCCTTTGACTCGGATGGGGATGGCGTCGAGGACGCCTGCGGCTGGTGGCAGATCAGTGCGGGCTACTACCACAACTGCGCCATCAACTCGGCCGGAGGCATCGAGTGCGGGGGACGCGACGATCACGGCCAGGTCTCCCGGGCTCCGTCTGGCACCGGCTACACCGCCGTGAGCGCTGGCCGTGACCACAACTGTGCGCTCGACGCCACCGGTCGCATCGATTGCTGGGGAAACGACAAGGACAGCCAGGTCTCCGACGCCCCGACGGGCACCGGCTACACCGGGGTGAGCGCGGGCTTCACCCACAGCTGTGCACTCGACGCCACGGGCCGCATCGAGTGCTGGGGCAACGACGGCTCCGGCAACGTCTCCCGCAGTCCCACGGGAACCGACTACACCGCCGTGAGCGCGGGTGATTCCCACAGCTGCGCCATCGACGCGGTTGGCGCCATCGAGTGCTGGGGGAGTGACTTCTACGGCCAGGTCTCCGACGCCCCGACAGGCAGCGGCCACACCGAATTGAGCGCGGCCTTCACCCACAACTGCGCGATCGACTCTGCCACCAGCCTCGCGTGCTGGGGCCCGGATGACGGCCTGGACCCGGACTACGGCCAGGTCTCCGGAGCCCCCTCCGGCACCGACTACGTCACCGTGAGCGCCGGTCGCTACCACAACTGCGCCCTCAAGGCTTCCGGTGACATCAAGTGCGGGGGACTCGACGACCACGACCAGGTCTCCGACGCCCCCTCGGGTACCGGCTACACCGCGGTGAGCGCGGGCGGCTACCACAGCTGCACCATCAACGCTTCTGGGGCCATCCAGTGCTGGGGCAGTGACGCCTACGGCCAGGTCTCCGACTCCCCCTGAACTCTGAAACAACTTTGTTTCTATGAGCCCTCTTGGGGCTATCCTGGGGTGCTGTCCCCGCCCGTCCGCCGGAGGAAGGCCCGGAGGTAGAAGACCCCCATCCCCAGCACAAGGACGCCAAGCCCGACCGCCGACTCCACCGGCTTCACCACGAGCGCCCCCATGGCCACCCCTACCGCGACGACGGCGAAGCCCACTGCGGCCCAGCCAGGAGCGGTAAAACTCCCCTCCGGTGCCGGGGTCCGTCTCATCCACAGGAAGGCCACGGCGATCAGCCCGTAGAAGCCCCACTCCGCAAAGGCCAGTCCGGCCAGCATCGAGTCGATCCGCTCCATTCCGAAGAGCACTGCGCCGCTGCCCAGTACCCCCTGCAGCAGGATGGCGGTGGCCGGGGTGTTCGCCCGCGGATGCAACCGACCGGTCGACTCCAGGAACACACCGTCTCGACTCATGGCGTAGATCACCCAGGGAAAGGCCAGGCAGATCGTGTTCAGCACGCCCGCCGCCGAGATCACCACGGCCCCGGCCAGGACGGCTCCCGCAGCATCCCCCAGGGCCACGGCGCCCGCCTCCGCCGCCAGGGCCTGGCTGGCCTGCATTCCCCCCTGCCCCAGCAGCGCCAGGTAGGCGACGTTGACCGCAAAGTAGGCCGTGATCACCACCAGGACACCGCCCAGGATGCCCCGGGGGATGGCCCGCACCGGGTCCTTCACCACCCCACCCACCCAGGTTCCGTGCTGCCACCCACCGAAGCTGAACATCACCGGGATCAGTCCTGCTGCCACCAGCGCCGCCCAGGCCCTTGTCTCCGTACCCGCACTGGGAAGTGCCTCCCAGCCGGCCCGACCCCAGCCAATGCCGATGACGACCAGCGCGGCGAGAATCAGGAGCTTTGCCCCGGTCAACACCTTCTGCATCCCTGCACCGGTGCGCAGGCCCAGGGCATTCGCGGCGCTGAAGGCCAGGATGACGGCAATGCCGATGGCACTTCGCAGCGCCCCCGGCAGCTCACCCACCAGGATTTCGAGGTTGGCCACGAGCACCAGGGCGATGATGCCCAGAGCGCCCGGCTGCACGATCAGCAGGTTCGCCCAGCCATAGAGAAAGGCCACCAGGGGTCCGTGCCGTGGTCCGTACCCCTCCCGCAGGAACACGTAGAGGCCACCGGAGACAGGCATCCGTCCCGCCAGGTCCGCCAGGACCAGGGCGCCCACCAGGGTGATCGCTCCCCCCAGTACCCACACGCCGAGCATCCACCCCGGGGAGGGCAGTTCCCGGGCCAGGGTGGCCGGGGCGAAGAAGATGCCCACGCCGACGATGGCCCCCACCACCACCGCGCTCACATCCACGGTGCCGAGCTGTCGCTGCTCCTGGTGCATGGACGGCATCGTACCGGCCCGGCCCGGGCGCCGGGCGGAGGGCGGAGGGTATGCCTGGCGAAGGGGCCCTGATTTTCCTATGCTCCAGCCATCTCCTTCCCGTGTCTCCCAGGGGCTCCAGTTCGATGCCGGCCATGGATGCGCCCCTGTTCTTCGAGCACACCCGCCGCCGTCTGGGCTGGAGCAGGGGTGCCCGAGTCCGGCTGGGGGTGCCTGGAGCTGGCCGGGGGAGCTTCGGGCCAGGCGCTGAGCATGCGGCCCACCGAGGCGAACCGCGCCATCGCTTCCGCCCGCGTCTCGGTCCGGACGGAAGAAGACCACCATGAGCACGTGACGACTCGCAAGCTCCAGTGGCCATCCTTGGGCCGCCCACTGGGGACCGTGGTGACCAGCGGGGTCCCGCGATCGGGCACCAGCTGGCTGGACCGCCTGGCCAGGCGCCTTCTCTCCTGGTCAGGTCTGCAGAGCGCTTCCGACACCTTCCAGGGTGGGCGGACAGACGACTTCCCCCTCAACGATGAGGGCGACGACGAGTACCACCGGCTGGTCGAGTACCTGAACGCCACAGAGACCGGTGAGGAACTGCGTTGTCTGAAGACCCACTTCGTGACAGGGCTGTCCTCCTTGACGCCCCAGACGGTGAAGTGGCTCTACATCTACCGGGATCCCCGAGACGTGATCACCTCGTCCACCCACTGGCTCCTTTCGGGTCCCCACTCGGTCCTCCCGGCGGGCGGTGACCGCGAGGCCCTACTCCAGGAACATGTCGAGTGGCTCCTGCCCAGGATCGAGCAGTCCCTGGGACAGGCAGTCTCCAGCGATCCCGGCCAGTGTCTGCTGGTGAGCTACGCACGGCTGCAGAGTGATGCGCCCGGGGAGATCGAGCGGATCTCCCGGCACCTGGGACTCGACCTTCCCAGGGGAATGGCCGCCTGCATCGCAAACCGGCACTCCTTCGAGCGAGAGTCGGGACGAACCAGGGGCGAGACCCTGCAGGCGTCCTACCACCGCCGCGGCCTGGTCGGCGGCTGGGAGCAGGACCTGTTCCCGGACATCCGGGCAGAGAGCCTCCTCTTCCACGAGCGGGTTCAACCGCTGCTGGTCGAGGTGTCCCGGCGGTGTGGCTGACCGGGGGCTCCAGGAACTGGAGGTCAGGGGGCGGCATGGCTCCGCATGGACACTGACACTACAGCCACCTGGGAACCCGCCAGGCATCGTCGCCGCTTCCCGGTTTCGACAGACTCCTACAGGTCGACGCGACGGCCCTCCCGCAGCGCAGAGAGCCCATAGAAGGTTCCACGCCAGCGCACACCCCCGTTGCGATGGGTCGCCCAGGCGGAGCGTACCAGCGCCGTGATCAGGACTGGTGTGGTCAGCGGAGACAGGAACGTGGCGATGACAGGCTGGTAGAAGGCTCGGCGAAAGACGAGAGCCAACACCCCCATGGCCAGCATCACCAGGCCCCCCAGTGCCTGGACCCATGGAATGCCTGACACCAGGGCCACCAGGGGGCTCACCGTCATCGTCAGTATCACCGTGCTTTCCCGGACCAGCCGTCCGAGTCGGAAGCCGAGCATGGCGCCATAGGAGTTCTTCTCGAGCCCGCGAACCAGGCCCCAGAGGCTCTCGTACCAGCGAATGCTCAGGTCGTCAGCGGCCATGCCAAATCGGCTGAGCACACCCGCCTGCCTCACCATCATCATGCCCAGGCCAATGTCGTCCCCCAGCTCCAATCGAAGCCACTCCCAGCCCGGTGTCCGTTCGAAGTCAGCACGACGAACCAAACCGAACGCGCCAACACCCGCGTAGGCACGGGTGTCCGGCTTCCCCACCCACCAGGCCTTTACCGCTGCAAGGTAGCCAACCGCAAAAGCCGACGTCGCCGCGTTCATCACGAAGCCACTTCCGATCATTCTAGGCAGCAACGTCAGGTGGCCGAGCTGCTCGCGCTCCATCCAGGTCACGGCCCGCCGCAGGCTCTCCGGTTCAAAGTGGACGTCCGCATCCGTGAACAGAAGAAGGTCTCCACTCGCCCGCTGGGTGCCCACGTGCAGCGCATTGAGCTTCCCCAGCCATCCTTCCGGCAGGTCCTGAATGTGCAGTGCGCACACACGGTCATCCTCCTTGCTCAGGGCGTCGACAATCGCACCCGTCCCGTCTTCACTGCGGTCATTGATGAGGATGATCTCCAGGTCCGGATAGTCGATATTCAGCAGGGTTCGGGCGGCCGCCTCGATGGTTGAAGACTCGTTGCAGGCCGGGACGATGAGACTGACCCGGGGCCAGGGAACCCCCTCCGGCAGGTCGACAGCCTCATCCCTGAGCTTCGGGGCAGTGAGGGTTGACAGGATTGCGAACGCGACGACCACCAGGGCGAGCAGCGTCCCGAGAACGACGACCGCGAGTCCGACCGCTTCCACCATCTGCTGCCCCAACCAGGAGGGAGAACATTAGCACTCAAGGTCGGCCTGGCCCTGATTGTGGATTCCCCTCCCCCACTGGTCGACAGCTGAGGGCCCTGATCTTGCTGTGCTCAACCACACAGTCACCACCCCTGTCAGGCCCTCACACAGCCGCCTCGGCCAGGAGCCTCGAAAGCTCCCCCATCGCCTGCGACACCTCGCTGCCCTCACTGACCTTCGACTCCGCCGCGATGTCCTGCACTTGCATCAGCGATGCCCGGGCCCCCTCGGCCTGCCCCGCCAGGAGCTGGACCTGGCCCTTCTTGCAGAGGAACTTGGCGTGCTCATCGGGGCAGGACGGGAGCAGAGGCTCACCTGCCTGGAGCAGTGCCTGGGCTTCATCGAGCCGGCCCCGGCGAGCGACGAGTAGTGCGAGAGAGCCACGAAAAGCGCTGGCGACAATGGGGAAGAGACCATCACTGATGGGGATGGCCTGTCTGAACGCGACCTCCGCTTCGTCTAAACGCTGAAGCTGGAACAGTGCATCCCCGATATTTCCGAGTGCGATTCCCTCCAGGCGCCTGTCCCCGACTTCTCGGTGAATGGCCAGGGCCTTTGTGAAGATCTCAACGGCTCTCTCCAACTGGCCCTCACAGAAGAGAACAGCCCCGAAGTTCAAGAGTATGGATCCCTCTGAGCGCTTGTCTCCGACTTCTCGGTGAATGGCCAGGGCCTCTGTGTAGAACTCCCTGGTCCGTTCATACTGTCCTTGAACGTAAAAGGCACTGCCGAGATTTGCGAGAGCCATTCCTTCCCCGCGCCTGTCCCCGACTTCTCGGTGAATGGCCAGGGCCTCTGTGTAGAACGCTACGGCACGTGCCAGCTTCCCTTGCTCACGGTAGACGTCTCCGAGATTTCCCAGAGCGTCACCCTCCCGCGTGCGGTCTCCATACCGTCGGAAGATGTCCAGCGCCTCCAGATTCCAGCGAAGCGCCTCTTCCAGGTTGCCCTGTTCTGATTCGATGGCCGCCAATTCCTGTAGACCCTGCCCCCTGATCAACTCCAGCGCCGCCTCTTCGTCCTCTTGAGGTGGCGCGGTTGTCCCATCACCACCAGACACCAGTTCTTCACGTTGCCTGTCGAACCGCTCACGGGTGATCAGGCCCTTTTCAAGAAGAGCAGACAGCCTTTCGAGTTCGTCCAACACACCGGACACCGCAACACTCCCGAGGACGGCTGGTTCTACCATGAGAAGGGCGACGCCCTGAGAGGTTCTCCGGGGCACTCGGGGCCCGTGCCGTGAGTACCCGCTGTAACCACAGGAGATGATCAACGGAACCATCCACATCAGCTTCTCGATCGCCAGGGAGGACCACGCCGCCATGGCAAAGAACCTCCCCGATTCAGGTGCCGTGGTCTTCAAGGAGCGTGGTGCGTATGCCTGGTGAAAGGGCCTTGATTTTTCGATGACCTGAACCCCTCCTTCTGCGTGGTAGGGTCTCCGCCTCAAAGGAGACAGGAAATGGGCACCGTTCGGATTGGGGTCTTGGGTTTTTCCGTGAGTCTGATGGCCTGTGGCGGTTCGACCACCCAGGAAGATGACACGGGTTCAGATGAACAACTGTGCGCCAGTGCAGAGGTCGGTTCGGGACAGGCCGCGACAGGGCTGATCTACACCGACTCCGATGGAAGCGACCGCTCCAGTTACCTGGCGGCCTTTGACAGTTCCGACCAGGGAATCGGAGGGGCTGACCTCAAGCTGATTGGCGCCGACGGCACCACGGAGACGTCCAGTTGTGAGGACGGCACCTATGCCTTCAACGACCTGAGCGATGGCGTCTATGTGGTCAGTCCGGAGCACCCGGATGGCGACTGCATGCAGCGCAATTGTGCCCAGCGCTTTCCCGAGGCGATGTCCGAGGGCCAGGTCAAGATCGTGACCCTGGGTGATTCTGTGGCGGTCCAGGGAACCCAGCCCTATTTCCCGAGCCGGGTCAAGACGCTCTTTTCGGGACTGGCCAACGTGACCTCGGAGAATGTCGCGGTGGGGGGGACCATCTCCACCCAGTGGCTCCCTGGGACCACCTACTTTGAGAATTCCGTGCGCCCGGAGCTGGCCGATACGGATGTGGTCGTCATGAGCATTGGCGGAAATGACATTCTCTACAGCCTGGATGCCAGTGCCCTGCAGGATCCCGACGGTGCGGTGGAGGAGATTCGGGAGCTCATCTACGAGATCGGTGGCAACGTGGTGGAGATTTCCGAGGCCATTCACGAGGAAAACCCGGACATCGACGTCCTGTACTGCCTCTACGTCAACTATGGCGAAGCGACGGTCTTCCCGTGGAGCCTGGTTTCGACCGTCGTTCCCGAGGGTGCGGTAGAGGACCTGCTGTCCACCGCTCGCGATTCGATCTCGGTGGACGAGGACATCCTCCTGGTGGACCTCTTTGGGGCCTCCATGGAGCTAGACAGCCTGGACGATTATCTCTACGACGAGTTGCACTTCAACGACCGGGGCCAGACCTTCTACGCGGAGGAGATCTTCAAGACCCTGGGAGGCGTGCTCGTGGGAGACAGTCCCCTGGACGGTTCCCCGCGAAGTCCGCTGGGACTCGAGCAGAGCTGGTCATTCTCGGGGAACTGAGCGCAACCCCCACCCCGTTGACAACCGCTTCTCGCCACTGAGGAGGCCGCAGGAGGTCCTGGCGCCCTGAAGGGTCAGGACCCCCGCGAGTCACCGAACAGGACTCTCAGCCGCCAAGGAGCACATTGAAGCTCTGAACAGAGGCGCAGGGATTGGCAGAGACCAGGTTGTCACAGCCCCCTCCGCTGCACTCGATGTCGAAGCGCACCTCCAGGCTGGCAGCGGAATCGCTGCTGAAGCTGCCCTGCGCGTTGGCCTCGAGGGTGATGGCGTTTGGGCCGAGGCTGAAATCCTGAATCACGGCCTCACAGACATAGTCCCCAGAGCTCAGCGTGCAGCTGGGGTCAACGAGCATGGAGTCGGCCTCTGCAAATTCGAAGATCACATCAAAGCCAGTCTCTGTGGAATTGGAGAGGGTCCAGCCAACGGGCGTCGACATGAAGGTGGCCTCGCACTCGTCAGAGACCCAGGTGCCCGAGTCAATGGCCCAGTCGCCTTCCACAGGCACGAGAGCTGTCTCCGAGTCTCCGGAGTCCGTCCCACCGCTGGTTCCGGAGTCGTCTGTACTGCCAGTGTCTCCACCGCAGCCGGGGATGACAAGGATCAGGCTCGTGAGTGTCCATGCGGTAATCGTCTTCAAAACGCGCTCCTTCAAGGTTGACGCGGTTCTATCCCACCCTGCAGATGAAACCCAGGGTTTCCAGGATGGCTGGTCTTTACCGTGCCAGGACAGGCTGCCAGTTCACCCCAGGTCTCTCAGCCGCTCCAGCAGCTTCACCATCGCCCAGACATCCAGCCGGCAGTAGGCCCGCAGTTCCGCTCTGATTTTCTCCCTCTCCTCCTCTCCCAGGGTCTCGGGTTCCAGGAGAAGGTTCTGGAGAGCAGAGCTGGCGGTGGAGCCCTCGCCGATCGCCATGCCCTGGTAGGTCAGGTCCGGGAGCAGCGCTGGCAGGACGGCCTTGATGCTGAAGGAGCCATGGAAGTCCGGGTGGTAGACGTGGTTTCGAATCGGGGGCAGGAGGTCAGCGATCCGCCCACGTAGACCCCTCAGTTCCTGTGCCAGATCAGGAAAGGCCTCTGCCAGCTGAGTGATACAACCCTGCTCGAAGGACTTGTTGTAGGCAAGGACAGTCGCTGCCCCTTCTGTCGCCTTCAGCAGTTCCTCGGCCAGCTGGCGGCGGGGGTCGCCGGGGCCCTGGGGCAGGAAGTCGGCGGTCGGCGCCTCGAAGGCGTCGCCCTCTCGGTAGACCACGAACTGCACGGGCATCTGGTGGTATGGGCCGCACCCCTCCCACCGGGGCACGGCGGGCGCGATGGTCTCGAAGTCCAGAAACGCCAGGGGGGACTTGAAGGCGGAGAGAGCCCCTCCGAGACCCGGCGCGACTTCTATTCTTCCATGACGAACGGCCTGGACCTGGCGTTGCTGGATCCTGGACAGATCCTCGTCCGCAGGGATGTCGGCCAGTGTCCGAACGCCGGCTTCCCGGAGCTTCCAGGACCTCTTCCCACCTTTATAGAGACTCTGGACGCTGTGTTCCCCCTCCGCTGCCCAGCAGCGACTCTTGAAGGGGCAGTGGTGGGGTTTCTTACAGTGCGGTCCAATCTCGATCTCGGGCATCTCTCCCGCGAGCATCTGGAGTTGATCATTCACCTCCGGGGTCACCCTGGGGAGGTAGGCCCGGACCCTGTCCATCGCGTCTGTTCGGGTGAAAAGGTCGGACAGATCGGGAAACCGGCATTCCTTGTTGAGGTGCATGAGTTCGGCCCCCTGGACGTCCAGGCCGGCCTGCCGAACGACCTGGACCTGAACCGCGAGGTCCGGCAGGTGCTTGTCCCTGAAGCCGGTGGTGGACTTGACCTCGATCACAGTCCAGCTGCCATTCGCCTGCTGCTCCAGAATATCCACCGCAACCAGGACGCCCTGCTCACGGAAGGTCGCCTCGTAGATCAACCGGGCCCCCTGTTCGAGAGCCGATGCCGTGTCCTTCACTGCGGCATCGGGATCCCGGTAGTCAAACTCGATCAACTGCCCGCCCGGCACGTGCTCCCGTGCCAGCTCGCCCACCCGGTTGCCGTTGTCAAAAATGGCCTGGGTCGCGGCGTCGGGGATGAGCTCGGGGGCGTCGTACTCGTGGGTCTTGAGCCAGAGGAGCTTGTGGCACTGGAGGCCGGCGATGAAGCGAGACTTGGAGAGGCGGTGGCGAGGCATGGGGTGGTCGAGCATAGGAAAATCAAGGCCCTTTCGCCAGTCACCCCCACCACTCTCCGCTGCTCGGGGGTCAGCAAGACCGGATCACGGGGGAAAGATGAGGACATCCACGAAGCAGTGGGCGCGCTGCTTCAAGACCCATGGGCCCGGGCCTGGTCCAGGATCTTCACCCCGGCCTGGATGACGGCACTGGATCGAAGTGCACTGGTTTCAGGGACACACACCGACGAATCCCTTGAGCCTGGGCACATCCTCGGTTTTCATGACGGGAGTGGTTTGACCGCGTGAAAGCAAGGAGACGCATCGTGAATCCAGACGCCTTTCGAGAGGCGCTTCTCTCGGTGATGGAGCGGAAGACCCACTGGTCCTGGCAGCAGTTCACGACGGGGGGCGTGTCGCGAGACCTGCTGCACATCCACATGGAGCAGGAATACGCCACCTATGTGCGCGACTTCGCGGTGCTGATCGGGCGCGCCTATGTGCAGTGCCCTCACGAGGTGGTTCGTGGTGAGCTGGCCGAGAACCTGTACGAGGAGGAGACCGGTGGGATCTGTGCCGGCCAGCCCCACGCCCAGCTATTTCTGGCGTACCCAAGAGGGCTGGGCATGGACATGGGGCGGTTTGAGGCCGTGGAGCTGCTTCCCGCGGCGGCGGGCTACCGGGCGTTCCTCGACCAGGCCACCACCGAACGCGGCTGGGCGGTGGCCACCGCCGTGAGCACCACCTTTGTGGAGGGCAATCAATACGAACGCAATGTCCTGGATGACAGTGCCCCTGCCCGCCCGGAACCGCCTCTGGAGGACCACCCGCTGGTCAAGCACTACGGGTTGCCACTCGAAGCGCTCGCCCTCACCCGGGCGCACCGCATGGTCGAGGGGGACCACCGCAGTTCGGCCTGGCGTTGCGTGCTCGACTTCGTAGAGCCTTCCGAACAGCCGGCGGTGGTCGAAGGCATGGAAGAGGCCGTCGCACGCTGGTTGTCCTACCGGGAAGCGGTGGCGGAGGCCTGTGGCCTGG
>CAZMNK010000095.1:7046-21782 GCA_964567625.1 uncultured Enterobacterales bacterium | reverse complement strand
CCTCGTTTTCTCGTGGACAGTCCCTCGACGTGGATCCCACTGCCGCCGTCACGGGAGGCATCCTGTCCGCAGGCATCGCCGCACAGTGGCGCCTGCCCTGGATTCCAGTGGTGATCGGGCCGGAACTGGACCTGGGATTCCCCTGGCGTACCTTTGAAGACACGGACGGAATGCACCGCCAGGCCACCATCACGCTGGTACCCGGTCTGCGCGGCGACCTGCGCATCCCGGTGGGCCGCCGATCGGCCCTGACACTGCGCTACGACGCCCGACTGGTCCCCATTTCCTACCAGGAGACCTGGACCACAGTGATCGAGCACGGCCTCAGCCTGGGGGCTGGGCGGGTGAGCCCATAGCGATCTCTGGCACAGAGCCCAGTTCTTCACGCTAATCTGCTGACGTGCTCGCTCTGCTTGCCGTACTGGCCTGCGAGCCCTTTGGACCCGGAGCAATCGCTGATGGCAGCGATGGGCCGGTAGAGGGCGATGGACGGATCCGCCTGGCGCCCGAGTTCATCGACTTCGGGTCAGTCAGCGTAAACGAGGACGGTCACGCCACATCGACCTTCCTGGTTCACAACACCGAACCCGTCACGATCGAGGTGGTCGGACTGGACCACGTCTCCGGGGATGGCGAGGTCTTCCAGACAAATGCTCCCGCGATCGTGCACCTGGAGCCTTTCGCCAGCATGGAGGTCGAGGTCACGTTTGTGCCGGAGACCTTCCGGGCCTACAGCGGCGACCTGTTCCCCAACGGCCAGGTCACCCTGGCGCTGGAGGGCCACGGCTCGGCTCCTGTGGCTTCCATCTGGCCCGACCAGCTCGACTGGGGCACCGTGCCCGTGGGCTGCGAGGCGATCGAGACCATCCAGCTCCTGAATTCAGGCGACGAGGCCCTGGTGGCGGACCAGGTCGCCTTGACCTCTGACACCGACTTCTCGGTGATCGACTTTTCTCCGGTGACCCTCGCTCCCGGAGAGACCACCGAGCTGACGGTGAGCTTTGGTCCCGAGTTTGATGGGCAACAGGCCACCTTCCTGCACGTCAGCACCAATGACCCGGCCAACCCGGTGTCGGCCCTGGAGTTCAATGGCCTGGCTCTTGTCGGGGATTCGGTGACCGAAACCTTCACCTACCAGCCCAGCGGCCAGGCCGATCTACTCCTGGTCGAGGACTCCTCCTCCTCGGTGACGACCCGGATGTGGGAAGCGATCCCCCACACCCAGGGCTTCCTGGAGAACCTCGAAAACGTCGGCATCGACTGGCAGATCACACTGGTACGAGAAGACCAGGACTGCCTGGCAAGGCCGGTTCCCTGGTTGAAGCAGGCCGACGGGGCTGCCCACGCTGCAGATGTCCTGAACACCGAACTGACCCGATCCGGCATGGGCAGCAGCAAGCTGCTTGAAGCCGCGGTTTCCAGCCTGGAACGCACGGATCCAGGGGATTGTCTGGATGGATTCCTCCGCCAGGGGGCACAACTCCACGCCATCTTGATCGGAGATCGGGAAGAGGACTCGCCAGGCGATGCGGAAGAGCAAGTGGCCACGATGGCATCCCACCTGCTGGATCCCGATGACCTGATCATCAGTGCGATCATGGGCCAGGGTTCCCAGGGCTGTGAGGACCTGGGCCAGGCCGCCGAAGCGGTGAGCATTACCGGAGGGGTCCAGCTGGACATCTGCAAAGGGGCCTGGGACGACTTCTTCGAAGTCCTGACCCAGCAGGCGGCGAACGCCATCTCCCTGGTCGAGATCTACACCTTGCAGGTGAACCCCGTCGTGGAGAGCCTCCATGTGTGGAATGACGGGGAGTTGCTCCGAGACTGGACCTTGGATGCTGGCTCCCGCGAGCTCACCATCCACGGCAACGAGGCCGGGCTGGAGAGCGGCGCAGAACTGACTGTCGGCTATGTCGGGGCGCTGAGCTGCTCCCAGTAGCGGGATGGCTGGCCCTGGCGGCCTGTGGGAGCGACACGGGCCAGCGCCATGAAGGGGCTGAGCAACGCGAACTCCTGATCGTCGCAGGCCACGAGATGGAGTTGATCTGGGAGCCAGACACCCCTCTGGATGCCATCCCCGTGGTGTCGCTACAGGGGGCCTGGGAACCCGACCAGGTACCCACTCTCCCCGATCGAACCGACCTGCTGCGCGGCTATGGACTGCTCCAGGTGCACGTGGACCTCCCTGGTGCGCCAGGGACCGGAGTGGACCTGGACTGGTTTGGTTCCGAGAGCCGTGCCGCTGTGGCCGCTGCACTGCGCTTCGCTGCTGGCGAGGAGGTCGACCAGGACGGTCTGGGCGTCTTCGACCGACGACCCGAGTTGCGAACCGAGGCCCTGGGGCTGGTGGGCAGCAGCAATGGTGGGAACCTGGGGGTCGCCGCGCTGGCGGACTCCTCGCTGGAGATGCCTTCAGTCGCCTGGTTCGCTGCCTGGGAGACCCCTGCTGCCCCCCAATTCGTGCTCAGAGAAGCGACGCTGGAGATCTTCGAGGGCTGTCGCCTGGATGAGGGCATCACCTGCGACCTGGACTGGAGCGACCTGGCCGATGGGGATCGCCCCTGGCTGGACTTCGACCAGGACGGCCAGGTCGACGAGACCGAGCCGGTCTACCAGGGTCTCGACCTCGGCGACCAGGGAATCATGCACAGCCCCAGCCTGCTCAGAGAACTGCCCGAAGCCGACCACCGGGCATCCATCGACGAAGCCGAGGCCTGGTTCGCCTGGCGCGACGCAAGCCGTCTCGCCGATGAGGCGGTCAGCCGCCACCCCGACCTGGCCGTCATCGTCACCGGTAACGCCGCCGACCATGGCGATACCTTGCCTGGCCACCCCCAGGTGATCGGCCTGGGCGCAGCCTTTGTTCGCGCGGGCGCCTGGGTTCGCCTGCTGGGAGACAAGTCCTACACAGGCCTGGTGCCCGAGGTCCCCGCCGGGGAGGGGCTTGATCTGGACGACTGGGGACCACTCTACCCAGGCGATCCTCATCGCCCCTCCTACCTTCTCAGCCACGCGGCCCGTGAGCTTTCCGATCGCACACTGACTCAGAACTGGGATGCGAACCTGGATGACGCCTTGCGCTGAATCCCTCCTCACAACCCCCACGCCCGATCGGATACTCTCCCCACGTTCGGGCCAGGGATAGCAGGAGTCCACGAAATGGGACGCACAGGGCCCGTACTCGGCACCCTCTGGCTGACGGCCTGTCCGGGCACCGGGCTCGATGACTCCGGTGATGAGCCCTACACCTGTCCAGCCAACGAGGATGCTTCCGCCTGGATCGCCGAGGAATGCTGCACTGGAGAACTGACACTCACGGTTGGGACCGGGACCGACCCCTTCGAGGAACGGGAGGAAGGCAGTTGTCACACCATGATTCACGGACCTCAGGGAGGCTGGCACATGGAGGTCAGCGCCCGGGTCTGCGGGACCTATGACCGCGTCTACCTGCACTACGAGATCTACGACGTCGAAACAGGCATCCAGATCTCAGACAACACCTACAAGGTGGCGTTGCAGCCGGAGACCGAAGGCTGCTGCGGCGTCTTCGACGGAATGTTCGGCTTCCTGGACATGAGCGACCTGTCTACCGAGGAGGCCAGAAACCCACCCGAACTGATCTGTCTGAACGAACTGGAACTCCGATTGGAGGTCTGGGACCTGGCCGGACAGGTGGTACAGACAGACAGGCGCGTTATCGGCGCACCCCACGAAGACGATCTCCACCTCTGCGACCCGGGGGAGTGCCTGGTCGAGAGCGAGGAGCCCGACGTTCAGGCAGACTCCGGCGAACCGTCGGGCCTGGAGACTCAATGACGTTCCTATTGCTAGCCCTGATGACCGCCTGTACCGACGACGGCACCGTTCAGGACTCGACCAGCGACTCGGGTACCAACACGATCAGTTGTCCGGAACCCGACCCCGACGTGATCCCCGTCGGTACCATCAACGAGGAATGCTGCGCCAGACCTTCCGAAGTCGAGATCGGCAACGGTGAGCGCTGCCACCAGTCCTTTCCCGAGGAAGGCTGTGTCACGATGGTGCATGGCCCGCAGGGCGGCTGGCACATCTGGATCAGCATGGAGCTCCAGACTTTTCGCAACGTGATCAGCTACGAGATCGACATCATCGACGTGGAGAGTGGCGTGTCACTGCTGAAGGACGACGCCGACTCTGCCCGGGTGGCTGTCCTGCCCTCCGAAGACGAGTGCATCCACACCTACCCCAGCGTGTTTGGCTACCTCAACCAACTCACAGAACTGCCGAACTACGAGGTGAACGTGGCCACCACCCCACCCCAGTTGCTCTGCCACAACGAGGTGGAGGTCTCGATCACAGTGACGGACACCGACGGCCGGGAATACTCGTCTTCCCATCGAGCTCTGGCCTCAGGAGACCCGGCCAGAGACGCGGCTATTTGCGAGCCACTTCCTGGTTGCGATGCAACCGGCTCCTCGGATTCCGCCGACACCGCAGGGTCGGACACCACCGCCGATGAGTGTGACTAGCCCCTCTCAGGCTGCCCCGTGGACAAGCCCACGCTATGAGTCTGAGGACGCCTCCACCGCGCTCTGCAGTGGATGAAGTGTCCTTCCTCCCGACGGTGGAACCACCGTGTCAGACCTGCACATTCTGGTGGTCGATGATGACCGGGAGATCCGTGCCCTGCTCCTCGAGTTCCTTCGAGAGAGCGGCCATCGAGTGACCGAGGCTGCCAGCGGCCTGGAGGCCTTCCAGGGCGTCAATGAGGCCGACGGCAAGTTCGACCTGGCGATCGTGGACTGGCAGATGGCTGGCATCACCGGACGCGATGTGATCAATCACATTCGCAGCGAGAGCCCGGAGACCACCATCTTTGTGGCCACCGGCCACAGCGCCGCAGAGGTTTCCGATGCCTACGCAGGCGCCGTGGTGGACCACATCCTCCGAAAGCCATTCAGCCTTCGCAGCCTCTCAAAAGAGGTCGGCCGAGTGGCCTCAAAGAAGGCTCACGTCATCGATCGCAAAGAGAGGTGACACCTTCTGGACGATCTTCGTCCTTGCAGGTGTCTTGATTCCACGGCTAGTATTCAAATGAAGCCGCCGTCGGCACACGGCAGCTTCTGAGAGCCCTGGAGCCCCTCCCGTCGGATCCTTTTTTACCTGGCAACTTAGCGTCTCCTCCATCTCTTGCGGTGAGGGAACCACCGGGGGGGGCTCTCTCTCAGCTCTCGACAAAACAAACGCCTGAAACCTCACAAGACGTCGCTCACTGCGGCGTCTTCGGTGCTTCGGGGCCCGGTGGTGGGTGCCCCTTGGGCCCGGGCGATGCCCCCTTCTGAAGTTGCTGCAGGAGGTGTGGTCGGGAAACCAGGGTGAGACAACGCTCGCGGATCTCCGGGGTCTCGATCCGATCGCAGTAGCGTCTGCCTCTCATGTCGACTTCGCGGGTGACGGTGAGCCAGGCATAGTCGCGAAGAAGCACATCGCTGATCTGCACGACCAGGCGTTCACCAGCGGCCAGGTCCTGGCGGAAGACCGACGGGGCCACAGTGGCTCGACACTCATCGCGCGCCCACTGTGACCGTTCTTTCTCGCAGTCCTGGGGTTCCTGCCAGGAAGCCGTATCCGACGGATCACAGGCCAGTGATACCAACCAAAACGCAACAACCATGGCTCGCATGTTGCACGCCAGCGCTGCCGATGCAACAACAAGGCCTCCCCGGAGCCTGTGGTGCTCGACTCCCTGCTCTCAGCTTTCAGCGGCCCTGGCGCCCCCTTCCTCTACGTCCTGACCGCCCTGGCCGCCTATGGCCTGGCGGTGACCCTGGAGCGCGGATGGTGCCTGGGCATCCTGTGGGGACGACTATCTGGCAGCGCATCCGACGCGCTGGAGGCCGGCGACCTGGCGTCTGCAGCCCTCGCCGCAGCCCCCCATCCCGCAGCCGATGTCCTGGCCGCAGGTGCAGTCCAGGACACGGCAGAGGCCGCCTGGGAGGCCATGGGTGTGGCCAGCGTAGAAGCCGAGCAGAAGGTCCGTCTCCGGGTGGGTTCCCTGGGTGCCATCGGAAACCTGGCCACCATGATCGGACTGCTCGGCACCGTCTACGGTCTCATGCTGGCCTTTGGAGCACTTGGAGACGCCAGTGCGGGGGAACGGGCCGCACGCCTCTCTGAGGGCATCGCCACCGCAATGGCCACCACGGCATGTGGACTGCTGGTCGCGATTCCCTGTCTGGGGGCCCATGCCTGGCTTGAGGGCCGGGTGGAGGCGGTCATGGCCACGGTGGAAGCCGCCGCCGGGCGACTCGCCCTGGTCAAACGGAGGACGAAATCCGCAGGCTGAGGCCACGGCTGAGGCGACAGGGCCCAGGCTTGCGTCCGGCCTTGATGGCCGTCATCTCCCTGCTGCTCCTGCTGCTTCCACTGCTCCTGGTGACCACTGCGGCACAGAAACGGGTGGGGCTGGACCTGAAGATCAGCAGCCAGGAAGGAGCAGGAGCACCCCAGATGGGCCCCCTGGAACGACTGGCACTGCACGTGGGAGAGGTGGGCCTGGAGATCCGCGCCAGCATTCGAAAGTCCGACGTGACCGCCGCGCTGGGCGACACTGAAGAGCGCCGCATCACCCTGCCCCACGACTCCCAGGGACCCGACCTTGCTGCCCTCCAGGCCGCTCTGCGGGAGATGAAGCGCCTGGATCCGACCCGAGAACGCATCGAATTGCTTCCCACCGATGACGTGACCGCCGGCACCCTGATGGCCATACTGGACGCGGTCCGAGGAGACGGCGCCGGGCCGCTCTTTCCTCAACCGCTCCTGGGGGCGGCCCCATGAGGTCAGGACGCAAACGAAACCGGCAGGACACCGCGACCCTGGCTCCCCTCGTGGATGTACTCACCCTGGTGCTGGTGGTCCTGCTCCTGGCCTTCTCCACGGACCCACCGCTGCCGGTGGCCCTGCAGCTGCCTCGTTCGACCGTTTCCCAGGAGGTCCCCCGGGCACTGGCCATTGACCTGACCATCAGTGGGGTCCACCTCCAGGGTCACCGGATCGCAGGCTCGGCCTGGTACCTGGAACACGACGAAACCCTGGTCGAGGAACTCTACGCCGCCCTGCAACGCATTCCCCCCGAACGGGTGCTGCTCCGAATGGATGCGGCCGTTCCCTATCGACTGGTGCGAAAGGTCCTCTTCACCCTCCAGCAGGCGGGATTCGACCAGGTGACCCTGGTGGCCGAGAGCCGGTCGAGCCTCTAGGCCCGCACAAGGGCTAGCGACGGGCAAAGCCCTCGCAGCGCTTCCGCAGATCGTCGCGCTGGACCTGGGCGCAGATCTCCAGAGCACGCACCGGGTCGAGACGCTTGGCGTGAGCACTCACCCCCAGACGACAGGAGTCGGCACCCCCGCGGACCTCTTGTTCGCAGAACCCCAGGGCCATCCCGGGATCACTCTCGGAGAGGGCCCACCCGATCCCGTGAAAACAGTTCTCCTGGTACAGCGGATCATCCCCGGGGACCCGCAGGCAGATCTCCAGCGCCTTCGCGGCATCCACGCGCCCCAGGTACTTGCCGAGTCCATGAAAACAGGTCTTTCGCTGGAGCAAGGTGCCCCCACCGAGCTCTCCCACACACCAGGCCAGGGCCTCTTCCGGGTCCTGTTGGGCCACCTCCCCATTGACGTCGTGCCGGCAGAAGTCCCGCCACATACCAGCCCGGTCACAGGCTGAACGGGCGAACGCCGGGTCATCCACGGACCACTGCATCGCGATTCCAAAAACGCACTGGTCTCGCCACTTCCTGGGGGGAATTTCCCCACAGAGCCCTTCGGCCCTCACCCGGTCCACACGGGAGAACAACTCTCCCAGGTCGGATTCGCACTCCCATCGCAGACTTCCCGCGATGGACGCGCAGGCCTGCCGGGCACCCTCCAGGTCCCGGGCCACCCTCTGGAGCGCCAGGAAGTGAAAACAGGCATCTCGAAAATCCCCCTGGAGCGCCAGGCAGGCCTGCTCCGAGTAGGCCCCGCCCTCTCCATCGCCCGGGGTCGAGTCCTCGACCCCACGCGGCTTGGGCGGCACGGCGATGAAGTCGGTGGACAGGTCGACCTCCACCGATGCCACAGCGACGGGCACCACGAGCCGGAGCCCCTCCACCAGGCCCAGGCAAGTCACCAGGCAGATCAGGTACAGGCTCCAGAATCCGCGCCGTCTCACACCGCCATTCCTATTGCTGGACGTAGCCGATGGCGCGCATCAACTCCTCGGTCTGGTCCAGTGTCATCCCGGTGTCCCCCACCTGAGCCACGTCCTCCAGCATCTCCCCGTCCTGTCGAAATGCCCACCAGGTGCCCGCCGTGGCACAGACCAGGGCCAACAAGAGCAGGGCGAGACGTGGAGGCGTAGGAGTCATGGCCGTGTAGGATGATGCCATGGGGCAGCAAGACGATTCAGGACACCCCGACGACCTGGAGTTGTCCCAGGAGACTGGACTTCCCCTGCTGCCAGGCGGCGTTTCCGATGAGCTGATCGAGGCCCTGGCCCGGGCCAGCCTGGGTGTGGGCGACCCGGATCGCTCGCCATCGCCCCCGGAGGAGGAACCCCCGGACACCCCACACGAGGTCATCGACCTGGCCGAGGTCCTGGCAGAAACCGAGGCGCACGAGGCGGCCCGACAGGGCGACGTCGAGGAACTCTGGGACCTGCTACGGAATCCAATCCAGGCCGACCGGACGGCAGAGCAGTTGATTCACCGTATCGACAGCATCCGGGAACGGACGATTCGGCCACGGGCCATCCAGGAGTTCCTCTACTCCCTCACAGATCCCATGCTACTGGCCACCCTGCATCGAATCCTGGCCAGGGCACGGCGCGGCGAGGCCGGTGCTCGAGCCGCCCTCCAGGAGCTCGCCCTGGACACGGGCATCCTGGGCTCGATGCCGCGAGAACGAGCCTGGCGGCTGGTGGGACTGGCCCAGCGCGTGGGCATCGACGAACTGCCCCCCCTGCTGATGCCACCGGTGGTCGACAAGCGACGCCTGCCCGTGTCCGGTCCCGACAATGAATTTCTGCAGTTGCCCCTGGGGCTGCGTCGCCAGGCCGCCAGGACAACCGATCGCAATCTGATCGACCGCCTGCTCCGCGATCCCGATCACCGGGTGATCGCCAACCTGCTCGACAACCCTCGGCTGCGGGAACAGGACGTGGTGACCATCGCAGCCCGTCGACCCAACTCGGCCAAGGTCCTGCGCGTGGTCTCCCGCCACCAGCGCTGGTCCAGTCGATACCGGGTCAGAAAGGCACTCACCTGCAACCCCCACACGCCGGCAGAGATCGCCACTCGACTGCTTTCCACCCTGCTGGTGCAGGATCTGCGCTTCATCGTCAGTTCCGGGGTCTTGCTGCCCGAAGTCCAACAAGAAGCTGTGCGTGTCCTGGAGCGCCGCTCCGGGTGAACGGGGCCTAGCCCTCGGACTGCTCCGGAACCTTCTCCTCCACGTCCTGGACGTCGGCGGTGGGGTCCAACTCGCTGAGGACGGCCTGGGCCTCGTCAGACCCCTCCTTGACCGCTCCACGGAAGTTCTTGATGCCCTTGCCCAGGGCTGAACCGACCTCTGGAAGCTTCCCCACGCCGAAGAAAATGATGACGATCGCGAGGATGAGGATGAGCTCGGTGGGGCCGGGCATGCCAAAACCGAACATCATGGTGAACCTCCTTGAACAACCTCAGGGTATCCGGGTCGGGTCCGCAGAGCGACCCGGCCATCGCTCATGCCCTGGGTGTCAATCCGTCCCCACACCAGGGACAGACCGGTTCCGTGATTCCCTCCAGCTCTCGGATGGCGCCCCCGCACTCGGAGCAGACCGTCGTGCCGGTCACCTGGGCCTGGGCACGGACCAGGCGAGCCTCTACCGTTTCCACGGAAGCCCCCGTTGGCAGGTCCAGGAGCTCCAGGACACGTGGACTGTCCAGGGGGACCTGCTCACCTCGGTGCTGTGCCAACAGCACCTGGAGCAGCAGCGTCCGGAGCTGACGAAGCTGGCGTTGAACCTCGAGGAGGCCCTCTGTGGGCGGCGCGTGATCGGTAAAGCGACCAAAGGAAGCCATGCGCCAGCTTAGCCCGGTCGCCAGAGCCCCTGCTCGGTGATCCAGCCCGTGACCAGGTCCGCCGGGGTCACGTCAAAGGACGGGTTCCACACACCGACCCCTCCTGGCGCGGTGCGTTCCGAGCGAAAGCCCGCCACCTCGGACGGGTCTCGTTCTTCCAGGGGGATGTCCTCCCCGGAACGACACTGCTCATCCAGGGTGGACAGGGGCATGGCCACGTAGAAGGGCAGACCATGGTACCGGGCCAGCACGGCCAGGCCATAGGTGCCGATCTTGTTGGCCACGTCGCCATTGGCTGCCACCCGGTCACAGCCCACGACCACGCTGTGGATGCGGCCCGAGGCCATGACGGCACCGGCCATGGAGTCGGTCACCAGCGTGCAGGGGATGCCCTCCTGCACCATCTCCCAGGCGGTGAGTCGCGACCCCTGAAGGTAGGGCCGGGTCTCGCCCGCATACACATGGACCGGGCGCCCCTGGGCATGCAGACTCCTCACCACACCCAGGGCCGTCCCCCACCCACCGGTCGCCAGGGCCCCGGTGTTGCAATGGGTGTACAGCCCTCCTTCGGGCACCACATCGGCCCCCACGTCTCCGAGCGTCCGGCAGATTCGCGCGTCTTCGGCATGGATCGCCTGCGCCTCGGCCTCGACAGCCCCATCTGCCACAGCGTCCAGGCGTTCCAGAGCCCAGCGCAGGTTGACCGCAGTAGGCCGGCTCGCCAACAGCAGCGCCCGAGCTTCTGAGCGATCAAAACCGCGACGCACGGCCAGGGCCAGGCCATAGGCGGCTGTGATCGCGATGGCCGGGGCCCCTCGAACCACCATGTCGCGGATGGCCTGCGCCGCAGCGCCGGGGTCCTGGATCTGAAGCCAGGTCTCCTCCTGGGGCAGTGCGCGCTGATCCAGGAGCGACAGCACGCCCTCTTCGTAGCGAATGGCCTCGACCGTGCTCATCCCAGGACCACCTGGCCACCGCGCACCACCAGGGCCGCCTGGTGTCCACCCATGTACTGGACCAGGACCGGCCAGTGGCATGGCTCGCCGGGGGGTGGTGTCATCAGTGCCAGGTCTCCAAAGGAGCCGGGTCCCAGCCAGCCAGCTCTGGGCTGTGCCACCGCGCGGGCCGCCTGCCGGGTGATGCCAGCCATCGCTTCTTCTGGCGTCAGGCCCATCCGCAGACAGGCCAGGGTGGCGCAAGACCAGAGATCCCGAACCGGGGAGCTTCCCGGGTTGAAGTCCGTGGCCACAGCCAGTGGCACCCCCGCCTCCCGAAGAGCGGCGACTGGCGGCGCCGGATCGTCCAGGTAGGTCATCGCCCCGGGCAACAACACCCCCACGGTTCCAGCGGCCCCCATGGCTGCGATCCCGGCCGCGTCAATGCGCTCCAGGTGATCCGCAGAGGCACACCCCAGCTCGGCGGCAAGAGCGGCTGCTCCCGTGTGGGTGACCTGCTCGGCATGAACTCTTCCGACGAGGCCAGCTTCCATGCCCGCGGAGAGGATCCGGTGGGTCTCCTCCAGAGAGAATGCGCCAGCATCACAGTAGACATCCACCATGTCGGCGAGCTCTGCCACCGCCGGAACCGACGCCAGCAGGTGGCCGACCCATTCCTCCCGGTTCGCACGCCATTCCGCCGGGATGGCGTGGGCTCCGAGCCACGTGATCCGCACGCGAACCGGCCAGTCCCGCTCCCGTAGCAACCGCAGACAGCGCAACTCCTGGTCCCGCTCCAGGGCATAGCCGGTCTTTACTTCTACGGTGGTGACCCCCCGGGACAGGAACTCTGCCAGTCGTGCCGTGAGGCACTCGGAGAGGCTGTCGTCACTGGCCGCCCGAGTGGCGTTCACCGTGGAAAGGATCCCCCCTCCGGACTCCAGGATCTCGGTGTAGGTGGCACCTTCGAGTCGCCGCCGGAACTCTTCGGCCCTGGATCCCGCAAAAAGGCTGTGGGTGTGACAATCCACCAGGCCGGGCAGTCCGATGCACCCCGCCCCCGAACGAACCTGGTCAGCACTCGGCGCCCCAGGGGAAGGCCCGATCCAACGCACCTGATCCCCCTCGAACAGGACGGCGCCTCCTTCTATGACCCCCAGACTGCCCCTTCCCTGGCCCGGGTCCAGCGTCAGCAACTGGTCGATGTCCCGCACCAGCAGGGTCGCGGCCATGGTGCCCTCCGGAGACGAGGGTTAACGCACGGAGAGTTGTCCCCCGATCGGAGCGCGCATGACCCGCACCCTATTCCTGGCCCTCCTCGTCACATCCGCACCCGCCCTCGCCAAAGACGGCCATGGAGGTGGTTTCGGGCCCTACGACGTCAACCCGACACTCACCACTGGGGAGGCAACGGGCTTCCGCCAGTTGTTCGTGGATCCTGCCCGGCTGGGGGAGTTGATCAACCCCACAGAGTCCCTCGTAGAGGGCACCAATGACGTCCTTCACGTGCAAAACCGAACCAGTGCCTGGGTCGAACTCTCGATCTCCGGGGTACGCATCGGCATCATCGGTCCGCTCTCGACGGTCAGCCTGAACAATGTCAAGCCTGGGACCTACGAGACGAACTGCCTGGGGCCCACAGGAATGAACCTGGTGCGCACGCTGGCCACCGACCAGTACGACACCCTCATGTCATTGGCTGAAGAAGCCGCCCGCCTGGCTGCCGAAGAGGCCGCTGGCACCGAGGAGGCCGCTGGCACCGAGGAGGATCAGGATGGCGACGAGGAGGCCGTGACCCCTGTGCCGTCCTCAGGTGATGAATAGCTGAAGACCCCAGGCGGCAACCTCTCGCACCGAGCCCTTTGCCCGAGAGACGGTGGGTCCCCGGCATCCGACCACACAGACCTCGTCGAAGTGCTTCTGGAAGAGGTGCCGACAACGCAACACGTGGTAGCGGTCCGTGACCACGATCACGCGACGAGCATCACTCTGACGGGCCGAGAACTCCGCGTTCTCCGCCGTGGTGTGCGAACTGGTCTCCAGGAGGATCGCAGGCTCCGGAACCCCGAGAGTCGTCGCCACCTGGGCGGCAGCAATGGCCTCGGCGGGGGGGTAGCGTCCGATCCCGCCAGTCAGGATCAACTGCGGGGCGAGACCCGCGAAAAAGAGTTCCGTCGCCCGGGCCGTGCGTCGGTGAAGGGCGCCACCTGCCTGGCCGTCATGCCGGACCCCGCATCCCGGCACAACGATCGCGTCCCAAGAACCCTCCGGGGATTCTTGTAGACCGCCCCAGACATCTAGTGCCAGGGCCGCACCGAGCCAACTGCTCACCACCACATTGGGGATCTTGACCCAGACAGCACCTAAACCTCAAGTCGTTGACAGCGCGCGGCATTTGGTGCGACCGTGACGCCGTTTCGACCCTGCGCATCCGCTAATCTGGCTCCACGGTGCGCTTGTGTTCTGCCCTGTACAGTGAGGATTCAAATGCAGTTCTGTCTGGCCCTGTTGGTACTGACCATCGCTTGTGATGGCGATGATGGCACCGAAGACCTCGACGGCGATGGATACACCCAGGCCGACGACTGCGATGACGACAACGCCAATGCTTTCCCGGGAAACCCCGAGGTCTGCGACAGCATCGACAACGACTGCAATGACTTCGTGGACGATGAGGCCAGCGACGCACTGACCTGGTTCGCCGACTCCGACGCGGACGGATTTGGAAATCCGGACGAGACCATCCTCTCCTGCACCGAGCCGATCGGGGCAACCGACAACGCAGACGACTGTGATGACGATGACTGGCTGGTGAATCCAGAGGCCGAAGAGGTCTGTGACGAAATCGACAACGACTGCAACGACATCGTGGATGACGCTGCCGACAACGACTCCGATGGGGTCGGGGCCTGCGACGACTGCAACGACGACGACGCGACGATCTTCAAGGGCGCTGATGAGATCTGTGACGAAGTCGACAACGACTGCGACGACGAGATCGACGAGTTCGCCGACGGCCTGGAGACCTGGTACGCGGACAGCGACGGCGACGGACATGGCGATGCCACCGTTTCCGTCGAGGCCTGTGCCCAGCCCTCCAACTACGTGGCCGAAGATGACGACTGCGACGACACGGACAACACGATCTACACCGGCGCGCAGGAGATCTGCGACGGCATCGACAACAACTGCGACACCTTCAGCGACGAGGGCAATGACGTCGATGCCGACGGCTACGATGACGTCTGCGACGAAGACTGCGACGACAACGATGCCACCGCCTACCCCGGCGGGATCGAGGTCTGCGACGGGGCGGACAACGACTGCAACGGGTCGGAAGACGACGGCGCCACGGACGCCAGTTGGTACTACGCGGACACCGATGCCGACACCTTTGGGGACGCCGCGAGCGGGCTCCAGAGCTGCACCCAGCCCTCCGGCTACGTCTCTGACGACACGGACTGCGACGACGCCCTGGCGGACGTCAACCCCGACGGGACCGAGACCTGTGACGGGACAGACGAGGACTGCGACGACCTCACCGACGAAGGCCTGACCACCACGACCTACTACGAGGACACCGACGGCGACCTCTACGGCGATGACAGCACGGCCATGACCGCCTGCTCGGACCCCGGCGGCTCCTACGTGACCGACGGTGGGGACTGCGACGACGCCCTGGCGGACGTCAACCCCGACGGGACCGAGACCTGTGAC
>CAZMNK010000095.1:3469-6946 GCA_964567625.1 uncultured Enterobacterales bacterium | reverse complement strand
CCGCCTGCTCGGACCCCGGCGGCTCCTACGTGACCGACGGTGGGGACTGCGACGAGAGCAGTACCGACATCAACCCCGATGGCACGGAGAGTTGCGACGGCGTCGATGAGGACTGTGATGACCTCACCGACGAAGGCCTGGACACGACGACCTACTACAAGGATGCCGACGGCGACACCTATGGCGAGGACGGCTCCGACACGAAGATGTGCAGCGATCCCGGCACTGGCTACGCGACCATCGATGGGGACTGCGACGACACCCTGGAGGACGTCAACCCCGACGGGACCGAATCCTGCGACGGGACGGACGAGGACTGCGACACGTCCATCGATGAAGACCTGGCCACGACGACCTACTACGAGGACACCGACGGCGACCTTTATGGTGACGACGCGACGGCCATGGACGCCTGCTCCGACCCCGGCGGCACCTATGTGAGCGACGGCGGGGACTGCGACGAGAGCAGTACCGAGGTCAACCCGGGCGCTGCCGAAGTCTGCAACGACTGGATCGACAACGACTGCGATGAAACCGACAACGGCTGCACCCCGAGCGGCGAGTTCAGCGCCAGCTCGGCCGATGCCCTCATCTACGCAGAGGCCGCCTCCAGCGACGGAGAACTCGGCTACTCGGTCTTCGCAGGCGACGACTACACCGGCGACGGCATCGACGACCTCCTGCTCGGAGCCCCCTGGGACGACGCAGGCGGTACGGAAGCCGGAGCGACCTATGTGTTCAGCGATCCTTCTGGAAGCCTGACCACCGCCGACGCGGACGCGTTCCTGGGGCCACCAGGAGCCAGCGAACTGGCGGGTCGCGGCGGTGCGATCGGCGACCTGGACGCAGACGGTTGGGACGATGCGATCGTGGGCGCCTACGGCTCCAACACGGTCTACATCTTCAACGGTGCGACGGGCAGCACGGACCCCGCGGACAGCGTGGTCATCACCCACACCGGAAGCGTGAACTTCGGCATCGCCGTGGCCGCCGGTGACCTGGACGGAGACGGCCAGGACGACCTGGTGGTCGGCGCCACCACCCACGACTCCTCCTCCCTCAACGATGTCGGTGCCGCCTATGTGTTCTACGGACCTCTGACCGGTACACTGGACGAGTCCGACGCCGATGCCGTGCTCGAGGGCACGGGGGGTGGAGACCAGGCCGGCGGAATGCTCGCCTTCGTCGGCGACGTGGTCGGGGCTGGGCTGGACACCCTGGCCATCGGTGCCCGATACAACGACGACGGCGGTTCCGACGCGGGTGCGGTCTACCTCGTCACCGGCATCCTTTCCGGTGAGGTGGCCCTGTCCTCGGTCGACGCTGTCCTGACCGGCGCAGCAGCCGACGACAACAGCTGGGATGCTCACGGCATCGGCGACGTGAACGCTGACGGGACCGACGACATCGTCGTAGGGGCCTTCAAGTACGACACCACCGACAACAACGTGGGCGGTGCCTTCATCCTCTACGGCCCGGTCACCAGCGGATCGCTTTCCGCTTCTGACCACATCCTCTACGGTGAGTCCAACGGCAATGGCATGGGCCTTGCGCTCGATTCCGCTGGCGATTTCAACGGAGACGGCGAGGTCGACCTGCTCACCGGCGCCTATGGCAACGACGATGCCTCGACCGATGCTGGTTCGGCCTATGTCTTCTTCGGACCCCTCACGTCCCACGTGGACGCCAGCGATGCCGACCTGAAGATCACCGGCGAGACCAGCAGCGGTCAACTCGGCTGGTCCGTGGCGGGAAATTTCGACAGCAATGGCGACGGCTACGACGACGTCATCGTCTGCGCCCGCAAGGAGAACAGCGCCGCGACCGATGGAGGAGCCTGCTACGTGTTCCACGGCGGGGGCATCTGACAGGACCGACATGGACCGACGGGTGTGCGCGGGGTAGTTTCCCCGCCCGCATCTTGTTGGAGACGCCATGACTTTCCCCCTCCTGGTTCTGTTGACCCTGGCCTGCACCGGTGACGAAGACGTGGTCGGTCCGAGTGCGCAGGACACTGACAAGACGCTCGCTGCAAGCGAGTACGACATCGACCTGGATGGCTACACGGCCGCAGACGACTGCGACGACTACGACGCCGCGGCAAATCCCGGGGCCGAAGAGATCTGTGACGGCATCGACAACAACTGCGACGGTGAGACGGACGAGGCGACCGCCACGGACGCCAGCGTCTGGTACGAGGACGCCGATGGAGACGGCTTTGGAAGCACCACTTCCGAGACCGCCTGTGACGCACCCTCCGGGTACGTGGCCAACGACGAGGACTGCAACGACGAGTCCGCAGACGACAACCCCCTGGCCAGCGAGGTCTGTGACAGCGCGGACAACGACTGTGACCTGAGCATCGACGAAGGCGACGACGAGGACGGAGACACCTTTGACGACGTCTGTGGCGGGGATTGCGATGACCAGGATGCCACGGTGAACTCGGCGGCCCTGGAGGTCTGTGACGACAAGGACAACGACTGCAACGGCCAGGTCGACGGCGACGATGCCGACGGCGCCACGAGCTTCTGGCTGGACGACGACGCCGACAACTACGGCGACCCGGCCACCGAGGTGATCGAGTGCCCCGACTCGGCCCCCCTCGGCTACGTCGAGGATGACACCGACTGCGACGACACCAACGAGGCCAGAAACCCGGGCGCCACCGAGGTCTGCGATGGTGCAGTCGACGAGGACTGCGACCTGTTGATCGACGAGGGTCTGTCGACCACCTACTACACGGACACCGATGGCGACGGCTATGGCGAGGACGCCACAGCAAGCGCGGTCTGCAGCGATCCCGGCACCGGCTATTCGACCACTGGCGGCGACTGCGACGAGACGAACACCGCTGTGAATCCCGGCGAGGCCGAGGTCTGCAACGACTGGCTCGACAACGACTGTGATGGCACCGACAACGGCTGTGCGCCCAGCGGGCTGATCAACCTGTCGGCGGCAGACGCCGTGATCCTCCCCGCTTCCGAAGGCTCCAATGGCGGCTCCCAGATGGGCTGGCGGGTCGCGGGCGGCGGCGACATCGACGGAGACGGCTGGGACGACGTGGTCTGTGGCGCCCGGGCTGATGTCTCCGGCGGCGGTATTGGTGCCGCCTGGGTCTACTACGACCCGTCTGGCTCACTCCTCACTTCCGATGCCGACGGCCAGCTGGTCTCCGGTACGGGCTCCGAAGACCTGGGCAATGGCGTCACCATCGGCGATGTCAACGATGACACCTACGCCGACGTGATCGTTGGTGCGCCGGGCACCGACTCCGTGCAGATCTGGTTCGGGCCCCTGGCTTCTACCTCCGCGAGCCCGGATGCCGTGCTCACCGGGACCGGCGGCATCGAGTTCGGCACGAGTGTTGCCTCGGGTGGTGACGTGAACGGCGACGAGATCGATGACCTTGTCGTGGGTGCGCTGAGCTACAGCTCGGGCTCCTTGACTGGAAACGGTGCGGCCATGGTCTTCCTG
>CAZMNK010000095.1:0-3459 GCA_964567625.1 uncultured Enterobacterales bacterium | reverse complement strand
CCTGGGCCCGATCACCGGCGACCTGACCGATGCGGATGCCGACGCCGTGCTCGAAGGCGAGGTCGGCGGGGACCAGGCCGGTGGCGAGGTCGCCATCGGTGGTGACCTGGTCGGCGGAGGTGCGGGAACAGTGATCGTCGGCGCCAAGGGCAACGACACCAATGGCACGGACGCCGGTGCCGTCTACCTGGTGGACGGTGCCACCACTGGCACCCTGGCCCTCTCCCTGGCCGATGCCATCGTCTATGGCACCGGAGGTGGAGACGACCTCTGGGATGCCCACGATGCCGGGGACCTGGACGGCGACGGAAGCGCTGACCTGGTCGTCGGTGCCTCGGACGACGCCACGGCAGGCTCGGCCACAGGCGCTGCTGGCGTGTTCTTCGGGCCCCTCTCCGGCGGAGCCACCACGCCCTACACCGTCTCCAACGCGGACTTCATGGTCACCGGACAGGCCACCGCGGACAAGTTCGGGTACGCCGTGGCCACGGCGGGAGACTTCAATGGTGACGGCTACGACGACATCATCGCCGGGGCCTGGGGCGACGAGTCTCCGGCCCACAACTCCGGGTCGGCCTACATCGTGTACGGGCCGGTCAGTGCGGGCACGATCGGAGCCGCCGCGGCGGATGTCCAGCTCGGGGGTGCCGAGGACGACCAGGCCGGTCTCTCGGTGGCGGGCGCCTTTGATGCCAACGGCGACGGCTATGACGACGTGATCGTGGGGTCCTGGCAGGACGACGCAGCCTACACGGATGGCGGGGCCTGCTATGTCGTCTACGGTGGGGGCATCTGACCGTCGAGTCGGAACCGGTCCGACGGGGGAGTGTCTCGCCTGCTCCGGTGCCCTCGAAGACCCCATCGGCGATGAAAACGATGATTTTGCATTCGGCGACCACGCGACCAACAGCGTGATTACCAGCGGCTGTCCGTGTTTTGCAAACTACGGAGGAGGCATTTGAAGGGTTTGGCAGCTACTGCGAACTAAGGTAGTTGTGTCCTGATTCCTGACCGGAAGACCCATGTTTCTGCCTTTGTCCATTCTGTCTCTGGTTGCCTGCGGTGACGCAGATGACATCATCGGCCCCTCCGACCCCGATCCCAACAGCATCCTCCCCGCCGACCAGTACGACGTCGACGAGGATGGGTACGCAGCAACTGACGACTGCGACGACGGAAACGCCCAGGTCTATCCAGGCGCTCCGGAGGTCTGTGACGAGGTCGACAACGACTGCGACGACGAGGTGGATGAGCCTGACGCCGAGGACGCAGAGACCTGGTACATCGACAACGACGGCGACGGCTTCGGGAGCAGCGAAGAGACGATCGTCGCCTGTGACCTGCCCACCGGGTACGCGGCCAACGACCAGGACTGTGACGATGACGACGCGGCCACAAATCCCCTGGGCTCCGAGATCTGCGACGGTCTGGACAACGACTGCGACGAAGGGGACAAGGACGGTGGCATCGACGAGGGCGACGACAACGACGCGGATGGCTTTGATGATGTCTGCGGCGGGGACTGCAACGACAGCAACAGCGAGGTGAACCCGGGCGCCATCGAGGTCTGCGACAACATCGACAACGACTGCGATGAGAGCATCGACGGGCCGGATGCCGAAGATGCCGAGACCTACTGGCTGGACAGCGACGGGGATGGCTACGGCGATCCCCTGAGCCCGGAGTCGGCTTGCGAGGCGAGCCTTGGGTACGTCCAGAACGAACTGGACTGCGATGACGCCGATGAGGAGATCAGCCCTCTGGCCACGGAGATCTGCGGCGACTTCATCGACAACGACTGCGACGGCTCGGCAAACGACTGCGACCTCGAAGGCACGGTCAGCCTCTCAGAGGCCCCCGGGCTCATCCTGGGGAGCACCGAGGACGCCAACGCCGGCTACGCGGTGACCGGCGGATACATCAACGATGATGAGTTCAGTGACCTGTTGGTCAGCGCCATGACGGAATCCAACGCCGGGGGAACACAGGCTGGAGCAGTCTACTTGTTCCTGGGACCCCTGACCGGTTCCATCGGCACCGATGGGGCGGATGCAGCCCTGCTTGGACCCGAGGCCAATGCCCAGAGCGGCCGTGACGTGGACATCTGCGATCTCGACGGAGATGGCCAGGGCGACGTGGTCTCGGGAGCCTGGAACCACACGGACCTGACCGGTGCAGCGGTGATCTACCTGAACCCCCTGGGAGATCAGGATGCGGACGCCGTCGTGCTCGGATCCGAAATCGACGACAGGGCGGGCTGGTCCGTGGACTGCCTGGGCGATGTCGACGGAGACGGAAACGACGACATCGCCGTCGGAGCTGTCACCAACGACGGCGAGGACACCGACGCCGGTGCAGCCTACGTGCTTCTCGGCCCGGTCACCGGCTATGCCACGATGAGCGACGCCTGGGCCACCTGGACCGGGGAGACCGCGGGCGACTACGCCGGTGCCAGCGTGTCCGGTCCCGGAGATCTGGACGGAGATGGTTCCATGGACCTCCTGGTCGGTGCCAGCCTGGAGGCCACCGGCGGCTCCAATGCCGGCGCCAGCTACATCGTCCATGGGCCCCTCACCGGAGGCACAGCCAACCTGTCGACGGCAGATGCCAAGATCACCGGCGCCAATGTCAACGACAAGGCCTTCAACCTGAGCAGTCCCGGAGATGTGAACCGGGACGGTTGGCCCGACCTGCTCATCGGAGCCGCGACCTTTGATGGAAACGGCACCGAGCGAGGCCGAGCCCACCTGTTGCACGGTCCGGTCACCGCCGACTTCGATCTCTCGGACACTGCGAGCATCTCGGCTCTGTGGAGGGGTGAATCGAACATGGACCACGCGGCGACAAGCCTGGCGGGTGCCGGGGACATGAACGCTGATGGCGCAGCAGACATCATCATCGGCGCCTACGGTGACGACACCCTGGGTTCAGAATCCGGCAGCGCCTACATCATCTACGGGCCGACCTCGGACAACAACAGCCTGGCGGATGCGCCGGTCAAGCTCACCGGGGTCACAGCCGGTGACTACGCTGGTTGGGCCGTCGACACCGTCGGCGATGTCAATGGCGATGGCTACGATGACGTCATCATTGGCGCCAAATACGAGTCCACTGCCTACACCAATGCGGGTGCTGCCTACGTCGTGCTCGGCTCCGGTCTCTGAGCTTGGCCCCACATTCCTCTACCGCCCCCACCCGCCTCGGAGTAGGGTGGAAGCGGTCTCGCACACTGCCGATGAAGCTCTTCCTCTTTCTGTTCCTGTGGGCTCCCTCGGCCATGGCCGACGATGATCCCGACGAGGCTCCCGCCACGGAGGAAGAAGAGGAGGCTCCACCCGAGCGTGTCCGTCCCACGGGCCTGCAGATCCGAGTGCCTCCCAAGGGTTCCTTTGAAAAGGAGGCCGCCGAGGACACCGAGGACACCGAGGACACCGAGGACACCGAGGACACCGAGGACAC
>CAZMNK010000094.1:0-21792 GCA_964567625.1 uncultured Enterobacterales bacterium | reverse complement strand
CATACCGCGAGAACCCACGGGCCTCGGCTGAATTGAACGACACCTGCTGGCCAGGTGAACGGACAGCCATCAGCAGGCCTGACGCCAGAGGCCGCCCAGAGCCCTCCTGCGACGACTCACCACCACACAGACCATGCCCACCATCCAGCCGACGAACCCTCGGGGCATGGCCGCACCACACCCACAGGCGACTCCTCCAGGCCCGCTCCCCGTGTCCCCGCTGTCCGTGTCACCGGGCCTCAACGACTCGGTGACCATCACGTTCTGCGACGCCCAGCCCTGTACATCGGGCTTCGGAAACTGGTTCGGCTCTTCCCAGCCAACCCGTTCGACCTCCGCGTTCTCGGCAATGACCACCACGAACAACTCGACGCTCTCTCCCGCGGACAGACCATGCTCCACGGCGAGCGACTCCCCTTCTCCTTCTGCAATGCGGACACCATCCACATACACCCGTACCGCAGCGATTCCATGAGGATGCACCCCCCCGACCACCAGGGCCTCTCCCTCGGCCACGGTCGCCGGAACCACCGGCACCGGTCGTTCCACCCAGGGTGAGGTCAGGGGATCCCCGATGTAGAGGTTCTGCCAGTAGAGAACCCACTGGTTGAAGAACCAGCTCTCCCCCAGGTTGTAGCCATAGGTGTAGAGCAGGAGCGTCCCGGCCTGGGGAAAGTAGGCGTTGTAGGGCTCAGCTACTGCCCCGTGAACCCCGGTCGCCCCCGCCCTGACGAACCGGGCGATCGCGGTCTGTTTCTCGTTCTCCGGGCAGTCCTGGCCATCCTCGCCACAGAACCAGTTCTGGGGGACTGCCCCATAGGAGGTCAGGTTTCCTGCAACAGCACCCGGCACATAGATCTGCCCGTCGATGGCGTCCTGCAGGTCCGCACTCCCGGTGAAGTACGCCGCGACCTCGTGCCCGGACAGCGCTGCATCAAAGGGCTCCTCCCAGGCCGCGTTCATTCCCGCAAGCTGAAGGTGTCTGACCACGTACTCACACTCCGGATCCCGGGCGGCACGGGCCGAATCCGAGCCTGCCATGCAGAGGATCTCCGCTTCGGGAAAGCTCCCGTCCGCGGCCACGGACCGATCGATCAGATCGTGGGCGTCCTGGTGATCGAACCCATCGAGACGGGTGACGATCAACAGGTTGTCATCGAAGACGTGCCCGTTGAGGGTCTGGACAGGCCCGGTCCGGCGAAAGCTCGCCGGCAGTTCATTGCCGTGCACGATGCCCGTCGCCGTCGCGTAGAAGCCTGAGAAGTCGTTGGAGACGGTGTAGTCGTCGTCGGTGAGATCCGCCTCGATCACGTGCGGGTTCTCCACAAAGGGGCTCTGACCATTCTGGCCCTGGCCAGCGAGTTGAAGCCCCAGGGTCGTCCGGCTCCGCATCAACTGAAGCGTGGCCTGCAGGCTGGCGCTGTAGCTCGGCAGGTCCACCCGGTAGGGCAGACCTCGGACCAGGACCACGTAGTCGATCTCATCGGGGTCGGGCAGGGCTTCGAGACAGGCCTCAAAGGGCTGCAGGATCAGAAACTCGTAGTCGTCCGCATCCAGGCTCTCCGACACCGGATCGATCCCCCACAACGGGCAGAGTCTGCCGGGAAGCAACTGCCGGGCCTCCTCGTAGTGCTCGGCAACCCCCTCGGCCTCCGGATCCTCGCCGTTGTACAGCACCATCACGTTGGCCGGACCACCACCCGCCAGGGCGACAGCAGAGAACATGGACAGGACAGGGGTCACAAAAAGGGTCACTCTGGTGCCAATACCCTCTATTGGAGACCTTGTACCACCCCAAGAACCACGACGATCGCCGCCCTGTCACCCTTCTTGACGATTGGTTTTCTTGAGCCGGGTCAATCAAAACCCGATTGACCTGGGCAGGAGAAATCCCCACAATGACCCCAATGCTTTCCCTCCTGATCTCCGCATCCCTCGCAGCCACCATCCAGGATCTGGCCTGCGAGGTCCAGCCGACCAATGCGCTTCGCATCGACTGCAGCGTGCAGACGGACGTGCCCACGAAAGCATTCCTCGATCTGAACCAGAGCGGCACCCGCCAGCAAACCGTCAAGTCCGACACACTGGGCACCCACCACGAGTTCACCCTGGTCGGGCTTCGGGCCGAGACCTCCTACAAGGTCAGGGTCACGGCCAAAGAACTGGCAGGGAGCGGCTCTGATGTCCAGTCCAGCTGGGTTCGCACCGATCCCCTGCCCCCCGAGGTGGACATCGACGTCATGGTGACTGCCTCCAGCCTCCCCAGCATGGAACACTTCATCGTCCAGACCGGCTGTGGCGGAGCCCAGCTGATCATCTTCGACCGGCGAGGCCGGGTCCTCTGGTACGAGGACTTCGCGGGTATCGGCCTCGAGGATTCGCACCTGGAAGGGTTCGACTGGACCGAAGAAGGGACTTTCCTGGCCCTGCTGGATCGCAACCGCATCGTCGAGATGAACCAGGCCGGTGAGGTGATCTTCAACCTGTCCCAGGAAGACCGGGACTTCACCCCCTTCGTCCACCACGACATCGTGCGTGCCAACGGGCGCACCTATGTGCTGACTGCGGAAGAGAAGAGGGTGGGTAAGGACCTCCTGGCGGTCGACGGCGTGATGGTCCTGGGCCCCACCGGCGAGGTGTTGGACCGCTGGGAAGTGACCGAGGCCTTCGATCCGAGCGTCGTCACATCCAGGGGCACCGACTACTGGGATGGCTACATGAATCCCAAGGCCGAGGACTACACCCACGCGAATTCCCTCTTCCTGGACGCCAATGGCGACTGGGTGATTTCCCTGTTGCTCCTGGACAGCGTGATCAAGGTGGTCGGCGACTTCTCGGCTCCTGACTATGGCGAGTTGGCCTGGGAGTTGAATGGCAGCGGTGAGCGGGGAGACTTCTTGCTGAGCTCCGAATCCGGCGCCACCGACACCATCGACTTCAACTCCCAGCACGACGCCTGGTTCACCTCCAATGGCCTGCTGAGCATCTACGACAACCGCAGCGACAGCAGCGAGGCCAGCCGAGTGATCGAGATCGACCTGGACGCCGAGGCGGGCATCGCTGACATCCAGAACTCCTGGAGCCTGGGCATCCACAACTCGGTCCGGGGTTCCTCGACCCGCACAGATTCCGGTCGACTGCTGGTCTCCAACAGCAGCAACACCATTCGCGAACTCGCCCAGGACGGGTCCGAGACCTGGACTGCGACCCTGACCTGCAACGATGGAAGCAAGCTGTCGACGACTTCCGGAGCCGAACAGGTGGACGTCTCCTTCTGATAGAGCCCGACCGGGGGATGGGCAGGCTGGCGACCAGTCATGGCCCCAGAGACGCAGGAAACACGGCTCATCTGGCAATCGTCTACGGCCCAGTAAAGCACCTGTCGTCGTCCTGTTGATCCGATGGAAGTCCGGATCCTGGTCCACGGATGAGAACTCTACAATCCAGGGCGAATTCTCGTTAGGTGGCCTTCTCACAGGACCCGCCGGAAGGCCCTCTTCGTGTATCCCCGCCCCCGAAACGACGTGATGATCCTGGGCGGCGGCATCGCTGGCCTGACCCTGGCTCGCCAGATCAGCCGGGCACGTCCAGGCACGAAGATCCTGGTCGTGGAGTCCTCGGCCCATCCACCTCCAGAGGCGGCACACAAGGTTGGGGAATCGTGCGTGGAGATCGGCGGCACCTGGCTTCACGATCAGCTGGGCCTCGCCGAACACCTGAACACCTGTCAGCTTCCCAAGCTGGGACTGCGCTTCTTCCTGCCCGGAAAAGGAAAAACGGACATCACCCAGCGCCTGGAGATGGGCCCGATCCGCAAGCGCATTCCGACCCCCTTTCAAGGTCTTCTGCTGCCCTCCTACCAGCTCGATCGAGGTCGACTGGAGGCCTTTCTGGCAGGGGATCTGCCGGAAGAGGTGCAGTTCGTCGACCAGTGCCGGGCAGTCCGTGTGGACCTGGCAAAGGAAACTGACGGCGACCACCAGGTCCTCCTGGACCATGCCGGAACCGAGAGGACCGTCCACGCCCGCTGGGTGATTGACGGCACAGGACGCCGAGCGCTCCTTCGGAAACAACTGGACCTGGGGCGGCCATCGCGGCACAAGGCCAGTGCGGCCTGGTTCCGCTTCCCCGGCCGCATCCAGATCGACTCCTGGGCCCAGGATCCCGAGTGGGTGGAACGCATGCGTGAGCCGATTCGGTGGCAGTCCACATGCCACCTGATGGACCGCGGCTACTGGGTGTGGCTCATTCCCCTGCCATCCAATCACATGTCCGTCGGGATCGTCATCGACGACACCGTGCACGAGTTGTCAGACATCCAGGACTTCGAACGCGCGATGGCCTGGCTCGAAGACCACGAACCCCAGGCCGCCCAGGAGATCCGAAAGGCCATGGCGGGTGCCGCTCCCATGGACTTTCACGTCAGGCGCCAGTACCCCAGCGAGGTGTCCCAGACCTTTTCCGCAGACCGTTGGGGGCTGGCAGGAGATGCCGGGTGTTTTGTGGATCCGTTCTACTCCCCCGGCAGCGACTTCATCGCCATCACGAACTCCATCCACACCGACCTCATCACCCGGGACCTGGACGGTGAGGACATCACGGAACGCTCCGAGCGTTGCGAACACTACTACCAGATCATCTACGAACAGTTCCTGCGCGTCTACCACCGGTCCTACCCCCTGATGGGAAACAGCCAGGTCATGGCGGCCAAGATCGTGTTCGATTCCGCGTTCTACTGGGGCTGGGCGACGCTCCTGTACCGGAATGGTGGCCTGACCGATCCGGACTTCATGGACACGATCCCCGAAGAGGTCCAACGCATGATCGACATCCAGGCAGCGACCCAGAACGTCCTGCGAGACTGGGCCGAACGTGAAAACCCCGAGGTCCAGGCACGAGAGGTCGATCAATTCGAGATCACCACCCTGTGGCGGCTGTACGTGTCCCTGATCCGACAGGTCGACGAAGACACGCTCCGCTACCGCGTCAAGAAGAACCTGGACATCATCGAGGCGCTGGCCGAGGTGATTTTTCGCCGTGCGGCCCGCGACTACCCCGAGGTCCAGGAAGCGAAGAGCCTCAACGCCCGGGTCTTCTCCCTGGACCCCTCCCGATGGCAGGCAGATGGGCTCTTTGAAGGCCCGGAACAATCCAGTGAGTTCCTGCGGGTTCGCGAGGAGGTCCAGGCGTTGTGGATCGATGGGAGTCCGCCCGCATAGCCGAAGGACCTACCCCTTGTCGGGTCGATAGGCCTCGGCCGCCAGTCGCGCCCCTTCCGCATCCCAGACATCGTAGAAGTTGTAGAACTGGTAGGGATACCGACGGACCCAGGCCTCCATCTGTGCTGCGAAGTCATGGATGTGTACGGCCAGCTCGGACTCTCGGTTTCGACGGTCCTTGACCTGGACATCGAGCGGGCCCGAAACCACCAGCCGATAGGCAAAAGGGCCCTCCTTGAAACAGGTCAGGACCATCACCGGAACCCTGGCCAGGCTGGCGACCAGCCAGGGTCCCAGGGGCAGGGCCACCTCCCCTCCCAGGAAGGCCACGCAAACCACCCTGTCATCCACCGGCCGGTCTCCCTGAAAGGCCACCACCGAGCCCTCTCGCAGGGCCCGAACGACCTTCAGCGAGGCCATGTCGTTCTGGGAATTGAGGGCGATGAACGAGGGGGTAAAGGGCGACTTCAAGGCATCCACGACCTCGATGTACGGGTCATCTTCGGCCTGGTAGCGCACGATGTGCACCCGCTTTTCGATATCCCCCAGCCCATGCATTGCGGCCCCGATGAGTTCCGGGTTGCCACAATGGCAGGTGAGCACAACAAACCCACCTTCCCCCTCCAGCATCTCGCGCAGGGCGGCGGTGTTCTCCCGACGAATCCGAAAGGCCTTGCCTCCGCGAGCCATGGCCACGAAGCGATCGATGATGCACAGGGAGTAGTTGAAAAAGACCCGGTAGATACGGCCCAGTCGAACCAGGCGGCCGTCCTCGGGGAAGAGCCGGTCCAGGTAGGACTCGAGTCCATGACGGGCCTGGGAGGAGCGCAGGGTGTAGATCCCCGCCGTCACGAACATCGACAGGTAGATCGGGAGCCGACCCAGCACCTTCAAGAAGCCCAGATAGATCCGCCACAGGGTCACTGTGGCCCGACCTCGGACCTTCCAGACGCGCTTTTCAGACGGTGAGGACATCGGCGTGGGGGGTAGCAAGCCCGGGCCCGGCAAGCCAGCGAATGTTGACTACTGGGAGCACCGCATGGAGGAACTGCGGGGCCGCCTGGACCCCTCTACTCAGATCCGTCCAGACTTCAGACGACCATCGATCAGGAAGGGTCCAAAGGGCACCAGAGCGGCCAGAAAGGGCCACAAGGCCTGCCGTAGACCCCAACCTTCCCGGTTCCTGGCATCGACCAGGGCCATGCAGAACAGGATGAACAACAGTCCATGGACCAGGCCGACGATGCGCACCCAGGAGGGATCGCCCCAGATGTACTTGAGCGGCATGGCCACGAAGAGCAGCAGCAGAAAGGACAGCCCTTCCACCATGCCGGTGATCCGGAGACGGCCAATAGGGGAGTTCAGCATGGGATCTACATAGCCCGGTTCGAACCGGGCACCGATCCCCGTGGGCCCCGCTCTCTCAGGGGTCTGACACCCGCCGGCGGGTCCAGCCGATCCAGGCCAGCAACAGCCAGCCTCCCGGAGCGCTCCCGCCCATCGACGCACAGCCACAGGAGCCATCCTCGACGTCCAACTCGTCCTGGGGAAGCGGGTCCGAGTCCGGAGGCTCGAGCCCTGCAGAGTCGCTGTCGCTCCCACCGGTGTCTCCTGTGTCCACAATCGCGCCGCTGTCCGGCAATTCCGGCCATGGAATCGACCCTGCGTCCCCGTTCTCACCCTCGACCACCTCGTCGTAGAAGTGACCTGACTCGTCGGAGGCAAAGAGCGCGTAGTGCCAGGTCTCCCCAGCAAGGGCCTCGGAATCGACGACCTCGACGAGCTGGCCGGGCACCGGGGAGAGATCCATGTCCAGGATGAGCCCGTCCTCGGCATGTTGTGGCAGTCCATCCCGCTTGCGGACCAACACCGTGGCCACCAGGGGCTCGATCATCGGCTGGGTCCAGCGGATGGTCAGGGTCTCCGCGTCGTCACTGGCGTCCAGGTCCCGCACCCGGTAGTGCCCCGGCACATCGGCCAGGGTGACAAGGCAGACCTCGTCCAGTGCCCAGCCCCCGTACTGAAGCCCCCCGTCGGCATCCAGGGAGAAGGCAAAGCGGCGGTCCTCCGGCGAGCCGGCAAGCCAGCCCAGGTCCAGATCAAACAGGGTCCATTCCGTGTCCAGCAGATGCCAGCTTCCGCTCTGAGTCTCGGGGTTTCCCCACAGACGCTCCCGGCCCAGATCAGAGTCCACCCAGACTTCGGCCCGGTCGTACCTGGCATCCTCGACCGTCAGCCAGCGCCGAGCGGTGAGCAACAACATCCGGGGGTCCGCGTCGACCAGCCGCAGGTCCGGAGTGACCACCTTCTGGCCATTGTGGGCCGCGTAGAGCCCGTCCCCCGAGAGCACCGTGCCGATCACCTGGGTGCCTGCCCAGGCACTGCTGGGGTTCCAGTCCTGGCCAAGAGGCGCATCCCGTTCCCACTGGTCGACCCAGTCGGAACCCGGGGGCTTTCCGAACACGCTTGCCGAGGGGACGAACCCCTGCCAGTCGTCCTCGAAGTCCCCACACCAGAGGGCTTCCCGGTCCCCCACCCAGAATGACCAGAGGCCGTCGGGTTGTTCCTCGTATGTCGTGTACGTCGTTTCCCTGTCGCCACTCGCCCAGCTCAGGGCATAGGAGACCCGGGTGCCGGGCAACTGCCGGGGAATGTTCGCCGTGTAGGAGTCCCCGCTCTGCGTCGGCATGACCTCGAGCAAGTCCGCCGGGTCGATCCCATCGGCGTCATCTTCCAGGCCCACCGCGTAGAACAGCCGCACACTGAGCGGGTCCACCACCCCGCACCCCGGGGTGAGCTCGGTGAGGGTGAAGGAGACCGGGTACTCGGTCACAGAGGAAGACTGGGCCCCCAGGGGTTCATGCTCCAACTGAACCAGGCCCAGGGAGCCCGGACCCAGACCATGGTGGTTGAGAAGGTCGATCAGCTCACAGGCATGAGGGGTGGCGTCGGTAAAGTCCCCGTTGTCGTCGTCGGCAGCCAGGACGGCCTCGGTCATGTCCGTCAGGGTCGGACCATAGGACAGGGTCTCCAGGAAGAGCGCGTCCACAGCACGCGTTCCCGCATCTGTGCCAAGGGACTCCCGCCACTGCTCCCGCAGATTCCAGAGAAAGCTCGACCAGATCAACCCGTCGTTGTGGGTCTCCCCATTGGCGTCGTCCGGGTAGCGCCGATCGGTGATCAACTCGCGAATGTAGCGGTCGTCACCCTTGTAGCCGGGGGCCAGGATCGGGCTGTCCAGAATCGTGGCAGACAGGAAGTCCGAACTGCCTTCACTGACGTCTGCAGCAAAGGTCCCCTCGGCAATTCCATACTGGTGAAAGCCGTGGCCGAGTTCGTGGTAGATGACGTCTGCGATGCGCCCGAAGTCCTCGCAGCCGTCGCCCTCCTCGTAGAAGTTGATCGTGCCCTTGGTGTAGTAGGCGTTGCAGCTACCATCCAGGCGCAACGAGGCGGTGACCTGGCTCTCCAGCCAGGGGTGGTCGGGCCAGAGATCCCGCAACCAGTCCCAGGCCACGTGGAAGTGGTGCTGGACCGAGGCCGCCGAGGGAAACAGGTCCACATCCCAGGCCAGGAACTCGTCATCCAACCCGGTGACTTCGATCGGGTCCCCGCGCTCCCGAACCAGCAACGAGGGGCCTTCCAGGCGAACCTCATCCACCTGGTCCAGCCCGTGACTGCCATCGTCGGCGGTGATTTCACTGCCGGTCTCGTCGAACACCGTGACCTGGCGGGCCGGTGCAGTGATCAGGGCGTCACCGACCGTGCGTTCCTCGGCCTCGAGATCCAGCAAGTGGACCGTCGACCAACCGTGGATGGTCTCCCCACTGCGGTCCAAAAAGACCACCCGATCTGGATGTTCCACCCGACGGGTCCAGGTGTAGTCCAGGGGACTGGCGGTGTGGTCGGCCAGGAGCGTCTCGCCCGGCCGGGGAAGATCGGTCACCTTGGGCAGGTGCAGCGAGGCCGTGACCAGGTGGATCCGGCCACCGCGCACATGCACGACCACCCCGCCCCCCTCGATGGAGGCACCCAGGTGGTCCTGCACATAGCGCCAGGTCTCCCGATTTCCCCGTTCGGTGACCCGGTCCAGGCGCAGGGTTCGGGGATCGACCCCGCCAAGACGGGCCACATCGGCCACCAACTGGGGAACCAGCGAAGCGAGCAGTCCGGGCCCGAGCATGCTGCGGGGCGTGCCATTTCGCTCGTCCCACCGCACATGGTGAGGACCCCATGCGTCCACGAAGGCCCGGGCTCTGGGGGTGCGCGAGAGTGCCTGCTGCACTGCCAGATGGCGGTCCAGGTGGGGCGCATCTTCGCCCTGCTGCCACCCGGTCTCGGCCGGCGCAAAGCCCAGAAGCACCCCCACAAACCAGACCGGACTCAAGACCACACCCTCCTATTGACGCCCCTGCGTATCCTCTTCCCCAGGAACGTCGGAAACGGGCCTGGTGTGACCCCTCTTCCACAGAGGCAGTCCCCCCGTACCCGTGGTAGTGGAGGTCCATGGAGTCCATGGAAACCCTCCCCCAGCCGCCAGAAGGCGCCACGCCTGCCCAGGTCGACGCCTGGTGGACCCGGCTGGGCCAGGCGGCGTGGGAGGTCGCCTGTGCCACTGGCAGAGGCCTCGCCGCGGCCTACCACGCCGTGGATCCCGACGTGCGCCGAGACCTGGCCCAGATGCCGGTCCTTGCCCTGACGCTCCTTGCGCCAGGGTGGAAGGAGCCCGTGGCCCTGCCCGACGACGGCAAGCGGCCGGTGATCTTCATTCACGGCATGGGGGGCCACAGGGGCAACTTCCTGGCCCTGCACGGCTGGTTGCGGACCCGGGGCTGGCGCCGCTGCTACTCGGTGGGCTTTCCCGAGGGTGGTGACTTCGTCCAACTCTCCCGCCAGCTGGCTGCCTTTGTCCGGTCGGTCATCGCGGTGAACGACCTGGGCGACGAGGACCAGGTGGACCTGGTCGGCCACAGCATGGGCGGCGTGGTCGCCCGACTGGCCATCGCGGAGATGGACCTGTCCTCTCGGGTCGCCCACCTGGTCACCCTGGGCACACCGCATCATGGCACCCACGCCGCTCGTTTCGCCGGGACAGGTCGCTCCCTGGATCTGCGACCGGACTCGCCACTGGTGACCCGTCTGGGGCAACAGGAACCCTGGTCCAGCCCGCCCCGACTGGTCTGCCTGTGGAGCGAGTCGGACCCAATGATGCAGCCGGCCACCACCGCCTGTGTCGAGGGAGCCGACAACCAGGAACTCGCTGGCATGTCCCACATCAACTACCTGCTGCGACCCGCAGCGTGGAAGGCCGTCGAGCAGGCCTTGTCCTCCCCCGCAGAGTGACAGCGACCGCCAGAACCGCAGACCGTTGCGCCCTCGGCGTGGCGACCCGAATGTTCTCATGACCCCGTGGGAGGTCCTGGGAATCGCCGAGGGCTCCTCTCCCGAGGAGATCAAGAAGGCCTGGCGCACCCTGGCACGGGCCCACCACCCGGACCGGAACCCGGACGATCCCGAAGCAGCGTCCCGCTTCAAGCGCCTCCAGGCTGCCTATGAACAGGTCAAGGAGGGCGATGGCGGCCCCTCAGCCAGCGGAGACACCCGGAGGGGCCCCACAGACGACTGGCTGGACGTGCTGGCCTGGATGGCCGAGTACCGGGCGTCTCTGGTGCTCTCCGAGACCATTCCCAGGTACGTGGCCTGCCACGGCACCGGGGCCGCCCTGGGGCGAGCCATGCGGGATGCCCTGGACCAGGGAGACCTGGAGGCCGGGGCACCCAGCAACACCCCGGGTCGTTGGCTTCGCTGGCGGCTCCGCCGTCGACTGCGCGGTGTACAGGTGGTGGTCGACACCCCCCGGTGGAGCCGTGGACTGGTTTCCCTGAATCCCACCCATCAAGGCGTAGACGTACTCCTGGACGGCCGGGCTTTCTGGCACGAGGTGCCTCACGACGAGGAAGTACTGCGGGCGGCGGTGGCCCGAGGAATGGAGCTGGCCATGGCTGGCGCGGTCTCGATGGCGCTGCGGCTACCCCGAATGCAGGGTTCCATGGAGGCGGCCCAGGCATTGGACCGCAAACTCCGCGCCACCCGACTCCGCTGGCGGATGGTGTGGACCGGCGTGGTGGTGCTGGGGACACTGATGCTGCTGAACGCCTGGACGTCCTGATCAGAACCGCCACGATGGCGGAGGGACTCCCTTCCCCTCACGGACCGTCCTCGCGCTACTGGTCTCCCATCGCGGACAACACCAGCTCCTCAAGAGCCGCCAGCTTCTCCGGGTCGGACAGGTCGTTGTCCGTCAGGTTGTAGACCCCGACGAACTCACCGTCCGGATCCAGGACGAACACGTCCCGGTAGGTCACCGACCAGGACTCCCAGACACTCTGATCGTCGGTGTCCTGGAGCAGCGGAAGGTCCACCGTCGCGGCCATGTCAGCCTGGCCCTCCTCGTGGCCGAACTCGTTGACGATGTGCAGCACCACCGTGCCGAGTTCGGCGTCGGAATCGAGGTCCTTCTGAAAGGTGTCCAGCAAGCCAGCCTGGCTCTGACAGTACGTTCACGTGGCGTGGGCGAAATACCAGCCGGAGACGCTTTCCAGCTGGTCCCTGGGCGAGACCACCTCGCCAAAAGACACCGAGGTGGTGTTGACGTCCTCCAGCTGGAAGTCCGGCGCGATGCCCGTGTGATCCCACCCCTCGGGCGCCGAGGCGGACGAGTCGTCCTGGCAGCCCATCGTCAGCAGGGCCAGGATCGACAGGGGAATGAAACGCTTCTCCATGGCTGACAACCTACACGATGAAACCGGGGCAAGGCCTCCATTCTCTGACCGGTGACGCCTTGCCTGGGAAGAGACGCTCACGACCCGGTGCCACTCATCTGGCGGTCCAGCCGTTCCTGGTCCTCGACGCGACGCTCCAGCAGCACCACGTAGGCCCTGGACTTCCGGTTTCCCAGGTCGGTGTCCGCCACCTGGGCCATCGCCAGGGCACCGTCGAGGTTTCCCGCTCTCTCGAGGGCAAGGGCCAGGTTGTAGCGAGCCCTTCCCCGGACCTTGGGGTCTTCGTGGTCCTTGAGCGAACGCCAATTCTTGCTGGCCTTCTTCCACCTGCCGTCCCGGACCAGGTCCCCGGATTCTTCCAGCTTGGGATGACCCTTGGCGTAGTAGCGCCGGGTCACGGTGACCCAGCCTGGTGCTATGCGGCGGGCATAGCGCTCCCCCGCCTCTTCGGCGAGATCCTCCACGGTCTCGCCCTGGGAAGGCAACGCGTCCCTGGCGCCCTGCTCGGTGTCTCCCTCGTGGCGCCAGGTGTTGCTGGTGGTGTCGTCTTGCTGCTGATCGACGATGACGCCCTGCTCGGCATCGTAGAGACGCCAGCCCACGGTCACATCGGTCTCCCGTTCAGCGGCATGTCGCACCACGGTGACTTCCTTGCCGGCCTCGGTGGTGATCGTCTCCGGGTAGGGCTCGACGGTCACCCAGGAGTCCGAGTCAAAGGCCTCGAGCAACAGGAGTGCATCGGCATCGACCTGTCTGCAGATCTTCTTCACCCGCTTCCACCGCAGTGGCTCCGGCATGCCACCGGCCACGGAGCCAGCCAGTGGCACCGCCGGACGGGTCACCTCGAACCGGGGACTGGCCGCAAGACCGGACACCACCGCCTGGATCGCCCGCTCCGCGGCCTCTCGGTCCTCCAGGATGTTCTCCCCTGTCAGCAGTCCCTCCGCAGCAGCCAGAAGGCGCCCACCCCCATCGTCGGGCGGGGCGCTGCGGTCGACGACCGCGATCCGCTCGATGTGGGTCGGCACAAAGACATCGGCGGGCTCCAGGACCTGGAGGTGAACCGACGGCATGCAACCGGTGACAAGAACGGAAAAGGCAGAGAGAGAGCGCATCTGGGGGACCTAATCAAGGTCCTGGAGGGGAGCACCCCCAAAGCGCCCGGACGCTCGTGTCCAGTCGGTGGATCAGCCCCTCACTCAGTCCAGGCGCGTGTAGGTGACAAACTCTTCGCCTTCGGTCCCGCCTGTGGGCTCCAGGAAGTCGGTGGACCCGAAGTAGAGCTTCGCGGTCTGCTCCTCGAGTTGCCAGCTCATGTAGAGCAACTCCTCCAGTTCGTAGTGACTGAAGCCCTCGATCGACGCCACCTTCAACAGGGCCTGGTCGGCCTCGTTGTCCCAGGACTCCAGGCTGAAGACGACGTCCCAGTCCGTGCCCATGTAGTCCCCGGTGTCCTGGAACTGGCCCTCGGTGATCTCGAGCAGGTTGGTGAGTCCCGGGAACCCCCCGGTGTACTCCCAGGACCCGATGAGTTCGAATTCGACCACGGGGGTGTCGGTGTCCAGGGTCCCCGAGTCGCCCGTCGAGACGTCGCCACCACAACCGGTCAGAACACAGGCAAGGCTGGTGAGCCACAGACTGCTGGAAAGACACTGCATCCGGAGGGGCCTCCTTCGACGGGAGATTACCAGACCTTCCATGGCGGCCAGAGAGGACCGGGGGGCGGCGCCACACGGGATAGAGTCCCCCATGTTCTTGTGGCTGCTGGCCTGTCAGGGCGATCCAGGAAACACCGACAGCGGTGGCACCGATCCTGGAGACTCTTCCGCCGACACCGTGCCCCCGGAGTGGTGCCTCGAGGCCGAGGAGGGCGTGCTCCAGGACGCCCCCGATCACCCGGCCGGCCCCTACTTCCTCTCCCACCCACGAGAGCCTGGTGACACCACCCCCACCGTCCTCTTCCTGGCCGGCGGATCCGGGGGCAGGAACAGCGCCCAGTACACCTTTGAGCTGTTCTTCATGCTGGGCAGCGGAATCGGAGATGTCCGGGTTGTACTGCCCTATGCGACCTCCGGTTCCCTGGGGGATGACCCGGAACGCATCCTGGACATCGTGGACGAGGTGCTGGCCTGCTACGGGGGAAACCGGGACGCCGTGCACCTGGCCGGCACCAGCAATGGGGGCCTTGCGGCCTTTGACCTCACCCTTGACCACCCCGAGCCCTTCGCCAGCTTGATGGGCGTGCCCGGCGTCTTCTCCTCCGGCAGTGCCACCCAGAACCTCGGCGCCCTGGCGAATCTCCGGGTCTACAACGGTGTGGGTGAACTGGACACCAACTGGAAGTCCGAGGTGCAGCGCATCCACGAGGCGATGGTGAATGATGGCATCGACGCCACCTACGCCGAGTTCACCGACCAGGGCCACGTACCGACCCCCGACTGGGATGAATCGGTGTTGTTCGACTTCTGGTTGGCGGACCGGAAGTAGACGAGGCGCTCAGGGACCAGAAGAAGGGTCTCGCCGAAGACGGATCACCCCAAGCGCAGTCAAGAGCCACACCCAGCCGATCCCTCCAGGGGCTCCACGGCCCGCCCAGGAAGCACAGCCGCAACCGCCCTCGCCTCCTTCCTCCTCGCCCGAAGCCGTGTCTGACTCCGAGGCCGTGTCGGTCGATTCGGAGGGCACCATCTCGAGCAGGTAGTGAGCCGCAGCATGCGAACCGTCGATCACAAAGGAGTCGTCCAGCAGCGTCACTGAACCGCTTCCCGGCACGCCATACTCGTCCAGGGGGGTGACACCGACCAGGTCCTGGGCCTGTCGCCGGACCTTGACGAGGGCCTGGACGGGCTCCAGGAGGAGGGGCGGGCCCCCCATTGCGAGCAATTCACCGCCGTCGGCGCTGTACTCGGCGCCAAGCTGGCGGTCCCTGGCCATCGCCGTGATCAACACCCGGCCCGACCCGGACAGTGGCAGACCATCGAGGGCCGTAAAGAGCAGACTCACGAACTCGGTCTCCACCGAGACCTGGAAGTCACCCAGGTCGTGGGTCTGGCCTCCCGCGAAGCCGATGACGCCCTGGCTCGACGGGGTGTCGACCAGGACCACCCGGTTCACCGTGTCCCACCGAAGTTCCCCGGTTGCGCTGGTGATCACCCCGTCCGCGTCCACGTGGGCGTCCCAGTCCACGCGCTCCGAGGCCTCTGTTCCCTCGCCCACGTCCAGTGTGATCCGCCCGATGGCAAACACATGGTCGGGCACTTCCAGGGTGTCCTCTCCCCCGTCGGGATCCCAGCCCCCGCCCTCGATGGGCTGGCTCAGGAGATCGAACCCGGTGAAGGCGTCATCCAGGCCCAGCCGCCGCGCAGCGACGGGTTCGGACTCGGCCAGGTGCCCCTCGTGGACCGCACGGGCCAGGGCCGGAAACTGGCCCATGTAGTGGGGGGTCTCCGACACGTAGCCGCCCTGACCGGGCCATCCCCCGCGGAGCCAGGCCTTGCTCGCGGAGAAGTGGTAGGAGGCGTCCCAGCCATGCAGACCCATGCCGTAGTAGGTGTAGAGCGGCACCGCCTCGGCCTTCCACCAGCTGGGCGGCTTCATCGTCCACTCGGTGTGCAGGAAGGGCTGGTGCTCCGCCTGCCACCATCCCACGTCCATCAACAGGCTGCCCGGGCCGTCCAGGTGGGAGTCCTGGTGGACCTCTCCAAGTTCAATTCCGTGGGAGCCGTCCACCATTCCCCCGGCGTAGGTGTGCCGATCGATGGCGTCCTGGGTGCTGTCCGTCCACTGGTTGGCGGCGGCGGCGGCCTCGCCTCCGGCCCACCAGGCCGTGCTGACGATCACACCCTCGAAACCCGCACCTCGAATCTGTTCCCGCCGCAGGGAAAAGCCATCGACCTGGGTCTCGGCGAGGAACCGGATGAAGTCCCCCATGCGGGCGGCTTCCTCGATCCCTGACCAGGGGCCTGCGGCGTCCATCTCCCAGGCGCCGTAGATCTTCATCGCATCGTTCTGGAGAGAGTCACCGGAGAGGAACCCGTCTCCCCACGCCTCGGCGAGGGCGGCGTCGTCCGCGTAGCGCTCCTGCAACCAGGCCTGCCAGAGCAACTGGAGACGGGCCAGCAGGTTGGGCACAGAGCCCTCGGAGAGCGTGTTCAGCGGGCTGTGCCAGAAGACGCTGTCCTCGTTGCGAATCTCCAGGATCGCCAGGGCCGGATCGTCTGCATAGCGCAGGCCTGTGTATGGATTCGTGTGATCGAGCAGGGCCTCCATCCAGGCCCACTCGGCCGCCTGCAGTTCCTCGACAAAGGTGACGAAGCCATAGGCACTCTTGCCATCCCCATAGTCCGAGAGCTCCTGGTAGAGCTCGGCGGGGACCCCATCCTCCTCGGTCACCACGTGAGGAAAGAAGGACGAGAAGGTCATGTAGATGCCGGCTTCCTTCAGGGCGGCGAACCAGGTGTCCAACTCATCCAGTGCCTCGCTGTCGAGCAGTCTTTCCCCCGAATCCGGATCGGTCCGGAGCACCCCCAGCATGCCCTCGACGGGGTGCAGGCGGACCATGTTGATCCCGAACATGCGGTACATGCGGACCTGCTGTGCCGCCAGATCCCGGGTGCCCGGGTAGACACTGCCCACTCCCCAGAAACGCACGGGGGTGCCATCCGCAAAGACGAAGTCCGACCCGTCGGCCTGGAGGGCCCCGTGGCTGCCCGCGGGGCCTTCCACGAACTCGGACAGGTCGAAGACCGAGTCTTCCGATGCAGGGGGATCCCCAGGGGCAAAGACGAACCAGTCATCGGCGGCCGGGGTGGGTGCATCCGGATCCGGCTGCATCGCTCCAGCAGGGCCCCAGTCCTGGTTCACGATGTGGAGGGCATCGATCCCGCCGTGAGAGACGCCTCCATAGTCCTCGTGTTCCCCGACCTCAAAGGTCACCGTGTGCGTCCCGGCGTCGAGCGAGATGCCCGGCATGCGCACCCAGCCCAGGAACCGCACGTCGATGCCCGGCCAGTTCATGTTGAACACCTCCCGGGCGGCGTGGTCGGTGTCGACCGGGATCAACGCGCCCTCGTCGACCGCCATCGTCATCAGGATCCGGTAGGTGCTGGTGCGAACCCAGATGTCGTAGGAGCCGCCCTCGGTGACCGTGAAGGCATAGGTCGCGGTGGCGGTCCCACCATCGTTGCTGAAGTGGGAGAGCCAGTCCCCTGGCGTGTCGGGATCGTCGGGAGAGCCAGGGCTGAGCAGTTCCATGCGAACGTCACTGCAGCAGTACCAGCCGTGGTTGTTGAAGGTGGTGCTCTGGGCGTCCTCGCCCTCGATCCAGACCGACTCGGCCGCGAACGCAGGCCCGGCGCCGAGCAGGACGAGGGAGGCCAGTCCCGATGAAAGCCATTTCCGATACGCCAAGGTCACACGAGCCTCCAGGGCCAGGAAGCACCCTACCCCGGCAGAAGGAACAGGGTTGACCGGTCTGCCACCTTCGCGGCGCGACGCCGGGGGTTCTGCAGGGCGGCCTTGTAGGCGTCCTCGACCACCCCCAGAAAGGGTGCAGAGACCCCGGCGGGAATGGCCAGGAGCATGTCCTGGACCACGCCGTGGTGGGTATAGGTGGTCTCCGGCTCGTCCCGACAGGCCCCGACAAAGAAGGTCCACTCCTCTCTCAGGGCCCGCTCAAGGTCTCCCTGGTGACAGGCCTTGTCCTCCTCGGCCATCAGCATCATGAAGGCCCTGGCGATCCGCCACTGGCGGGAGAGGTCCCGGTCTGCCACCTGGTCGACCCAGGCCTGGACCTCCCGGACAAAGACCCGGGAGTCCTGGATGGTCGCGATCATTCTCGACCTCCGCGGATGACGGTGAAGCGGGGCCTGGGCGGAGGGTCACCGCCCGGCTCCCGGTGAACCTCTGCCGGCAACCCCCTTCCAAGCCGGATGGCCTCCCGGAACACCTGGTCGAACGTCCCGTCCTCCTGGAGTTCCAGCGGACACATCGCGTGGAACTCGTGAAACATGCCCACCATGGTGTAGGTCGACAGTTCCTCGAGGAAGACCTCGGCCCAGTCCGCCCAGGCCTCTCGGACCGCCACCCGTTTGCTCTGGCCCTCCTCCCGGTCACAGGAGGCATGGGCCTTGATGCACCGGATGACGATCTCCCAGGCCCGGTTGAGTTCGGGGTTGTCCACCTCCCTCACCCAGGCTCCCAGGCACCCGACAAAGGCGTTTTCATCAAATGTACTCATCGTATGGATCCTCCATGAGGTAGACGATGGTGGGTTCCGTTCGGCCGTGCTTCAGGCGCCGGGCCAGCTGCTCGACCAGGTCCGCCAGGTAGAGCCCGTCGGGCATCATCTCCGGGAAGCCGTAGGCCAGCCGGAAGAGCTTCACGAGTCGCTCGGCCTCCTGGATGATCTGGCTCTTGCTGGCACAGGACAGGCAGCGATCCTGCTTGAGGACCGGCGGTCTCTCGTGGAGCAGTTCTGGGGGAAGATCGATAGGGCACCTCCTTGGGCTGTGAGGGAAGACAGAACCGTGCCAGACCACGCTCGAGGCCCTGGGAAGTCCGGGTTCTTCGAGCGCAGTCGGTTGAACGAATCCGAGGGTTTCTCTGAACCCCCATTCATCCCTTTCTTCTTAACGGATATCACGTCGATTTGTTCCGATTAATTCAAGTAATTTCAGTATTTTCCAGGAAAATCTTCGGGCGTTTTTCATCTTGCAATGAAGCCGGGATCCAGGAGGCTCTCAGCGTCCCCAGGACGGCGTTTCAGGAGAAACAGGGCCTCTGGACTGGACCGAATAGCAAAATCCTCAAAATGGCCTGTTCTGGGCACTTGGAGGCCCTCAGAGGTCCTGAGAGGCCCCAGGAGCGATTTCAGCCCCTATTGAACCCGGCCTGGAGACAGACCACCTGATCCTGGACAGGAGCGCCCTACACCTTTTCCGGCGCCCGATCAGCCCCAGAGAACGCCCCCCAGGGCACGGATCTCGGCGACACGCCCGGACATGCCGATCCGGATCGGCTACCCATCGGGCATGCGTATCGAAGTCTTCGCTCCCGCTGGCGGATCCTGGTCCCAGGTCCAGTCCGCCGCACGCCTCGCTGAAGCCGCCGGCTGTGCAGGCCTGGCCGTGCCCCAGATCACCACCGACCCCTTTGCCAGCCTGGTCGCCAGTGCGCTTGTCACCCAGCGCATCCAGCTGAGAACGGCGATCGCGGTGGCTTTTGCCCGCAGCCCGATGGAGGTCGCCACGGCCGCCTGGGACCTGCACGTGAACTCCGGGGGCCGCTTCGGCCTGGGGCTCGGGACCCAGGTCAAGGCCCACAACGAGCGCCGCTTCTCGGTGCCCTGGAGCCCACCCTCACCCCGACTCCACGAGTATGTCCGGGCACTGAGAGCCATCTGGCGCTGCTGGCAACTGGGAGAACGCCTGCAATTCGAGGGCAAGCACTACCGGTTCACGCTGATGACCCCCGAGTTCAGTCCCCCGCCGACGGACCTTCCGCCGATCCCCATCCACACGGCTGCCGTGCGTCCGGCGATGATGCGGCTGGCCGGGCGGGTGGCCAACGGCGTCCGTCTCCACGGCTTCTGTACCCGGGCCTACCAGGAACAGGTCGCCTTGCCCCAGCTCCAGGTGGGCCTGGACCGGACCGGGCGACCCCGGGAACGCTTCGAGGTCTGCGGAGGTGGCTTCGTGGCCACCGGCCCCACCTGGGACGACGCCCGCAAACAGGCGGAGTGGGTGCGCTACCGCGTGGCCTTCTACGCATCGACCCCCAGCTACTGGCCGGTGCTCGAGGTCCATGGCTGGGAGGAGTTGGGGCGCCGACTGCACCAGATGACCCGGGACGGTCGCTGGGAGGAGATGGCCGCCCAGATCGACGACGAGGTCCTGGAGACCTTTGCCGCGGTGGCGCCCTTCGAGGACCTCAAGGGGGTGGTCGAGGCCCGTTTTGGCGGGTTGTCCGACAGCATCGAACTGGCCTACCAGCCAGGCATTGCCGCAGAGTCGCTGGCCGAAGTGGCCCAGGACCTGGCAACCATTCCGGCCCGCTTCCAGGGACACGACACCGGCTGGGACGAGGGCATCTGAGCGCCCTTCCCCCGGACCCGTCTACAATGGCCCCATGCCACGCACCTGCCTCCTTTTCCTCGCCGCACTGCTGACTTCCACCGGCTGTCGCAACAAGGGCGAGACGATCGACTCCGGTACCGGACAGATCCTGTGCGCCTACTACACCGACGCAGACGCTGACGGCTGGGGCTCGACGGAGGGCGGAGAGGCGCCCTGTGACAGCCTGCCCTCAGGGACCGTCGAGGTCTCGGGCGACTGCGACGACGGCAACGGTGCCGTCTACCCGACGAACACCGAGACCCCGTACAACGGCCTGGACGACGACTGTGACCCCACGACGCCCGACGACGACCTGGACGCTGATGGCTACGACGTCCTTGTGGACTGTGATGACCAGGACCCGGCCGTGAACCCGGGGGCAGTCGAGATCTGCAACGGGCAGGACGACGACTGCAACGACGCCATCGACGACAGCATCGGAGACCTGTTCTACGCCGACAGCGATGAAGACGGCTACGGCGACCCGGACCAGGGGGTCCAGAGCTGCGACGAGGCCACCGGCTACGTGGCCGACAGCTCCGATTGCGATGACCAGGACCCGACCGTGAACCCGGGCGCGGCCGAGGTCTGCAACGGGCAGGACGACGACTGCGACACCCTGGTCGACGACGACGACCCGGACCTGGACGACGCGACCACCTGGTACCTGGACCACGACCAGGACGGCTACGGCGACGCCGAGCTGGGGGTGGCCGCCTGCGAGATGCCCGAGGGCTACGTGGACAACGCCGAGGACTGCGACGACAGCGAGGCCACGGCATTGCCCGGCGGCACCGAGGTCTGCGACGGCCTGGACAACGACTGCGATGGCGCCACGGATGACGACGACGACGACGTGGCGGACCCCGAGACCTGGTACACGGACAGCGACGGGGATGGCTACGGCGATCCGGACGCGGCGGTACTGGCCTGTGAGCAGCCCGCCAACACGGTGTCCAATTCCAAGGACTGCGACGACAGCAGCGCCGCACTGAACCCGGAGACCACCTGGTACCTGGACCACGACGGCGACGGCCACGGCGATCCGTCGATCAGCACCCAGGCCTGCGAGGCCCCGACGGACTTCGTCGCCGATGACACCGACTGCGACGACCTGCACGCCGAAGCGCTTCCAGGCGGCACCGAGCTCTGCGACGACCTGGACAACGACTGCGACACGAGCATCGACGAGGACGCGGGGGATGCCGCGACCTGGTACGACGACTCGGACGGCGACGGCTACGGGGATGCCTCGTTCTCCACGATCGCCTGCGATGCGCCTGCGAACACGAGCGACAACGACCAGGACTGTGACGACGGGGACGACGGGATCAACCCGGCCGCCCCCGAGGTCTGCAACAGCGTCGACGACGACTGCGACACCCTGGTCGACGACGATGACCCGGATGTCTCCGACCCGGAGACCTGGTACGTCGACGACGATGGGGACAGCTACGGGGACCCGGACAACACGGTGACCGCCTGCCTCCAGCCCGACGGAACCGTGACCCGTGCCCGGGACTGCGACGACACCGACGCCGCGCTGAACCCCGACACCTCCTGGTACCTGGACTACGACGGCGACGGCTACGGCGACCCCTCCCTGGAAGCCACGGGGTGCGAGGCGCCGACCGCGCCCTATGTGCGGGACGACACCGACTGCAACGACACCGAAGC
>CAZMNK010000093.1:0-21966 GCA_964567625.1 uncultured Enterobacterales bacterium | reverse complement strand
CCCTGCCGACACAGTCTTCCGGCGGGGAAGAGGGTGGAGCCGAGCAGTACTCCCCGGTGTCGGTCTTTGCCAACATCGGTGTGGACAACGACGATGTCACCATCGGGCCCAGTTCGGGCGGCGGCTAGGGCTCTTGGACCGAGGCTCCACGGAGCGGCGAGTGCTGCCTGGAAAGGGTGAGTTGGTCGCGGCCCTTGAGGCCGAGCGCGATGCCCTCGAGGATGGTGGAGCGTCGTCCAGGCTGGAAACGGCCCACCAATGGGTGGACCGGAGAGAACAATCGTCTCCCCAGAGCGGGGTCGCCGGGCGACTCCGGTCGCTCTTGAGATGGCGGGAGAGTCCATGAGTCGCCGCATCCTGGTGCTGCACGGTCCGAACCTGAACCTGCTCGGGACCCGTGAGCCCGAGCACTATGGCCGGGTAACTCTGGCGGACATCACACAGGCCCTGGACGCACTCGCCCCGGAGCTGGACCTGGCGTTGAGCCACTTCCAGTCCAACCAGGAAGGGGAACTGGTGGATCGGATCCAGGAGGCGGCCACTCAGCAGGATGGTGTGTTGATCAATCCTGCGGCCTATACCCACAGTTCCATTGCCCTGCGCGATGCGCTCATCGCGACCGGGGTGCCTTTTGTCGAAGTGCATCTCTCCAATGTGCACGCACGGGAGACTTTTCGTCATCGGAGTCTTCTGGCCGACATTGCCGTGGGGCAGGTGGTCGGGTTTGGCATGGCAAGCTACACCCTGGGCCTGCGGGGTCTGGCTGCCCATCTCGACGCCTAAATACCCGCGCAACGGAGAGAGGCGATGGACCTGGAGCAGATCGAGGCTTTGTTGTGCCTCCTCAAGGAACAAGAGGTCTCGGAGTTCTCGTTTGAGAACGAGGCACTCAGCCTGAACGTCAAGCTGGGGCCCGACGTGGTCCAGGGCGTCCTGGCTGCGGCACCGGTACCAGTGGCTGCTGCAGCCGCCACTGCGCCCCTGGATGCCCCGGCACCCACCGAGGACCTCCACACGGTCTCCTCTCCCATGGTGGGGACCTTCTACAGGAAGCCGAAGCCGGAAAGCCCTGCCTTCGTAGAGGTCGGGCAGACCGTCCAGAGAGGCCAGGTGGTCTGCATCATCGAGGCCATGAAGCTGATGAATGAAATCGAGGCCGATGAGGATGGCATTGTCGTCAGCATTGAGGTCGACGATGCGCAACCGGTCCAATTCGGCCAGGCACTGGTCCGCATTAGACCCTCCTGAGGGACTCTGACCCGCCATGCCCTTTCAGAAGGTACTTGTTGCCAACCGAGGTGAGATCGCCCTGCGGGTGATTCGGGCCTGTCGTGACATGGGGATCCCCACGGTCGCGGTCTACTCCGAGTGCGACGCCAGGTCCCTGCATGTCCGGTTTGCAGACGAGGCCATCTGTGTGGGGCCGCCCCAGGCGTCGGAGTCCTACCTGAACGTCCACAACGTACTGTCCGCAGCGATGGTCACCGGAGCTGATGCCATTCATCCTGGCTACGGCTTCCTGGCCGAGAACGCGGACTTTGCCCGCAAGGTCGCAGACCACGGACTGACCTTTATCGGGCCCTCACCCGAGACCCTGCTGGATTTTGGCGACAAGCTACGGGCCAAGGAAATGGCCCGCAAGGCGGGGCTTCCCCTCCTTCCCGGAAGCGGCGGTTCTGTCGCATCCGTTGAAGACGCGCTGAAGGTCGCCAAGGACGTGGGCTTTCCCCTGATGCTCAAGGCCACGGCGGGTGGGGGTGGAAAGGGCATGCGGGTCATCGAGAACCCCGGGGACCTGGAGCGCGCCTTTCCGCTGGCGGCGGCCGAGAGCCTGGCGGCGTTTGGGAATGGAGACCTGTTCCTGGAGCGTTTTCTGCGCGCACCCCGACACGTGGAGATCCAGGTGGCGGGCGATGGAAGAGGTGGCGCCATCCACCTGGGTGACCGGGACTGTTCCCTGCAGCGACGTCACCAGAAACTCCTGGAAGAGGCGCCGGCCCCCAAGCTCTCCAAGAAGCTTCGAGAGGCGATTCGCCAGGCTGCGGTCGACCTGGTCAACAACTCCGACTACCGGACAGTGGGCACCTGCGAGTTCCTGGTCGAGGGCGAGGAGTTCTTCTTCCTGGAAGTGAATCCCCGCATCCAGGTCGAGCACCCCGTCACCGAGGCGGTCACCGGGGTGGATCTTGTCAAGCTCCAGATGCTCCTGGCGGCGGGTGATGAGATGCCCATCAAGCAGGAAGAGGTGACCTTCCACGGCCACGCCATCGAGGTGCGCATCAACGCGGAGCACCCGTTCAAGTTCACGCCGTCTCCGGGGCTCATCACCGGGCTCAACCTGCCCGGGGGACCGGGCATCCGGGTGGACTCCACGGTCCACGAACAGGCCATGGTGCAGCCTTATTACGATAGCCTGGTGGCCAAATTGATCGTCTGGGGGCCGGACCGCGAGAGCGCCACGGCTCGGCTTCGGCGGGCCCTGCATGAATGCGTGGTGGAGGGAATCCACACCACCATTCCGCTCCACCGGGAACTGATCGAACTGGAGGAATTCCGGGAGGTCACCTTCCACACCAAGTTCGTTGATTCCTGGGTTCCGACCAGAGACTGACCGTCTGCTGCTCCCCCAGATGACCGCCGTCCGGTAGACTACGACGTCTCCGACGGCACCGGGAGGATGCGTGGCGACTGATCGCTACCAGATGGAGCAAGAAGCCCAGAAGCATTTGAGCAAGGGCAACATGGACAAGGCCATCACGACCTACGCGGCCCTGCTTCGCCAGGACCCGCAGGATCGACGGGTGCGCCAGAAGATCGCTGGACTGTACGAGTCTGTCGGGCGAAAGCGGGAAGCGGAGAAGCACTACCGCGAGCTTGTGCGGTTGTACACCACGGATGGCAACCAGCGGGCGCTGATGGCCACCCTCAAACAGTTGCGCAAGCTGACACCACAGGACGGTGGAGTCATGGGGATGCTCGCTCGCGCCTATCGGGCCTCCAATTTGTCTCGGGATGCGATTCACCACTTCGAGCAGGCCATCAACCTGTTGGGCAAGCGGGATCCAAAGGAGGCCGCGGTCTTTGCCCAGGAACTCCAGGAGTTGAAGCCGGGGGACACCCCTCTGCGCTTGCGCACCGCGGAGCTCCTGGCGGCCGCCAAGGATGAGCAGGGGGCGTACGAGGCCTATCGGGACCTTATTGGCGACTTGCGCCGCCACGGCAAGCTCAACGAGGTCGGACGGGTCGCCGCGCTCGCACTGCAGATCAAGCCGGATGAAGGCGACCTTTTGTGTGATGCCGCCGAGTCCGCCCTGGCCGGGGGAGAGCCCCAAACCGCTCTGGGCCTGTTGCAGCCCGCCTATGCCGAGAATCCTCATGAACTTCGCACCCTGGACCTGCTCGCGAGAGTCTTCGAGGAGACCGACGAGGCGGAGAAGGCCTTGGGTGTGCTCCTGGCCCTGGCCAAGGAACTCTCGTTGCGAGGGGATTACCCCGGTCGCCTGGCTGCCCTGGAGCGCGCCGCCAAGCACGGCGAGGACAAGAGGCTAAAGGAGCAGTTGGCCAAGGCCAGGGCATCGGCGAAGGCCGCTGCGTTCCGGCTTGGCGATCTGCCCAGCGCACAGCCCGAAGCCGAAGAGGAGATGCGTGCAGTGGTGAGGGCGTCGGTGATGTTGGGCTATGGACTCTGGGAACGAGCCCAGGAAGAACTGGACACCCTGCCCGACGATTCGTTGGCAGGCAGGGCCTGGAACATCGAGGCCCTGGCCGCCCAGGGGGAGACCGGACGGGCCATGGAGCTGGCCCGGGCTCTCGAGGATGCGGTTCCCGCCGAGGAGGCCCGTCGCGTAGGTCTGCGGCTGGCGGTCCTGGATGGGCAGCCCCTGGAAGCCTACCTTGACGACCTGGAAGCCCTGTTGGGGCTGAAAGCCTCGCCCGAGTCCACTGAGAAGTCGCTCGACGACGAGGAACTCATCGACGATGACGAGGAACTCATCGACGACGACGAGGAACTCATCGACGACGACGAGGAACTCATCGACGACGATGAAGAACTGATCGACGACGACGAAGAACTCATCGACGACGACGAGGACCTGCTCGACGACGAAGAGGAACTCATCGACGATGCGGACACTGACAACGGAGAGGGCACCGCGGAGGAGGAGGCCAGCCCAGCCGACCCGGAACCGTCTGGAGAGGAGAACATCACGGCAGAAGCCGAGGCCTTCTTCGAGACTGCCGAGAAGACGGAGCAGGGAAGCGGACCCGACGAGATCGAGGGCGGCGACGGTTTGCTCAGCGATCTCTTTGGCGACCTGGGCCCCACCACCGCCAGGCCCAAGCCCAAACCCAAGCCCAAGGCGGGCAAGGTTCCGGAATTCAGTTCTCCCAACGAGGACGAGTTCTCCAGCGCCATGCGGCGAGACCCGCTGCGTCAGGCGGGCAGGGACATCGCGGATGACCCGTTGGCCGATACCTGTGCCCTGTTGGAGATGGGCCTCTTCGGCCCCGCAACCAAGGCCCTGGAAGGGGTCGAAGGTCTCCGCGCAACGGCCCTGCGGGCACTCGCCAGGGCGGGTGAAGGTGACCTCAGTGGCGCCAGGGAGAGCCTCCTGGATGCGGTCGACGAGGTCGATGAAGGCGATCCTGAGTTCCCAGCGGCGCTCTTCCACCTGGCCGGCCTGAGCGCTCGTGTCGGGAAGACCCGCCGGGCCATCCGTCAACTCAAGGAAGTCGCCGATCTCGCGCCAGAATTCCGTCCTGTCGAGGTGCAGCTTCGCCTGCGGGCCCTGGAGGGGCTGGAGCGGGGGTGACCAGCGCAGCGGTGTTTGCCAGGGGCAAGGTGCTGGTTACGCTCCAGGCCACGCGCGAGAGTAGCTCAGTTGGTAGAGTCCGAGCTTCCCAAGCTCGTTGTCGCGGGTTCGAGTCCCGTCTCTCGCTCCATGCATGGCGCCCGGCCTGGGGATGGCATTCCCGGGCCGGGCTTCTGTTCTTCGAGGGCGTCTGATTCTCGGAATGGCAGGTCGTTTTGCCAGCGCACGACGGGTCCTGGGTCGGCTCCTGCTGCTCACGGCGCTCTTGCTGTCGGTGGGACTGGCGGTGGACCTGCCTGGGGTGAGGGGCCAGGTCGATCGCCGGCTGGAGGACCTGGCCTCGGTGGTGACGGGAGAGCCGGTCCTGATCGAGGATGTGCGAATTCATCTCTGGCCACCTGCGCTGACGGTCCATGGACTGGTGGTCGGAGAGTCCGGAAGCGCGGCGATTCAGGCAGACCGGGTCTATGCCCAGCCCGGAATTCGGGCGGGTCGGCCGGTCCTCTCGGTGCTTGCCCTCGACCGGCCACAGGTTCGCCTGGTGCTCGACGAAGAGGGACTGCGTGGCTTCACGGCCCTGCGCCAGGGTGAAGCCACTCTGGATGAGTTCCCCTGGGACGAACTCATCGTCAACAGCGGGTACCTGGAGGTCGAGTTCACCTCGGTGGATACCACTCTGCAGTTGGAAGGACTTGGGGTGCGACCGGACCTGGAACCCGGGCGATTCGACCTGAGCGTGGGGGCCGTGGAGGTCCGGGTCGGGGAGACCAGGCAGCGGTCTCAGCCCACCCGGGTGCTCGGGGCCACCCTGGGGCCAGGCGATGTGCGGTTGCCACGGGTGGACCTGGACTTTCCCATGGTGGATTTGTGGGGACAGGTCGAAAAGGACCTGGATGGCAAGGGACGAGCCGACCTTCAACTGGATGTGGACCTGGATGCCCTGTCCGAGGCCCTCCCCGGACCCCTGAAGCCCTCAGGACGGGTGCGCCTGGACCTGGAGGTGGATGGCCCCTCAGCGGAAGGCGCCCTTTTGACCGAGCTTGTCCTCGTCGACGAGGAAACCGGAGACCACTACGACTTCGAAGAGGCCGTTGGCGTCCTGGCCTTGAGTCCCGAGGGCGTGGTGGTTCAACCCCTGCGATGGCACTGGGCCGATGGAGAGGTCGTCGCGGATGGCTTCCTGGGGTGGGATGGCACGGTGGAGGATCTGCGGGTGCAAGGGGAGGGGATTGACCTCGCCCGGGCGCTTCAGCGCACGGATGTCTCCGACGGGGCCTGGGTGGACTTCACGGGGGACCTGGAAGCACAACTCGATGGAACCCTGGCACCTCTGGCGATCCAGGGCCCCTTTACCCTGGCGGCACAGCATCTCCGGACCGGTGCCGGGCCCATGGAGGACCCTGGTGCGGACCCGCTGATCGCACTGTCTCGGGGCTGGATCGATGGCGATCTGACCCTGGATGCTGAAGGCATCACCCTGGACGGCCGCCAGGTGGTGCTGGGTCGCACCTCCGGGTCCGTGGAGGCAACCAGCGGTTTCACGTCCCAGGGTCCCCTGTCGCTCTCCGCCGATGTGAACCTGGACCTGCGGGATCTCGCGCCTCTGGCCGACGTGAACCTCGAAGGGCGAGGACGGGTCACTGGAACCCTCCAGGGGCCCTTTGACTCCCTCCAGGTGGCGGCTCAGGCCGCGCTGGTTGACTTCCGGCTCTTCGGTTTCCTGGGGGGCGAGTCTCTCCAGGTCGACCAGGTCAGGGCAGATCTTGGGGCCGACGTGGTGGTGCTGGAGCTCGGGGACCTGGTCTCTCGGGTTGGAGACACCTCGGTCCGAGGAGACATCGACCTGGTCTTCGAAGAGTCCCTGGGGCTGGACCTGGGCCTCGAGGTGGAGGAGGGGAAAGTCAGCGACCTTCTGGGGGTGTTCTCGGAGACAGAGGGACTGGACGGCCTGGTATCGGGGACCCTCACCCTGCATGGATCCCCGGAAGCTCTGGATGGCCAGTTTGACTTGGGCTTTCGAGAGGTCGACCTGTTCGGAGAACGCTTTGGTGTGGGGGAGGCCCATGGCCGCCTGGAGGAAGGAAGCTTCCTGTTGGAGCAGGCTGTGCTGGAACGCGGTGGGGGCACCGGGCGCCTGAGCGGGAACGGCCAGGTTGCCAACGATGGAACCCTGGACATCCAGGTGACGGGCGAGGACCTTCACCTGGCCGACCTGGACACCCTGGCGGACGAGGAACTGCCCCTGGAGGGGGTGCTCGAACTGGACCTGACCCTGGGCGGAAGCCTGGACCACTGGGAGCCAGCAGGCGAGCTCACCCTGCACCAGACCCTGTTGGGAGAAGAGGCGGTGGGGGATTCCCGCCTCAGCTTCACCACCGAGGACGACCTGTGGGTCTTCAACGGGGACCTGCTTGGCGAGGCCGTGTGGTGTCGTGGAACCCTGGAAGGCGCGGCTCCTCACCTGCTGCATCTTGACGGCGGGCTCGCGGATCTGCCCCTGGATGTCTTCGTGCCACGTGCGGCGGATGGACGGGCCATTGTCGCGAGGGCTTCCGGTGGCCTGGTGCTCGATGGAAGTTTGGATGATGCCGACCTGGAAGGGGAACTGGTGTTGGACCAGGTCAAGCTGGCGTGGGGGGCCCAGGAGATCGTGAACCCGGAGCCCTGGCGTTTGACGCTGACGGGTGAGACTCTCTCCTGGGAGAACCTGCGGCTGGTCGGGGGGGAGACCAGCCTGGAGACCCAGGGACAGTTCAGCCCGGCGCAGGGATGGCAGTTGGATGGGACCGGTCAGCTGGACATGGCCTGGCTGGGGGCGGCAGTCCCCGAGGTGACGCGCTCGGTCGGCACGGCCCATCTTGGTTTTCACCAGGACGGTGGAGACACCCGCCTGGAGGCCACAGGGACCGTGTCGGTGCTCCAGGCGGCCTGGTTCCCACACCCCTTTGAGGACGTGACCTTTTCTGTCCAGGGCACGGAAGAGGGCTACCAGATCGGAGCCTTCGCGGGAACCGTGGGCGGTGGGGACCTGGCTGGCTCGGGATCCCTGGAGGCCGAGGGCTGGATTCCGACACGCTACGAGCTTGTCGCCACCCTGGAGGAAGGCCGGATCAAGCTGTTGGAGGATCTCCCGGCGGCCACGGGGAGTGCCAGTTTGCGCCTGGCGGGTTCGCCAGATGCGCTGCTGCTGTCCGGTGACGTGGTCATCGAAGAGATGCGATTTGTCGAGCGTATCGACTGGGAGTCCTGGCTCCTGGAGCCAGGGGAGGAACTCCTGGTGGAAATGGATGCACCCAGCAGCACAGCCCCCCTGTTTGCCTATGACCTGTTGGTGCAGGCAGACGGGACCGTGCTCGTGCGCAACAACGTGGGGGAGGGGACTTGTGACGCCCAGCTCACGGTCCTGGGGGACACCAACCGGGTGGGCATGACCGGTTGGGTGCGCATGCGACCAGGGGGAACCCTCAACCTCCAGAACCGGGTGTTCGAGGTCAGGCGGGCAGAACTCCGGTACGTCGAGCCCTGGTCTTTCGATCCCGAGCTCGACTTCGACCTGGCCACCCGGGTGGCTTCGGGCGACACGGACTACGCGATCTCCTACCGGGTGGGCGGACCCTACTCGGACTGGTCGACCTCGGCGTCATCGGAGCCGTCGCTGCCGATGGCGGACATCAATGCCCTGTTGCTCTTTGGCATGACCCGGGAGCAGGTGGAGCGGGCTGGGGGCATCAATGCCGCTCTGTTGATGGAGGGGCTGGACCTGGTCACCGGGGTGCGACAGGGCCGTGCTGAAGCCCGGCTGACCGGCGGCAGGCTGGACGTGATGCCGGATCGCATCGACCTGGTGACGGGCATGTCTCCACGGGGGGACTCGGTCAGCTCGGACTGGCGCCTTCTGGCTGAGAAGGAACTGGGAGAGTGGACCCTGACCGGCGACATCAATCTCGCGGACTGGGACCAGCGGTACTGGGCCATCGAGCGAGACCTGGCCGGGGCGATGTACCTCACCCTGTACCGAGCAAGCCTGGAGGAGGAGGCGGGTCTTCCCGTCGATGGTGCCTGGGGAGCGGACCTGGTGTGGCGCTGGGAGCTGGAATGATCTTCACGCTCCTTCTTCTCGGAGCCGTGCTCGCCGACGAGGTGCCGGAAAGCTGGACCCGGGGACTCCCGCTCGGCCAGGTCAGCCTGGAGACGACCACCGGAGCATTGCCCGGGGACTACCTGGTCCCCTTGCTGCGTGCGAATTCCGGGGAGCCCTATCGCCCCTGGGACGTCCGGACGGACCTGGAACTGCTGGTCCGTCTGGGGCTGTTCGAGGCTGTCGAGGCCCACGTGTTTCCCGGGGCAGGTTCGGGACCGGGGGGCGAGCCGATTCCGGTGGTTCAACTGGTCTACAGGGTTCAGCCCGCGCCGGTCGTTCGCGGTGTGAGGCTGGACGGTGGACGCTCCCTGCCACCGGCCCTGGTTCGAAAGGCAGCCGACGCCAGCCCTGGACGTCCCTGGTTCGATGCCATGGATCGCCCGGCACTGGAGGAGCGGGTTGGTCGCCTCTACCGGGAGGCCGGTTTCCCGAACGTGGTGGTCGAGGCCAGAGCCCAACCGGTCGTGGGTGGCCAGGTGGACCTGGCCTTGCGCGTGGAGGAGGGGGAGCCCCTTCGGCTCCTGGAGGTCACGCTGGTCGGCATCGAGGACCCTGGACTCGCTCGGCGGGCCCGCCTGATCCTGCGCAAGGCCGGCCTGGTGGCTCGCCGACCCTCCAGGCGGCTTCCACCCGTGACCTTGGAGCAGGGCCGACAGTCGCTGGAGGAGGAGTTGCGTGGCCTCGGCTGGACCCAGGCTCGGGTTGCGGTGCTCGCTGATACCGAGGTGCGGGCCTCGGTGATCGTCGAGTTGGGGAACCACACAAGTCTCCGCACCGAGGGATGGGGGTTGTCCCGTTGGACGGTGTTGCCCTGGCGCCTCTCGGTCCTGGAGCGCGAGGTGGACCTGTCCGTCCGAAGCCAGTTGAGCAGTTGGGAATTGGAGGAGATGGAAGAACAGTTCATCGCCGCACTGCAGCGCCAGGGGTACCGGGATGCCTGGGTAGACCTGGAACTGGAAGAGGAGGGCAGTGAACGGGTCGTGGTGGTCCGGGGCAGCCCCGGTCTGAGGGTCCGGGTGCCCCCTGGAGGCATCACCTTTGAGGGCAACTCCACCCTGGAGGATGGGATGTTGCGGGAGGCCATGGCCCAGGCGGCCCCGGCCTCCCTGGGGCGCACCAGCTTGCTTCGCCGTTCCCAGATCACGGATCGCGACCTTGTCCGTGCCGTGGAGGCCGTGGAGGACCTCTACCGTTCCATGGGGCACCTCCAGGTCAAGGTCTCCGCCGAAGGGGGGCCTGTGGAGGACCGGCGCCGCACTCGGCTTGTGGGACTGGGAGTCACGGTCGAGGAGGGACCTCGCGCTGTGCTTCAGGACATGGTCATCCTGGGTGGAGACCCGGAAGTGGTGGTGGCGTTTCGGGACCGGGTGGAAGCGATGGTGAACCAGGACCTGAGCCCCGTGCGGATCCAGGAGTTGTCCGCTGATCTGTCTGCAGCGCACCGAAGCCGGGGGTACCTGTCCGCCGACGCCCGGGCCCAGCTGCGGATCAGCAGCGATGGACTGCAGGCCCACGTGGGCATCGAGCTGGAGGAAGGCGAGCGTGTCTACGTTCGAAGTGTTGCCTTGCGGGGTGTGGGGCGGACACGGCCCGGGCGGGTGGCTCGGGAGATTCCGGTTGAAGTGGGTGACCTGGCCACGCCAAAGAGTCTGGGGGAGACTCGGGCACTGCTGTACGAACTGGATCTCTTCGACTTCGTGGATGCACGTTGGGCTGGAGACGATCCGGGCATTCGCGACTTCATCGTCGACGTGGAGGAGAAGCCAAGGCTCTCGGTTGAGGCAGGCGGAGGCCTGGCCACCGACGTGGGACTGAGGGCCTTTACTCGGGGCACACTCAGGCATCTCTGGGGGCTGGGGCACCGGGTGTCAGGCACCGCCCAGGTGGGATTTGGATACGACGGTGATGGTTGGATCCCGGAAGTGAGCACCCCAGAATGGCGTGCAGCGGTCCGCTACGAGGCACCCAACCTGCCCAGACGAGGCCAGCTGCTCTTTGTGGATGGACTGGTCAGCGATCGCCAGCAGGAGCCCACATACCGACTCTCCAGAAGTGGTGTGGCGCTCGGTGTAGCCCTGATTCGCGAAGACCAGCGCCAGCTGGCCCTCGACACCCGGATCCAGTCACGCCTGTTGGAAGACGTGGATTCCGGCGCCCTGCTCACAGGGGAACCCTGGCAGGGGTCGCCTGAGCGCCGCTGGCAGGGGAGCCTGGGGCTCTCGGGGGTTCTGGATGGCCGGGATGACCTGCTCAACCCCACCTCGGGAGGACGGTTGTCTGTGGATCTGCAGTTCATCGAACCCTGGACAACCGGCTGGTTGGGCTTGCGGTTGGAGGGAAGCGCCCGTTGGATCCAGCCCGTGGGCCCCCACCAGCTTCACCTGCGGGTCCGAAGTGGCGTTGGCTGGGTGCCTGGTGAGGGCACCACCCTGGCCGTCGAAGACCGGTTCAGGCTTGGTGGAGCCAGCAGCATGCGCGGGCATACCGTGGACAGCGTGGGTCCGAAGAACCGCGTGGCACCCACGGAGCTTCCCTGGCCCGAGGACCTGGAACCCCTTTCCGCGGAAGCAGCCACCGACCGCTGGGTACCGACTGGCGGAGATGCCTTCGCCCTGGCTTCGGTGGAGTGGTGGATGCCCTTTTCCAGCCTGGGGCTCGCCAAGTGGTCGGATGCATCTGTGGTGTTGTTCGCCGACATCGGCAATGTCTGGCTCATCGACCCGGGCCTACAGACCACCTCCCTGACGGAGGACGCGGAACCGTTGCTGCGGTACGGCGCAGGCCTGGGACTGCGCTATGCGACTCCGGTCGGGCCCATTCAGATGGATCTGGGCTTCAACCCGGTCTACTGGCAGCACGAGTGGGCCAGTCAGCGGGGGGAGGTGCCCTGGCGAGTGCACTTCAGCCTGGGGGCGAGCTGAACTCTGGGCGGGCTCCGGTCAACAGCCCGAAGCGCAGACCTCGATCGCTGACGGTGCAGCCGTCCAGCCCGGCCGCCGCGAGGACGGTGTCGATCAGCAAGGCGCCAGCCAGCAGGACATCGGCCCTCTGAGGGGAGACCCGGGCGAGTGACTTGCGCTCGTCGGGGGAGGCTGTCTGCAGTCGCGCCGACCAGTGCTGGAGACGGGCGCGACTCAGGGGGTGTCCGTGGACCACAGCCCCGTCATAGGTGTTCAACCCGGCATCCATGGCTGCCAGGGTGGTCGCCGTCCCGGCCACCGCGATGGCCGCCACCACGGACGGGTCCCAGTCGAAGGAGGCGACCAGGCTCTCCACGTGAGCCCGGGCACTGGCCACCGCTGTGTCCGTCGGGGCGATGCCGAGATGAGACTCGGTCAGGCGCACACTCCCGGATTCCACGGAGATGCGCCGGGCGATCTCGGGCCCTCGCCCCAGGATCAACTCCGTGCTGCCCCCCCCCACGTCGATGACCAGGAAGGGGCCCTGAGGGGTCGGCAGGTCAACTCGCGCGCCGAGATAGGCCAGGCGCGCTTCCTCCTCGCCGGAAATGATCTGGAGACGCAGCCCGAGCCGGACTTCCAGGCTGTCGAAGAACGCCGGCGCATTCGTGGCCCTGCGGGCGGCGGAGGTTGCCACGGCGCGAATCTCAGGTGCGCTTACTCCCAGCCTGGACGCGGTGCGCACATAGTCCGTGAGGGCGGCCTGGGTGGCCTCCATCCGGTCCGGCAGGAACTGGCCGCCATCGCCCAGTGACCGACCCAGCGCCACCACTCGGGCCTCGTCGTGGACCAGCCGCCCTTCCTCATCCAGCACGGTGAGCAGGACGGAGTTGCTCCCCAGGTCGATGGCTGCGCGGCTCACCAGGACAGGCGAGGAGACCAGGCGGGACTGGTGTAGCTCCCTCCGGAGGTGACCTGGACCTGGTGATGACCATCCACCGTGCTCAACCAGATCTGCGAGGAGCCACCCCGGTCCGAAGAAAAGGCAAGGTACCGTCCGTCCGGGGACCAGGTGGGCTCCTCGTTGTTGCCCTGGTTCTGCGTGATGCGTGTCACCCGGCCGGTCGGGGCCCCCTCCGAGATTTCCGCCACGAAGATGTCGAAGTGGCCGTCATGGCTGACATAGGCGATGGCGTCTCCCTGGGGAGACCAGGCGGGGTCGGTGTTCTCGGAGCCTGTGAAGCTGATGCGCTGGGGACGACCGCCGCCGGCGGCAGGGACCCCGTAGATGTGCACTCCCCCCGAGCGTTCAGATGCAAAGGCGATGAAGCGACCATCTGGAGACCAGGTCGGCGAGATGTCGATACCGCCTCCCTGGGTCACCTGGCGCAATCTCCGGCCGTCATCGGGGTGGATGACGTGAACATCGGAGTCGGCACCCGCACTCAGGGTCAGGGCAAGCCGGTCCCCTGAAGGGTCCCAGGCAGCTCCGGCGTTGAGCCCCTGGCGAGCCGAGATCCGGCGCGTGCGCCCCGTGGCCAGGTCCGCGATGTAGAGATCGGGGTTGCCGGCTCGGTAGCTGGTGTAGGCCAGCAAGGAGCCGGAGGAGGCCCATGCTGGTTGGAGGTTGATCGATCCGTTTCGGGTCACGGGAACCATACGCTGGCCATCGACGTCGATCAGCACCACTTCCTTGCCGGTTCGGGTGGACTTGACCGCAGCGAAGCGTGTGTCGAACACGCCCGGTTCCCCCGTCACCTGGCGCACGATCTCATTGGCGGCACGGTGCCCCAGGGTCCGCAGCTGGTCAGAGGTGCCGGTAAAGGAGCGCCCTCCGAGCTTGCGACGGCTGGGCACGTCGTAGACCCACACATTCAGCCTCCACCCATCCGGGAGGGGCACCAACTCGGTCTTGGCCAGTACCACCGCGCCAGGGACGTCCCAATCCAGAAAGGAAAAGCCTCCAGGGCGGGGGTCGCTACCAGGTGGCTCGATGAAGGCGTCGGGATCGACCAGTCGAAAGTACCCGGACAGGTCCATGTCCCGCTGGAGCAGGGACCAGATCTGCTCCGCTTCGGGGCCTTGGGGACCCACAGGTGGGGGGAGGGCCAGGGGAAGATCCTGTCCGCCGGGCTTTCGAATCTCGACGCGCAGAGCCTGGGGCGTCTCCTGGGCTCGAGTAGGGCCGCTGGGCCACACCAGGCAGAGGCCAGCAGCGACCAGCAGGGGGATGGCCAGCAGGCGTCTCATTGGTCCACGGTCCTGAACACGAGATCCAGGCGGAGCGCTCCGTTGACCACCAGGCCTTCTGGGGGGACTGGCACGCCGTCCACCAGGCGAATGGCCCGTTCGACGGCGGCGTCAAAGCTGCCGTCGCCGCTTGGTGTCTTGATTTCGTGCCTGAGGATGCGCCCGGTGTCGTCGATCCACACCCAGGCCAGGGTGGTGAGAGCCGGGTCATCCTGAAGCGGGTTGAAGTCACGATAGAAGACTCGCCGGACCTCTTCGCTGTAGCGAGCACGCTCCAGGTCCCCGATCCCTTGTTCCGCGGAGCCGTCGGCATCCAGGTCGCCCGTGGAGGTGGTGGCGGCCTGGTCGACTGGTCCCTCGGGTGCGTTCCGCAGGTTCTCCAGGAGGGCCTCGCGCTGCATCTGGCGCAACAGATCCTCGCGGCGGGCCTGCCGTTCCAGGTCCGCCTGGGGCTCGGCAGGTGCCTCTTCGAGGGGCTCTGCCTCCGGTGTGGCAAGGGCCTCGGGGACGGGGGTGGTCCTTCGAGGGGGAGGGGGAGGGGGTTGGCGCTGGGCCTTCTGGGGGATGGCGGCCTTGGGCTGCGGCAGGGAGACCATCCGGACCTCCATGACCTCGTCGGGATCGATCAGGACACTCGCCTCCGGTGCCCGGGTGGAGAACACCCACACACCGAGGAAGAGGGCGGCGTGACCGAGGATCGACAGGGGCAGTGCCCGGCCGGGCCGGAAGGGTTCCGGGCGCAGCGGCGTGGGGGGTCGCTCACTCCTCACTCGGGCTCTCCAGGACGGGTCACCAGGCCCACCTTGGAAATGCCGGCCCTGCGGGCTGCGGCAATGACACTGGCCACTGTTCGATAGGGCACGGAGCCGTCGGCCTTGACGTACACGTCCTGGTGCGGATTCTCGCGGACGATGGCCCCCAGCCTGGTGTTGAGATCGTCCAGGGTGAAGGAGGTCTCGTTGAGGAAGAGGGTGCCGTCCTCGGTGATCGAGATGATGAGTTCCTGGTCCGGGGCATCCAGAGGAGGCGCATCGACAGGGGGCAGGTCGATGGGCAGCCCGGTGACCATCATCGGGGCGGTGACCATGAAGATCACCAGGAGCACCAGCATCACGTCGACAAAGGGAGTGACGTTGATATCGGCCATCATCGGCCGATCTCCCCCCCCTTGGTCGGGCATCTGTGCGCCCATGGCCTCTCAGGCGCTCCGGAAGTGGCGCTTGACGATGTTCAGGAAGTCGGCGGCGAAGTTGTCGAGTTCACCACCGATCACGCGGAGACGACTGACGAAGTAGTTGTAGGCCATGACGGCCGGGATGGCAGCGGCCAGGCCCACTGCGGTGGCGATCAGGGCGTGGGCAATGTCCGGTCCCACGGTCTGGATGCTCGCATTGCCTGTGGCTCCAATGCGCTGGAAGGCCCGCAGAATGCCCCAGACCGTTCCGAAGAGCCCGATGAACGGCGCCGTGCTGCCAGTGGTGGCCAGGAAGGGGATGAGGCGTTCCAGGCTGGTCATCTCGTGGTTCCTGGCTCGTCGCAGGGAACGCTGGAGGTTGTCCGAGGCTGTCATGTCCATGGCCATGATGCCGTCGCCCTGTTGCTGGGCACTGGTACTCAGCTTGTGGAGCTCGACATAGGCCGACCGAAAGACCTCGGCGACCGGGCAGCAGTCGAACTCCTTGCTCTCTTCGTAGACATGGTCCAGTCGGCGAGCCCCCCAGAAGAGTTCCATGAACCTGGCCGACTGACCGCTGGCCTTTCGTATGGTCCGCTGCTTTGCCAGGATGATCACCCAGCAGGCGATGCTCATCCCCACCAGAGTCAGGAGCACCAGCTGGACCACGATGTCCGCGTGGGCGATCAACTCGACGATACTGAGTTCCTGGCCCATGGGCTTACCCTCCGACCGGCCCGGACTCCCGGTCGCCTTCCCAGCCACTCATTCCCCCGCCGACCGTGTAGATCTCCGAGGAACCGATGGAGCACATGAACTCCCCTGCCTGGGCGGAACGTCCACCGGATTGACAGACAAAGATCAGGTGATCGGTCTGTCCCAGCTCGTGGTACCGATGGGTGAGTTCGTCGACGGGCATGTGCTGAGCGATCGGGGAGCGATCGGATTCGAATTCCGAGACCGTGCGGACGTCGACCAGGATGTAGAGGCTGTCCTCTTCGCCGAGCATCTCTACAGCCTTCTCGGAGTCGATCTCGAGGACTCGGGCGGGGCCCTGTCCCGGGTCCCGGACCGCGGACTTCTCGGGAGAGGTCTGGTCGGCACTCTCGTCCACGGTATCGGCTTCCGGGGCCACCATGCCCTGGAGGCCAGCGACCGCGGACAGGACCTGTTCCACCGTGGGCTGTCCACGGGAAGAAAACGCGATCTTCTGGTCCTTTCCAATGACGAAGAGGGTGTCCTTGCAGTAGGGCCGGACCCGGCCGGAGGCACCGAACCCCCGAGCGGTCACGGCCAGGGGGTCGTAGATCAGGAAGAAGTCGAGCCCCAGGGAGTCGCGCAGGGCCCGAAGCTGGTCGGTCCGTTTCGCGCAGACGCCGAAGATTGCGGTCTCCAGGTCCTCGAAGTGCTGCCGGTTGGCATTGAGGTTCTTCAGCAGTTCAGCGCTCTCCGGAATCTCGCCGTCCCTGAAGAAGTAGAGCACCACGTTGAGGTGTCCCTCGAAGTCCCGCAGCTTGATCCAGGTGCCTTCATCGGCTGTCAGGGAGAGGGCTGGAGCCTGGCTACCCTCAGCCAGGGGGGAAAAGCGCAGCAACTCGCGGATCATTCAGGCCTCCAAGCCGGCGCTCCTTATCCCACTGGGGACGACGTGCTCAGCTCGTCACTTCTTCGACATCCACCGCGGTGCACAGGTCCAGCGGCTCTCCGGTCCACGCTCTTCGGTAGAGGTCGTGCATGCGCTCACCGTGAGCCCTTGCTCGCTTGCGACCCTGGACGGTGGAGAGCCCGGTGGCCACCCCCGGGATCCAGCGCCAGAGCCGCCGGGTCGCCTGTCGAACGGCCCTTCGCACGATGTGGCGCGTCATCCACACGGCGGCCTGGTTGGGTGCAGGTACCTGGGCTCCAAGGGCCGACGGCAGGTCGCGAATGCGCAGGGCCAGAGATCCCTGTTCGGGCACGGGGACCTGCCAGGCTGCGCCCAGGGCACGCCAGAGAAGCACATTCCCCCGGTCCGTGGCGGGGTCCACCCCATACAGCACGCTCAGTCGCTGAGCCAGCCGGATGTCCTGGAGCATGGAGGCCACGACCTCAGGGGGAACACCTGCTGCACCTGCCGCTCCGGACAGGGCACCGGTCAGGGTGGAACGACTGACAGCCTTTGCGATCAGGGACTCGGCCGCAGTGTCCAGCTCCACGAGGCTGGGCCAGCTTCGAGCCTCGGGATCGGTGAATGACAATCCGCTGGACTCCAGGTCCTCCTTGATACGGTTCGTGGGCACGGAGATCGCGGCGAACAGGGCTCGCAGGACGTCCTCGTCCAGCCGGTCAGACAACTCGCCCACAACATCCTTGAAGGTACCCACGCTCAGTCGCCCTCCCGGCGCCAGGCGGAACCATTCTCCGAGCGGGCCAGTTCGACCCAGTTTTCGTCTCTGGCCACGGCAGGGTCCAGGTCCTGACCGTGAAAGGGGGTCCAGAGCAGCAAGTGAGTGACCCCTTCTTCCTTCAGCGCCTCCTCCCACCCCGGGCTTGTGGCCGAGACACCCAGGTAGAAGCCCCAGGCCTCGTCATCGAAGATCCAGGTGCGAATGTCTCCGCTCACCAGTGCGCGGGGGTAGAGCCGCTGGGCCACGTAGCCTCCGAATTCCGGAGGCGTGAACACCCGAGCCTGTGCATCATCGTCCGACAGGTCCTCGGCGATGGCATCGACCAGGGTGATGGGGGTCATGGCCTCCAGAGGGGCGTCCAGCGGGGCCAGGCCCCTGGCCAGGAGCACTGCCCAGAGGGCGGCGAGGGCTCCTTGAAGTGGCCGAACGAGTCGCCTTGGCAGCCCCCCTTCCACGCTCATCGAGGCTGACAGTCGCATGGCCAGGGGAAGGGTCGTCGCCAGCCCAAACCAGGCCACGAAGCGCGAGCCCCGCACCCCCAGCAGGCCGAATCCCAGCAGCAGGAGGATCCAGGAGGTGGGTGCCCGTCTCGGCGAACGCCCCAGGAGCAGGATCCAGAGTCCAAACGCCCCGTACAGCCGAATTCCATGGAGCTCGGTCGGGGATGGCGGGAGCCACTCGACGAAGCCCCGGGCCACAGGCAGCGTGGAGTTGTCCAGGACATAGCCCCACAGCCCGGGGCCATAGGGTCCGAGACAGGCACCGAGGGCCAGGGACACGGCCACAAGTCCGGGAGTGAGGCCTGCCCTCCAGTCGCGGGCATCCCAGGCCTGGCCCACGGCCCATGCTCCGAAGGCCACGAGGCCGGCGGGGAAGGACCCGTGGAGATTGGCCCAGATCGCACCTCCTGCCGCTCCTCCGAGGATGGCTGTGGCGGGATGACGGCGCGTGGAGGCCAGCCAGGAAAGGGCGGCGAAGATCGGGAAGACCCAGGTCTGGCCGCGCACGATGGTGTTCTGCAACAGCATCCACCACGCGTACAGGGCCGCGATGGCTGCTGCCCTCGGATCGGCCCCTCGGGCTCGGGCAGCCAGGCCCATGATGGCCACCGTGCTGGCCACGGCAATGCCATTCAAGAATCGCAGACCATTGGGTCCCACCCACTCGTAGAGGTGGTGTGCCAGGACCGAGAACCCCCAGGTGCCATTGACGAAGGGCGTGCCGGCAGCGGTGAAGGTGAAACATTCCTCCTCGAGCAGTGTGCCGCTCTCGACCATCTCCCGTCCCATTGCCAGGTAGATGAAGAGGTCGTTGGTGGTGAGCGGGAGCGAACCCGTGTGCAGGAAGGCGATTCCGATCGCACTCCAGAACAGCAGGGGGCCGGTGGGGAGCCTGTCGTCAGAAGCGGACAAGGGTCTCCAGGGTGGCGTGCGTGCGGAGGGTCACACGCCCATTGTCGCCGCCGCCCAGTTCAGCCCGGTCAAAAGCCGCCACCGGCGCGGCTCCGCACAAGAGTCGCATGTCCCAGCGCTCCTTCCAGATGAACTGAAGACCCACGTGGCCATTGGGGGCGACGAGCAGGTCGGTTGTTTCCAGGCGGGTGCGACCCCCGCTGTAGGGAAGGTCCATCTGGGTCTGAATGGCGCCCAGGGCCAGGGTGCCGCGCATGAAGAGCCGAACGCCCAGTCGCTCCGTGTTCCAGCCGCGGTCAGGGGAGTACTGGATCCCTGTCTCACCCCAGTACAGGACCTGTTGGCCCTCGGTGGCGGTGTCCGTCAGGGGTTCGCCGTGCCCTCCTTCGAAGGTGCCGGTGGCGTCCAGGAGTGCGTGGGAACTCCAGCCCACCCCCATCCACCAGGCCAGGTCACCTGGGTAGGCTCGTTCGCTGACGAGCCCCGCCTGGGGGCCCGGCCCCCATCCCTGGGCGGAACCGAGCCAGTGCTTTGCGGCCCCGGCGCTCACCCCGGCGGCGGCGTTGTAGGTCTGGGTGAGGTCCTTGACCAGCCGGTCCCCGCGGATCACGCTGGGCTTGGGAGCGCAGGCAACGGCCAGGACGAGCAGGAGGGGCACAGGGGAACTCTACCCCGGCTTCGAACCCGCCCAGAAACGGGTCGGCTGCCCTAGACGACCCATCGGTCCAGTCTTTCCACAGGATTCTCGGCGCGGTAGCGGCCCCTCTCGTCTCGGCCGACCCGGGCCAGGGCCACCGACGGGTCGTGGGTGAAGAACAGGTGGCCTCCACGGGGGAGGAGATCGGCCAGCAGGGCCTCTTTTTCGTCGATGAGCAGTTCCGGGTAACGGTCGTACCCCATGGTGATGGGCACGTGGACCCAGGGGACCCCGGGAATCAGGTCCCCGCAGAAGACGAGCGGCCCCACGGCGGTGTCCATCTCGGCCAGAAGAAGTCCAGGAGTGTGCCCGTCGGAGCGGTGAAAGCGCACCCCCGGCCCCAGCGTGCTGCTTTGTTGATCGGTCACGATCTCGAGGCGTCCGCTCTCTTCCAGGAGGCGGTTGAGGTGGGGCAGAAAGGAGGCTCTGTCCCTGGCATGAGGATGTCGCGCCCGTTCCCAGGCAGCGGCGCCCACCACATAGGTCGCCCTGGGGAAGAGCAGGTGACAGGAACCCTCGGGGGTCCAGGGGCTCAGCAACCCTCCGGCATGGTCGAAGTGGAGGTGGCTGAGCACGACGACATCGATGTCCTCTTCCGTGAAGCCGGCATGCCCCAGGTTGTCCAGGAGCACGTGTTCGGTCTCCACGACGCCAAAGCGATCCCGGAGCTTGGGTTCGAAGAATGCGCCGATGCCCGTCTCATAGAGCACGGTTCGCCCGGACTCCTGGACCAACAACGCCCGGCAGGCCAGGGGAATTCGGTGCCGGTCGTCCGCGTGTGTCCAGCGTTCCCAGAGGGCCCGAGGGACGTTGCCAAACATGGCGCCGCCGTCCAGCCACTGACGGTTGCCTTCGATGGACCAGAGGGTCTGAGTCATGAGAAGGCGGTATCACTCCAACCGGGGCGGGGGAGGGGCAGTGGCCAACTGGAAGGCGCCCCCGGAGTCCCGGGAGACAGTGCCCACCAGGCCCTGGTAGCCGGGCTCGGCGTACCAGGGAGGGCATTTCCACTGGTCGCCGACCCGGATGAGCCCATGGTCCAGAAAGGCCTGCTGTTGGCTGTCCAGCCAACGAACCATGGCCTCTTCCAGGGCCAGCCCTTGCGGGTCGGTGGTCTCCGTGACCAGGAGACCCTGGCGTTGAAACCAGCCAGCCACTTCAGCGCGACAGCCGATGCAGGCGCCATAGGCGCGGTCTGGCAGCAATCGCTCGATCCGGATCTTGACGCCCAGAGCCTCGATCACCAGGAGCGGCTGTCCGTGTTCATCGACCAGGGTCAGGGGCTGGGTCCGAGTGCGGGCGTGGAAGGGCACGCTGTCCGGCATCGGGAGGGCCCGCAACCGCCTGTGGGTTCTTGGTGGGGGCTGGTCTGGCCGCTGTTCCGCGGGCTCCATCGCCGGCTCCCCACTACAGGCCAGCACCACCCAGATCATGTCGTGACGCTATCATCCTCCTCCGTGTCCCAGCCGCCACCCGCCCTGCAGCCAGGGGCCCGTATCGGGGTCTTTGCTCCCTCTGGCATCTACTCGCACGAGGGGCTGGAAGCTGGAATCCGCCTGGTCGAGGCCTGGGGCTACCAGGTGGTTCGTGCTCCTCACCTGGGTGCCCGTTGGCGGATGTTCGCGGGAACCGACGAGGAGCGACTGGCCGACCTGACCTGGGCGCTCTCGGATCCCGGGCTGGATGCTGCCTGGATGGCGCGGGGTGGCTATGGCCTGACCCGTCTGCTGGGGCGTGTGGATTTCGCTGGTGTGCTGCCTCGTCCGGTCATTGGGTTTTCGGATGGCACTGCGCTTCACATCGCGCTCCTCCAGCAGGCTGGCCTCCAGGCCGTACATGGGCCAGTGCTCCACTCCCTGGCGGACCACGCCGATGACCGATCCCGGCAGGTGCTGCGCAGCCTGATCAGCGGTGCAGGGCCGCCAGCCATGGCAGGTCGCGTGCTGGTGCCGGGCCAGGCCCAGGGGCCGGTGGTGGGGGGGAACCTCTGCCTGCTTGCGGCCACTTGTGGCACGCCGTGGCAACTCCAGGCCGATGGTTGCATTCTGCTCATGGAGGAGATCGGAGAGGCCTCCTACCGGCTGGACCGGACCCTGCAGCAGCTCCAGGATGCAGGGATCCTGGCCCAGGTCACGGGGATCGGGATCGGGGAATTGCGCAGCTGCCTGGTGCCCCCGGGGGCGGACTGGGC